>WYBA01000506.1 GCA_011526095.1 Myxococcales bacterium | reverse complement strand
GCTCCGGCGGAGGGACTCGAACCCTGCGAGGTGGAGACGCGAACCTCAGAGGTCGCGCAACCTTGCAACCATCTCGCGGGTTTGAGGCCCTCCGATCTCCCGGCGTGTTCCGCCGATGGGCACCGGTGGCGGTGCGTCGTGGCAAAACTTTGCCACGCGCAAGTGGGCGATTCGTCGTCGGTGGTGAGCGCCGTGACCGGGTCGATCCAGGACCGGGCCAAAGTCGGGTGCGCGCCCCGCCCGCCCTGAGGCGCGGTGCGCGTTCCCCTCGAGGGGCCTCCGGATCTCGTCACCGAGAACTGCCCCGCAGCGAGGATCCCGGCATGGTACGACATGGTCGTGGACCGACACCTCAAGCTCTACGGTGGGCGAGATCCGCGCGAGCTGCCCGCCTACAGCGTCGCGGACGCATCGGTCTATCTGCGCGTGCCCCCGTCGACCCTCGCGGCATGGATCGGCCGCAAGCGTTACGCCGTGCGCGGTGGCTCGAGGAGGATGCCACCGCTGATCAGCCCGGACAGGGCAACGGGGCATTTGACCTGGAACAACCTCATCGAGGGCTACGTGCTCGCGTCATTGACGCGAACGTTCAAGGTCCCGCTGTCCAAGGTCCGCGAGGCGCTCAAGCGCGTCGGCGGCGAGCGCCCCTTGCTCACGCAGGTCTTCCACTCCGATGGCGGTCGGATCTTCATCGAGACCGCGACCGGCGAGCTGGAGGACGTCACGCAGCACGGCCAGCTCGCGATCCGCGAGGTCGTCGCGGCCCGGCTCAAACGGGTCGATCTCGACGATAACGACATGCCGATCCGGCTCTACCCGTGGTGGAAGGATCCCGAGGAGGCCCGGGTCATCGCGCTCGACCCTCGTCGCGCGTTCGGGAGGCCAACAGTGGTCGGCAGCGGTGTGAAGATCGACGTGCTCGTCGACCGATACCTGGCCGGCGAGGATCCGAAGGCGCTGAGCAGGGACTACGACCTCCCCGAGACGAGCGTGAACGGCGTGATCCGGTGGAGCCTCGGTGTCGCGCAGGCGGCGTGAATCACTTCGCTATTACTTCGACGAGAACCTCGCAGGTCCTGATCTCATCGGCCCGCTGAAGGCGAAGGGGGTCGCCTGCATCTCGCACCGCGACGTGTTCCCCGCCGGCACCGAGGACGCGGTGTGGATCCCAGCCGTCGCTGAGAAGGGCTGGGTGATCGTCACTCGCGACGTCGCGATCAAGTCCAACCCAGCCGAACGCGCGGCGTGGAAGGCGTCGGGCGCGGTCCTGCTCATCATCCGCGGCAAGGGCTTGAGCGCGGCCGACATGGTCGAGATCTTCCTCGACGCCTACGGCGACGGCTGGCTCGACAACTTCATCCACAAGCGACGACCACCGATGATCCTGTACCTCTTCGCCAACAAGCGCATCGAGGTGAAAGAGGGGGGCGAGAAGCGCGGCGGCAAGCCTCCCGCAACCTGAGGACGCCGCAGCTCCAGGCGCCGTGGGAGGCGAGCTCAACGCACTCGCGTACTCCCTGCTCGGCCGACTGAGAACCACGTGACCACGCCGATACAGTGCGACCCTTTCCCGCTGCTGACGTGGAACGACGACGACGGTTGGCGCGGGACCGCGATCTCGACCGTGCAGCGATTGCGCGGTTCCTGCTCGAGAACGACCGGCAGGACCAGGTCCCGTCGATGCGCACGGCAGGCGGCAACCGTGACCGCGTCGGGCCGCGTCGGGTCCCGACGCTCGACGCTCCCTGCCGCTCGGAATGACCGCCGCCGAGCTCGAGGCCATAGACGAGGCGTCACGCCGGCTCGGATTCTAGAGCCGGACGGGGATGATTGGGAAGGCGATCGACGCGCTGCTCGCCCGGCCCGACTTGCGGGACGACCGTCGAGCGGCTGGCCTCCACCGAGCCATCGACGGGATCACGGTCGCGATCGTACAGTCGGCCAGTGGCCAGGCTCACCGCGCTACCCGTTGGACAAGGCGACGCATTCCTGTTGGAGCGAGCCGACGGGAAGACCGTCCTTGTCGATGGAGGGCGAGCCCGGGCTCCGATCGCGGGCCAGGTTTCCGCCGCTACGTCGCACATCGATGTCGTCGCGTGCACCCACGCCGACGCCGACCATGCCGAAGGCCTCATCGGGCTGCTCGAGTCGTCGCTCGTACCCGTCCGCGAGGTCTGGCTTCCCGGACGCTGGTCCTCACGCCTCGCGGATCTGTGTCGTGACCAGGAGGCCTTCCTCCTAGAGCTTTACTGCGATGTCCACGATGCGGAAGAAGGTTCGGACCTTGAGAAGGTCGCTGAAGCCGACGGATCTCGACGAGACTCGACGACGGATCTCGATCCCGAGACGCTCGATCCCGAGATGCTCAACTCGGCGTTGGAACACGAAGGAGGCCTTGAGCCGGACCTTCTGAGCTCATCGGTGCGTCCGCCTGGCTGGTTGCGATGGGATGACGCGTGGCCTTGGTGCCACGGCGCCGGTGCCTCCAAGTGGCAGCTATGGATCGAAGCCGTCCAGACGGCGGTTCGCATCCGCGACGTCGCGCGCGCTGCGCATCACCATGGGGCACGGCTTCGATGGTTCGACTTCGACGAGGTGAAGAACGGAGCGTCACCTTCTGGCGGCGAACCGTTCCTTCAGCCGCTCAACTCGGTTGAACTGACCAAGTCGCACGCGCGGCGGAAGCTCGGCGCGCTTCGATTCCTGGCTCTCAGCGTTGCGAACCGGGAGTCCCTGGTGTTCCTTGCACCCGAAACGGACGTCGACTCGCCCGTGGTCTTCGCGGCCGACTCCGATCTGGCGTGCGGCGGCGTTCCAGGATCGAGCCGCACGCTCGCTCTGACGGCACCGCACCACGGATCCGAGGCGAACAAGGCTGCGTACATCACCGTGTCCCAGGCGGCCCCGAACGTCGTGTGGGTTAGGAGCGACGGAAACTACAAGAAGCGGCCGGGACCAGCCTTCCTCGGTCAGAAGGCGCGTGTCTGCACGCTGTGCCGTGGCGGCGGCGCCCCCAAGCAGACTGTGCGCCTCGATGACACGCCTTCCGGATGGACGCTCGCGACGGGTGTGCGGGGCTGCAACTGCAAGTAGATCGTTGGGGGGGCGAGGCCCACTTCGTGGGCAACCCGCGTTCAGCCACCGGTCGCTAAGCTAAGGGAGCCGCCAATCTCGCTCGGCCGGGTGATCTGCCAGGCACCGCCGAGCGATTCGTGCGGCGCCAGAGCCGCGGCCTGCCGTTCCGAACCTACCGGCCATGCAACCCGTAGGTCACCTTGCCCATCGAGGCGCACTCAAGCGCGGCGGCGCGCACGAGGTGCTCCATCCCGATGTCGCGCCCATCGTCGGCAGCACGATACGCGGCGCGGAGCACGACGTTGCGGATGTGGCCGCCGCTCAACTCGTACCGCTCGGCGAGCACCTCGAAGTCGACGTCCGCGGCGACCGCGGCCTCGTCGGGGATGAGCGCACGCCACAGACACACCCGCTCTTCGGCGTCAGGCATCGGGAACTCGATCCGGAACGACAAGCGACGGCGAAACGCGTCGTCGATCGCGGCGTCGTGGTTGGTCGTGAGGATCGAGATGCCCGCGAACTCCTCCATCCGCTGGAGCAGGTAGTTCACCTCGAGGTTGGCGTAGCGGTCGTTGGCGGACTTCACCTCCGTTCGCTTGGCGAAGAGCGAGTCGGCCTCGTCGAACAGGAGGATCGCGTGACCGGACTCGGCCGCCGCAAACAGCGACGCGAGGTTCTTCTCGGTCTCGCCCACCCACTTCGAGACGATCCGCGAGAGGTCGACGCGGTAGAGGTCGAGCCCGAGGTCACCCGCGATCAGGCCCGCGACCATCGTCTTGCCCGTCCCCGGTGGACCGCTGAACAGCGCCGAGAGCCCCCGCCCCGTGGCGAGCTTGCGCCCGAACCCCCACGACTCCATGACCTGACGCCGGTGTCGCAGCCGCGCGATCAGCTCGCGCACCTCCGCCATCGCATCCTCGGGAAGGACGAGATCCTTCCAGTCTTGAACGACGCCGACCCGGGTCCCGAGGCCGCCGAGACGGGTGTCGATGGCGCTGCGCACGGCTGCGTGCGCGTCGACCACGGCCGGCGTGCGTCCGTGCGCGGCCGCCCGAGCGGTGGCGCCACCAGCCGCCGCCAGGATCGCGCCGCCCGTGATCGGATACCGCGCCGCGAGGACGTCGATCTCGCCCGCTGGCAGCGCGGCGAGGCCGCGCTTCCACAGCGCACGCCGCCCCGCCTCGTCGGGAACGGGGACGTCGATGCACGTGCAGCCTCGTGCGAGGCGTGGCACCGCCGCCTCGGGCGGAACCAGGAGGAACACGGGGTGCGGCAGCGTCGATAGCCCCGCACGATCCAGCGCCCCGGCCAGCTCCGTCCGCCCATCGCTCACGAACACGAGCGCCGCGCCGAAGATCCGAGCCTCGCGCAGCGTCGCGGCAAGCGCCGCGTCGATCGGCGCAGCACCGGCCGGCAAGGCGCCACAGTCGACCTCGATCAACGGCACGCCAAGCGGGCCGAGCCCTGAGCGCACGAGCGACCGCCGACCCGCGCCTTCCGCGCCGCGCAAGACGACCGCCGCGCTCGTCACGCCAGCGCGCGCCGCCTCGACGGCCTCGCGTGCGAGGTCCGCGAGCTCCGACCGGACCGCTGGCGCGATGAGCAGCTCTACCGCCGGCTCCAGCTCGTCGACGAGACGCGCGAACGAGCGGATCGCAGGATCCAGCCGCACGACACCGAAGGCGAGCTCCAGCGTGCGCTCGCACGCCCAGAGCCGCCGCTCGCTGAACGGCGACTCCCCCGCGGAGGGCTCCTCCAGCTCGATGAGCCGCGCCTCCGCAAGGCGACCGGTCCGGCTCAGCTCGACGATCCCGAGTCCCGATCGGCTGCCGTCGTAGATCATCGCGAGGAGCGCGCCGACGGACGTCCCGCGCCCCGTCTCGGTCGCGAGCGTCCGCAGCACCTGGCGCACGCGCGGGTCGACGTCGTGGCCGATCAGCGCCCACAGCGCGCGCTGCTCGCCGAAGCTCAAGCCAAGCCGCTGCCGGAGCAGATCCATGGGCAGCGCCATGCCGCCCGCACGGCAGGCCGCGAGCTTGCCTTCGATCGTCGCGACCAGACTACGGCTCGCGGCCTCGATGTCGGCCGCGTCGTGGGGCTCGTCCGCACCTGGCGCGCGTGGGACCCATGCGGTGGCTCGACCGCGCTGGACAGCGCGGCTCGCGAGCAGCCCGACGAGCGTGAGCTCGTCGCGCGCGTGCTCGGCCGCGTCCCGGTAGGGCTCGATCAGGGCCAGCTCCGTCATGGCGCCACGGCTCCGGCGCCCTGCCAGCGAACGGCAAGCTGCAGCGGGCGCCCTCCCTGGTCGAGCACCGCGATCGCGGCGTCGCTCACGACCAGGGCGCCGGCCGCGATTCTCCGGATCCTCAGATACGATCCCCCGTAGAAGCGACTCTCGGCGTCGCGGTAGCGCCGCACGTCACGGATCCCTTCCGCGTCCGCGATCGACACCCGAAGCTCATCGGCGGGATCCAGCCGCTCGACGACGACCAGTCCAGCGTCGATCAAGCCAACGTCGCCGTAGAGCAGGCCCTCTCCTGGCGCGGTCGGAAAGTCCACGCTCTCGCACGTGGTCCCGGCGCACAACACGCCCTCCACGCGCCGGTCGCGGTAGTCGAGCCAGCCTTGCCGGAGCGGTCGGCACACCGGATCCTTCCGCGTCCGGTAAGGAGGATGCCGCGCGACCACCTGCCCCGAGGTGCCGTCGACCACGAGCAACTCACTTCCATGGCCGCGCCCGTCGCGGATAGTCGAGAGCGCCTCGTCGCGCGCCTCGCGACCAGCAGGTGCGGCCTTGAGATCGCCGAGCTTGTCGTCGAGGAAGTAGCGGTCACCCGCCCGACACAGGGGGACCGCTGACAGCCCGGCGGGCGAGACCCGACGCCCGCCATCGAGGATCGCCTGGCGGGACAGCGCCGCCGCATAGACACCGTCGCCGAGCCACCACACGCCGCCGGCATCCAGATGGTGGTTCCGCCCAGCGGGCTGGCCAGACACCTTTGTCGCAGCGTCGCCAGCACGCTCGACGAAGGTGCTCCCATCGAGCGTCCAGATCGAACCATCGCCCCACGCGATCCCGCTTTGACAGGCCTCGGCCGAGCGAGCCACCACCTCCCACGTGAAAGCGCGCACGTACTTCGCCGGCGCGGCCGCTCCGGTGCTGCGATCGGCGGCGGAGTCCGGCACACAGACCACCGGAGCCGCTCCCTGCCCCGGCTGGAGCAACTGCATCCGTGCGTCGGGATCGAGCTTGACGGGGACCTCCACGCAGTCGAGCGTCTGCCCCTTCAGGCGACACAAGCTCGTGCCCTTGGCCAACCAGGTCTGCCCCTGGTCGTCCTCGACGATGTCGATGTGATGGAGCCGGCCCTGGAGTGGAACGTGAGGGAACGCCTCAGCGCGGGGCGGGGCCGAGCGGCCGGACGAGCACCCGGGCGCGGCGCACACCGACGCCAGCGCGACCAAGACTTGCGACGTGCGCAGTTGCGTGGAAGGCGGGGTTGCGGCCACGTCACTTGCTCCCGTCGTCGTGCTCCACCGTCACCCCGAGACTCGCCAGGGTGCCGTCGAGGAGCCGATCGACGAGCGCCTCGGTGCCGCGGTAGGCCTGCGCCTCCGACGACGCGCTGTCGGCCGCGTCGTGGTGGTTGGCGAGCTGCTCGTAGTCCCCGCTCGCGCGGATCCGGCCCGCCTCGTCGATCGTGACGACCGTCGGCTTGTCGAGGTTGGTTCCCAGGATGAGGCGGATCGGGATCCGGAGATCGCGCAGCGGGACGGCGTCGAGGCGAGCCACGATGGCTCTCGAGATTCCGAGCAACCGGGCGCGCACGACGCGCCCACCGGGCCCTTCCTTGTCGAGCGTGAGGTCGAGGACACCCTTGCCCTCCGTCTTGTGGGAGCTGCGCAGCCCTGCCATATCGGTGGTGTAGTCGACCACCCTCTCGGCATCGACGTCCGGCGCGAGATCCTTCTTCTCGTCGATCGCGTCCTCGCCCACCTCTGACCTCGCCACGAGCGCGATCCACTGTGGCGCCGTGGCGTTGGCCTGCGCTTGCTCGGCTGCGGGCTCGGCCGCCTTGAAGCCCTCGCCGATCGCCTCGGCGGCCTCGATCGCCTCGACGGGGGCGACGTCCACGATGGGCGAGAACTGGCGCGCCTGATCGTAGATCAGCGCTTCATACCCGGCGCCGGCGGTGCGCAGCGCCGCGCGCTGCTCGGCGAAGAAGTCGATCTCGCCGTTGGTGGAGTGGCCGGCGCCCGCGCGCTTGGCGCGGGCCCCGCTGCCCTTCGCCTCCCCCTTACCCGTCAGCGCATCGACCGCCTCGCCCATGACCAACTTGATGCCCGTCCGCACCGCGTCACCGGTGAACAACCCGAGCTTGGGCAACTCGCCCGCGACGTCCTTCTTGGTCGACGCCTCGAGCTGGTCGAGGAAGTGCTCTTCCGGTGACATCTCGTCCTTGCTCTTCGTCTCGGAGCGTGGCGAGGTGAGCCGCGAAACGGCCTTGCCCATCGCGGCGACGACGCGCGGCGCGACGGCCTTGGCCAAGGCGTTCGCTGCGCCGCCCGCGGCCATCTGCAAGGCAACGGCCGCCAGGTCGTTCCAGAACGAGCTGTTGATCTCCTTCGCCTTCTCTTTGTAGGAGGACGCCTCGGCCTGGATGATCTCGACACCCGCGTCCTGCGCCGCGTGGAGGTACTTGGCGCGACCGGCCGCTTCTTGCACCGCGATGTTGAAGTCCCGGGTCTGCTGTGGCGTGGCCACCGAGTCCTTCATCGACAGCTTGCCCAGCGCGTCGCTGACCTTCTTCCCATCGGCGATGTCCCGCGCCTGGGCTCGGTCGACGGGCGAGTCCTCCTCCTCACGCTCCCCGTCCTTGCCGACCTGATCGAGGTTCCGAGCCGTGGCGGTGATCGTGAGCGCCTTGCGTTCGATCTGTCCGTCCGGCCACTCGACCGCGACCGTCAGCACCGCCGAGTAACGACCTGGCCGGGTCGGGTTGAACGTGATGCGCGGCGAGTACCCGCTGTGCCACGTCCAGAAGTCCTTGTTGCTCGTCGGCGACAGCGAGACCTGCGTCGCCGAGTCCAGCGTGAAGCCCGCGCCCTTCAACCCGATCTCGGCCCGCGCCCAGTCAGCGTGGAGGTTGATCGGCAAGAGGAACTGGTGCTCGTGGGAGCTACCAACGATCTGTTCACCAAGGTCCGGGCTGTTCGAGAAGTCCGTGAGCCGGGCGCCGCTCGCGCTCGCCGTCGCCGTGCCCGTGGCTCCGGCCGCGGCGCCGCCGCCCTGGCCCGCGTGCTGAGCGGCCGCTGCGTCGTTGCGGAACCCGCGCATCAGCTCGTCGACCTGATCGGGCTCGACGTCTCGCTGCGCGCCGGCGGCTCGATCTACGTGCGGCGCCGGCTCGTGCGTCGCGTCCTCGCGGTCCGGTTCCCGATCTGACAGTGCCATCGCGTCGTCTCCTGTCCTTCCTTGCCCATGCCGACCCGCCGTCGTCGTCGGTCGTCACAGCCCTTGTACGATAGCTGCCCGGTTCGATCCCTCGCTGGCAAGGTTCATCCGCCCAAACGGCTCGTCGCCTTGCCAGCCAGGCTGACCACGCGGTCTGGCCGCCGCGGCCCGGGCGCGCCGACGACGCGCAGCCGGTTTCGCAACCCATCGACCTGCAAGGTCAACACGCCCCGGACCACACCTGCGGGGTGAGACGCGCCCTGGACGCCTGGTCAGAGCACGTCGTCGGGGTTGAAGCCCGGCTGGCCGCTGCCAGTGCCGGTCGACGCTGTGCCCGCGCCCGTGCCCTCACCATTCCCCTTGGGCTTGCCGCCCTCGCGCCCCTTGCCCTTCCCCTTCTTCCGCTCGCCCGACGGTGCGTCCTCGATGCCTCCGTCAGGCGTGTCCGACGCTGCAAGCGAGCCGGCGTGGGGCAGCGGCGCCAGCGTCAGCCGTCGTGGCGCCAGGCCCACCTCGACGCGCATGAGCTCCTCCACGGGGCCGAAGCCGGGGAGCTCGGCGCGCACGGTCACCTCCGCGCCGACGACGAGCTGGGCGTCGACGGGGGCCGCGCCTCGCGCGACGCCATCGATCCGAACGTCGGCGCCGGGCGGCTCCGTCTCGATCCGGACGGTCGTCGTCGCCTTCACGGGCTCCGCAGCGGTCGCCGCGTCCGCCACGGACGGCACCTGCTCGGCGGTGCGCGGCTTGTCATCGCCCCCCCTGGCGAACAGCAGCGCCGCTGCGCCACCCACGCCCAGCCCGACCAAGGCGATGGCGGGGAGGATCCATCGACGCGTACGCGGCTCGGCCTCCGGCGCGAGCGATTGCCCCGACGACGCCGCGAGCGTGGAGATCGGGCCATGAGGAACGCCCGAGAGCGAGGACGGCGGCAGCGGCTGCGTCGGGGGCGCCACGCCACCGGTCCCGCCCATCCGCGGCACGCCATCCGAAACCGTCACGGGGGTGTGCCGGCGAGGCGGCGCAGAGTCCAGCGCCACCAGCGGCGACGAAGACGGCGATCGAAGCTCCGCCGGGACCGGTCGCCCGACCGTGAGGCTGTCGTTCGAGGCCTTCATCAGCTCCGGCGCGAACTTCTCCAGCAGCGACGTCCCGTTCCTCGAGTAGGGCATCGGCGTCGCCTCGGCGAGCGCCCACGCGAACTCCTTCGCCGTCGGCCATCGCCGCTCCGGCTGCGGCTCCAGCGCGCGGCCGACCACCGACGCCCACGCGTGCGGGATATCCGGGCGCAGCTGCCGCGGATCCGGCGGCGCGGTCATCTGCGTGTGCTGCGCGATGATGTCGTAGAGGCTCGTAGTCGCGCCCCATGGCCGCACACCGGTCGCCATCTCGTACGCGATCACGCCGAGCGCGAAGATGTCGGCGCGGCGATCGACGTCCTTCGAGTCGCGGAGCTGCTCCGGCGCCATGTACGCCGGCGTGCCCATGACGATGTTCGAGCGTGTGCTCACCCCTTGCGTCGGCTGGTTGAGCTTGGCGATCCCGAAGTCGAGGACCACGACCCGGATCGGGTCATCCTGCGTCCTGGTGAGGAAGAAGTTGTCCGGTTTGACGTCGCGGTGGACGTAGTTGCGCTCGTGCGCCGCGTGCAAGCCGTTGCTCGCCTCGACGAGAATGTGCAACGCCGTGGCGAGCTCGACGGGCCCGCCAGCGCGGTGCATGTACGCCCCGAGCGACTCGCCGTCGAGGAACTCCAGCGCGATGTACCAGGCTCCGTTGCCGGGGATCTGTCCGCAGTCGAGGACCCTGATGATGTTGCGATGATCCAGCGACGCAGCGCCCAGCGCCTCGTTGATGAAGCGCTGGACGATCTCGGCGTTCGTCGCGATGTGCGGATGCAGGACCTTGATCGCCGCGCGGCGCCCGAGGACGACGTGCTCCGCCGCATAGACCGCGCCCATGCCGCCGTCACCGAGCAGGTGCGCAATGCGGTACTTTTCGATCTGTGTCCCCGGCGCCAGCGTCATCGTCCAATGCGCCGAGCTTGCCATTCGCTACATCAGCGCGGCAAGCGCGCCGCGCTTCAGTCCACGACCGGCGCGTCAGTCGCGACGCCCGCGCCATACCACCGGATCGCGCCCGTGTTGACCGGCGTCGCGACGCCCGTGTTCGGGTCCAGCGTCACGATCGTGCCGCCGACGCCGTCGCCCAGGTCGACGAACCCGTAGAGCGTGTCGCGCCAGAACCCGATCCCGAAGATCTTGTCGTACGCGGTCCCGGTGCCGAGCGGCGTGGCCGCCCAGGTGTCGGGGTCGATGACCGCGAGGTGGTCGGGCAGCGACGGGTCGTCGCCGATGGTGACGGTGGCGAAGATGCCAAGGCCGCGAACGGCCACGATGTCCCCGCTGGAGCGAATCGTGCCACCCGCGGCCTCGCCGTAGACGCCCAGCGGCGTGGTCGAGCCGTCCGCGGGATCGATCTCGTACACCGTGCCGTCGTATGCGGCCGCGACGAGCCGCTCGGCGCCGTCGGGATCCGCGAGGTCGACGGGCACGTACGAGAGGCTCGTGAGGTTCGGGGCGCCCGGGTCGAGCTCGGCCAGCAGCTGCGCATCGCCGGTGGACTCGTCGATCGTGTAGACGCGGTCGAGGGTGATCCCTCGCATGTTGTCGTCCTTGTCGATCGCGATGTCGGTGATGCTCTGCGTCCCCGTGTTCGTGAACGTCCCGATCACGACCGGCTGAAGCGTCGTCGTGTCGAGGCGGAACAGCTCGGTGCCGCTGTGCGCGTACACGAGCGAGAAGTCCGTGATCGTCGCGTCCGGCCGGAACGCATCGGGCGCCGTGGCGGCGTCCGGGGCGTCGTCATCATCATCGCCGTCGGGGACGCCGCGGCCACAGGCGGCGACGAGCAGGACCGTTACCAAGGTTGCGAAACGCATGGAGCCGCGGACCCTACAAGGAATCGCGTTCGGTTTCATCCCAGAAGTTCAACACCCCTGCGGCGGGACGTCACGGGGGCGCTGGCTCTGGCCCCTCTTTCCTTTCCTTCATGAATTCAAGGACTCGCAGTTCCTCGCGGGTCTTCTCCAGGGCGTTCAAGAGCGCCGTCTCCTTGTCCCGCATCGCCGCAAGCGCCTCGAAGTCACCTGCCTTCTTCGTGACCTCCATCTCACCGCGCAGCTTCTCCAGCGCCGCGTCGAGCATGAGCAGTTGCTCGCGTGTGACCTCGATCTTGGTCTTCCGCGGCGCCTTCGCCTGCGACGCCGCGTCAGCCTTGGCGGCGGGCGCGGGCTTCCGCTCGCCCCCCTTGCAGCCAAGGGCGAACGCGAAGCAGAGCGCAACGCAGCTACTCGAAGCGCGAGACATAGATGTCACTCCCACCGGTCGTGAAGCCCAGGTACATCTCGGTCTCGTCCCACGACCAATGCGCCCACCGGATCCCGGTGTAGAGCGCCAGGTCCGACAGCACCACGGGCGCTCCCCAGGAATCCGTCAGCGTCGCACGCGACGCGATCGCGATCGGCGCCACCGTCGTCGAGATCGGACCGCTTAGCATCGCGCGCAGCCCGTCGCCGGAGAAGTCGACGAACTGGTACTCGCCCGTGTTGCTGATGGACTCGACCACCGGATCGCCCCAGGGCGCCGTTGGGGACGAGCGGGTCACCTTCACGCGGCAGGTCTGCACCGGACAGGTCGCCGACGTGTCGCGGTAGTACAGCGTCAACCCGTCCGCGAGCAGATCGGGGCGCGAGCCGGACAGGCCCGTCGTCGTGGCGGCCCCCCAGGCACTGCCGGTCGTGGCGCGCTTCGACGAATAGAGCGTGGCTCCGCGACGGAAGATCATCTCCAGCCCGTCCGCCGAAACGACGGGCTCGGTCTCGGTCTCGGTCGTGTTGAGGGCCCCTACGCCCGTGCGCGATCCGCCCCAGTCGAACGACGGTCCCGTCCGGGTCACGTAGTACAGGTCCAGCACGACCGTGCTCGTGTTCGGCGGCGACGCGAAGTAGAGCTCCGTCGCGCTCGGCGCCGCCTTCGCCATCGTCTCGCTCTCGTCCGTGTTCAACGCGAGGGACTGCGGCGTCCCCCACGTGCCCGACACGGCGTCGATCGGCGCCGCGTCGACCGGCATCGCATCCGGGGCGGTGGCATCGGGATCGAGCGGCGAACCGTCCACCGTGGCGGCGTCATCGTCGCGCGCGTCGAACGCGGTGAAGGTATCGCCGCCCGTGCAAGCAGCCAGCAGGAGGGGGATGGCCAGGAGGGTGCGCATGATCAGAACCTCGTGTGGAAGGTGATGCCCGCGTGGTTCGGCGAGAGCATCGGAAGGATGTGCGCGGTCTCGTCGGCCTCACCACTCTTATCAGAGTCAGGACCGCCGACGAACCAGAGGATGGCGCCGCCAACGACGAACGCGCCGCCCACGCCGTAGAGCACGTTGGCCATGGTGGCGCGGCTGCTGGCGCGATCGCTCAGCTCGTTGGCCTCGTCGGCGCGGGCGCACGGGTTGCTCGGGCAGATCGCGGCGGCGTCGTCCTTGAAGCCCGCGGACTGCACGCCGAACACGACCCCCACCCCGGCCGCGACGACGCCGAGCCCCGCCACGCCGACGGACACCTTGCGTGTCCCGGTCCAGCGGCTCGGCGCGGGCTCGTCCACCGGGACAGGCTCCGACTCCGCCACCGGCTCGGCCGTTGGCTCCGCCGCGGACGAACCGTCGTGGCTCGGCCCCTCCGGCGGCGCGCTCGCCGCGGCGTGCTCGAGCTCCGCGGTCATCGTCCGGATGTGGCACTCCACCAGGACGCGTACCTCGCTACCCGGCTGTCCGCGGTCGAGGAACAGCCGGTACTGACGGATAGCCTTCTCGTACTGCTTCGCGGCGCGGAACGTCTGCGCCATGTTGTAGAGCACCAGCGGCGAGTCGACGATCAGCCCCGCGGCCGTGTACTCCTCGATGGCCTTGTCGAACTCGCCGACGCCGTAGGCGCGCTTCGCCGCCTCGATGTGCTTCTGCGCGGCCGCGTCCGTCGGCGGCGTCAGGGACGGATCGCGCTGCTTCATCTTGCCGACCGTCTCGGCCTCGGCCGCGCACGGACGCGTGTCGGCGTGGGCGAACGACGGCGCCGCCGCGAGCGCGAGCGCGAGCACGACGAGGAGCGCGAGGCGGGGCGTGGGAGGCGGGGGCGTCATGGTTCGACCTGGATCCTGTCGAGGTGGGCGGGCCCGGTCAACGGCTCGTCGAGCGTGTCACCGAGCTCGCGCTCGGCCTCGCGGAGGAGCTGCTCGATTCCCTCCGCCACGGC
>WYBA01000505.1 GCA_011526095.1 Myxococcales bacterium | reverse complement strand
CTCGAAGGGTGTCGGCTCGAAGGGTGTCAACCACCCGGATCGTCAGACGAGCTACCCGGGTCGACCGACCCCACGATGTCCGCATACCGGACGCCGGCTACCAGAGGCGCCTCCAGCGGTCCTGCCCAACATGTCCAGATCGCTACGTGGAGACGTGGCATGGCTGTTGATGACGCCTCCCCGCATGGGTCATCCGCTGCGCTGGTACGAGCCCGACGTGGTCTACGAGTTCACGAGCCGCACGATCCGAGAGCAGTTCCTGCTCCGCCCCTGTCCGGCCTCACGCGACCTGATCTTCGGGGTCATCGGCCGCGCGCAGGTGCTCTACCCGGCCGTCCGCATCCACCACTTCGTGTTCATGTCGAACCACTCGCACATGCTGCTCTCGTCGAGCGATGGCGCGAGCCTCGCGCCGTTCATCGGGTTCGTGAACAGCAACGTCGCGAGAGAGATCGGACGCCTGCGCGGCGCGCCTGGGCGCATGTGGGCACGACGTACGCGCCCGATCCGCATCGTCGACGAAGCCTCGATGGTGGATCGCCTCCGGTACCTGGTGTCGCATGGGTGCAAGGAGGGGCTGGTCGCGACGCCCGGCGAGTGGCCCGGTGCAACGGCACACGCGTGGTTCGCGACCGGCGCAACGCTGACGGGCACATGGCACCATCGCGACGCCGAGCGCCGAGCGCTACGCCGACGCGAGGCCTTCCAGCCAGAGACGTACCGCACGAAGCTGCCGATCACGATCAGCCCGCTGCCTTGCTGGCGCGACCTCGACGAGCGGCAACTCCGTGCACGGCACGCGGAGATCATCGCCGAGGTCACGCGCACGACCGCCGCCGAGAACGCGCGGCTTGGCCGGATGCCGCCGGGCCCCGGTGCGATCTGCGCGGTGGACCCGATGAGCGCGCCGACCGCGTCGAAGCGCTCGCCGGCGCCGCAATGTCACGCCGCATCGCGCTCGGCGGCGGTTGGCTATCGCCTGGCGTATCGCGCGTTCGTCGCCGCGTACCGCGCTGCCGCCAAGGCCCTGCGCGAGGGTCAACGCACCGCCGAGTTCCCTCGCGGGGCATTCCCGTGTCGAGCTGGCTTCGTCTCATGGAGCGTCGCAGCAAGTCCCGCGGCTGCTCACCAGCGCTGAGGCTGGCCGGGCGCGGGTGGCGTCGCACCGCGGGACGGGGAGGCGCGTCATCCCCATCTCGCTGTCACGCGCCACCGAGCGCCGCATTTCAATAGGCCGCGCTCCCATGAGTGATGGCTCGTTCGCGGCCCGGAGCATGCGGTCGCGCGCATGGCATTCGCGCACTAGCTGGAACACGCGGCCTGCGGTCTGCTTCTCGAGCGGCGGGCAGCCGAGCCCGTCGACGACGCGCAGCGGCCCGAGAGGCGATCTGGCCCGGCGAGCTTCCTTCCACCGATACCCCAGAGTCCGGGTGGGTGACACCCTTGCCTGGTGACACCCTTGCCTGGCCAGGCACCAGTCCGGGTGGGTGACACCCTTTCCGGGTGGGTGACACCGTTCCACCGTTCTGGGGTAGCGGCGGAAAGCTCTGGCGTCCGGACCCCGAACGAGGTAGACGCAGAGAGCCGTGAGGATCTCCTCGTCTCCGCTGCGCAAGACCTGACCGGGCGACGCCGTCGCGTCGTCCCGCCCGTCACCCGTCTGCGCACCGTCCGAGACCCGAGAGGAGTCCGCCATGTCGAACGCCATCACCACGCCCGCCGTCACGTCCACCGTGCTGGTCGAGCTCCGCGCCGCCGAGGGCGGCGAGGACGCCCGGCTGATCGTCCACGAGCAGGTCCGCATCTACACCCGGCTCGCCGCGCAGAGGCGGCTTTGACCTCGAGCTCGTCGACGACCGGCCCGGCTTCGCGCTGCTGCGCGTGACCGGCCCCGGCGCCGCGGCGCTGTTCGCCGACGAGGCCGGCGGCCACCGCTGGCAGCGCATCCCGCCGACCGAGCGGCGCGGCCGCGTCCACTCGTCCACGATCACGGTCGCCGTGCTCCCCGAGGTCGCCGAGGCCGCGGTCGAGCTACGCCCCGCCGATCTCGACTGGACCACCTGCCGCTCGACCGGCGCCGGCGGCCAGCACCTGCAGAAGACCGACAGCGCCGTGCAGCTCACCCACCTGCCCTCCGGCCTCACGGTCCGCTGCGAGTCTGGCCGCAGCCAGCACGCCAACCGCGCCACCGCGCTCGCGATCCTGCGCGCGCGCCTCGCCGCGCTCGCCCGCGAACGCGCCGCCGCCGACCGCGCGCGCGATCGCCGTGCGCAGATCGGCAGCGGCCAGCGCGGCGACAAGCGCCGCACCGTCCGCGTCCAGGACGGCACCGTCGTCGATCACGAGACGGGCCGCGCCTGGCGCTACCGCGACTACCTGCGCGGCGCCTGGTAAGCCGCGACCACCCCGACCGCGCCCGCCGCCGGCGCCGCCGGCGGCAGCGGCGCGATCGCCTGGCGCCCCTCGTCGTGCTCCGGGACCACCTGCACGGTGGTCGTGTTCAGCCCGCGCACCTCCACGCCGACGACGTCCGGCAGCTCACCACCCGCCGGCGCCTCGACGCGGAGCCCACGCGCGTCGCCGGGGAGCAAGCTGACGTAGTTGTCGCTCCACACCACGGGGAGCACGTCGGCGCCGGAGGCGTCGGTCAGCCGGAGCTGGACGAAGAACGCCAGGCGATCGGACTCGTTGGACACCTCCACCCGCACGGCGCCCGCGCCCTCGCGCCGCGCCCGCGCGACGATCGACGTCTCGGGCAGTCGCCGCAGCGCACTCAGATCCGCGTGCCGCGCCGTCGGCGTGTGGAGCCAGTACCCCTGCTCGTAGTCGACGACGTCGTCGGCCGACGCCGCCGGCACCCAGTACGTGTGCGCGCTGATCACCTCGCCGTCCTCCCGCTCGAGCCGGACGTCGACGAACGTCACGGGGTGCTCCGCCGGCGGCAGCGTCAGCACCCGCACCACCGCGTCACCGTCGACGACCACGCCCTCGACCACCCGCTCCATCGTCCACGGCCGCGGCACCTCCGGATCGAACCCGACCACCCGCACCCGCACCCGCAGCCCCACCGCACCGGCCGCCCGCCGGTTCGACACGTACACCCCGCGGTCGTCGTAGCCGTACAGCACGTGCAACGGCGCGCACGCCACCCTCGTCCCGAACCACCCGCCGCCCGGCCGCAGGAAGTAGTCGTGCAGGTGCCAGATCATCGACGGCCAGGCGTTGTTGAGCATCCACTGGATCACGCCGGTCGCGCGGTAGCGGTTGCGCGTGTACGCCTCGAACATCGCGCGCTGGCCCTCGTACGTGACGACCTGCGCCCACCGCGCCAGGTCCTCGGCGTCCTCGGGCGCGCCGTACCGCGCGGTCAGCGCGTCGACGAACCGCTGCACGGTGTGGAACTCCTGCCCGCCGGCGTGGAAGTGCCACGCCGCGCCCACCGGCCACTCGTCCTGCCGCGGGATCATCTTGCGCACGCTCTCGATCGGCGGGATCGCCGCGCCCGGCGAGATCTCCGTCGCGAACCCCCACGCCCCGCCCCGCCGCGTGTCCTCGTACCAGTAGCCGGGCGGCACGTACTCGTACGGGCCCTCCATCTTCAGCCCGCTGCGCCCGCTCAGCTCGGTCGGCTTGTTGGCCGCGCTCGACGCCACCGCGTTGGGCCAGCCGGCCTCCTCGATCACGCGGAGGTAGCTCTGCTCGACCCGCGCCGGCGGCGGGAAGTCGCTGCCGTACCACCACGTCAGCATCGACGGGTGACGCCGCACCCGCTCGAGCTGGCTCCGCAGCGACTCCGCCGCGATCGCGTGGTTGGCCTCGCTCCACCGGTCCCACTTCTCCCAGCAGTCGCAGCAGCACCACCCGGCGATCACCAGGATGCCCTCGCGGTCGCACCACTCCAGCACCTCGGCGCGCTCGAGCATCCCCTCGAACCGGATCGTGTCGAGCCCGAGCGCGGCGACGTAGGCGAGCTGCGCGAGGTCGCGCTCGGGCTGGCGGCGCAGGAACAGGTCGGTCGCCCAGCCCGCGCCGCGCACCAGCAGCGGCCGCCCGTTGATCCGGTGCAGCGCGAAGCCGTCCTCGGTCAGCTCGCTCGTCACCTCGCGGATCCCGAACGCGAACCGCGCCGCGTCCGACGCCGCGCCGCCGACCTCGACCGTGACCTCGGCGTCGTGCAGCACCGGCTCGCCCATCACCCGCGGCCACCACAGCGCGGGCGCCTCGACCACCACCTCGGGCAGCTCGAACCGCCGCTGCTCGCCCGGCGCCAGCGCCACCCGCGCCTCGACCACCTGCCCCACCACCGTCGCGCGCACCGTCGCGATCGCCGGCGCCTCGCTCCAGTTCTTGACGTCGCCCGCCACCGTCAGCCGCGCCCGCGCCTCGCCCTCGAGCCGCGTCACGACGTACGGCGCGCGCAGCGCGACATCCCCGCTCCAGCACAGCCAGACGTCTCGCCAGATCCCGAGGTTCTTGTCCGGCGGCGACGGGTTCCAGTCGACCCAGGTCAGCGCCAGATCGCACGGCGACGGCGCGGTCACGCGGATCGCCAGCACGTTGACGCCCTCGCGCTCGGCCACGGCCGTGACGTCGAGCTCGAACACGCGGTACGCGCCGACGAGCTCCTCGCCGACCCGCGCCCCGTTGAGCCACACCTCGGCGCGGTAGTTGATCGCGTCGAGCTGCAGCCGCAGCCGCGGCCCGGCGTCGACCGGGACGACGAACTCGGTGCGGTACCACCACGCCACCGCGTACGGGCTGTCGTCGGGCGTCGGGTGGTTGGAGAAGTTCTGCGCCGCCGGACCCTGCCCCGGCACCTGCCGCAGCGCCGTCCCGACGAACACGCCGTCGTCGCCGCCGTGCTCGCCGGCCGCGAGCTGCGCCGCCAGCACGGTGGACGGCACCTCGGCCGCGTACCACGCCGTCGTGTCGACGCCGGGCCGCGACAGCGCCGCGCCGTCGAGCCCGACCACGGCGGACGAGGCGATCGCCCAGCCCGCGTCGAGCGACCTCTTGCCGTCGAGCGTCGTCTTCATGGCGCGCTCACCACCGCGAGCACGAACGCGGCGCTGTAGAGGATGTCGGGCTCGGTCACGGCCCACCACCCGTTGGTCCACGACTCCTCGGGCTCGAACCCGCCGTCCCACAGATCGGTCTGCCGCCAGTGCCACAGGCTGTGCGCCGGCAGCCCCGAGCGCAGCGGCGTCGGGTTGTCCCACAAGAGGGCCTTGGCCGGCGCGCCCGGGGCCAGGATGCCCATCTGCTGCGCGTTCGGCCCGCCGATCAGGAAGCCCGGCGGCGGCGGCTCGCGGTGGCCCCACTCCATGTGATAGAGGCGCGTCGGCCCCTTGCCGACGCGGGTCACCATCGAGAAGCCGTTGGGGTTGCGGCCCAGCACCCAGTGGAGCTGGTCGCGCGCGGCGTCCTTCGCCCACGCCTGCGCCGGGTCGAGCCTCGCGGCCATCGCCAGCACGTGCGCCTTCTCCATCAGGTTGGAGTTGTGCGCCCAGTAGTAGTCCTCGGGCCGCGACGCGCAGCGGTAGCCGTCGTCCTGCTCGACGTGATCGCGGATCGCCGCGGCCGCGTCGACCAGCCGGGCCTTCGCGGTCGCGCGCAGCGCCTTCGGCGCGCGGTCGTCGGTCGCGAGCCGCCACATCGCCCACCGGCTCAGGTTCGCCCACGCGCCCTTCCACAGCTCCTCGGCCGACGCCTGCGGATCGTCCATCAGCGTCGTCGCGAGCGCCAGCGCGGCGTCGTCGCGGAACGTCCGCCACACCTCGGCCGCGGCGATCAGGCGCGCGCCGACGTCGCTCATCCCGGGCTCGTCGTCCCACAACGGCTGCGTCGCGCCCTTGCCGTCGGCGATCACCCGCGCCGGCTGGGCGACCAGCCACTGCCAGCCGCGCTTCGCCGCCGCGGCGCACGTCTTCGCGAACGCCGCGTCGTGCGCGGCGTAGACCCGCGAGGCGTGCGCGAGCGCGGCCACCGCCTTCGCCGTCGCCGCCGTGCTCGGGCCCGCCACCCACCGCTCGGTCAGGTCCTGGTCGGCGGGCAGCTCCGGCGACGACGTCATCACCGCCTCGCGGTGACGGAACGCGCCGCCGGGCTCCTGCATCGACAGCACCCACCGCAGCCCCCACCTCGCCTCGTCGAGGATGTCGGGGACACCGTTGCCCGACTCGGGCAGCGCGAGCCCCGCGTCGTCGAACCGCGACGGATCCCACTCGTAGGCGAGCAGCAGCGCCTGCGCCGTCGGCGCGGTCGACGGGACGTACATGTCGTAGTTGCCGGCGTCGTGCCAGCCGGCGTCGAGCTGCCAGCGGTGGCGCTTCTCGGGGTAGTGCTCGAGGTCCCAGCCGACGTCGCCATGGACGTGCGACGGCGCGGCGCGCGTGTACGCGTCGCCGTCCCACTGCGCGTACGGCAGCGCGAGCGCCGTGCGCGTGCGCTGGAAGTAGAAGCTCTTGAGCCCGGCGAGCAGCGCGCGGTCGTAGGGCCGCGCGGCGATCTCGAACGGATCGCTCGCGTGCTCGCCGTGGACGATCGTGTAGCGCCCCGGCGTGTCGAGCGAGGTGAGGTCGACCTGCCACACCGGGTCCTGCGACGCCTCGTCGACGCCGACCTCGCGCACGCGCGCGGCGTCGACGACGAGCACCACCCGCCCGGCCGCGTCGCGCACCTCGGCGCCGACCGGCGGGACGTTGAACACGACGACCTTGCGCCAGCCGACGGGGAACCCGACGGTGTCGACCTTGATCGCCGGGACGTTGACGCCGGGCATCGCCGGCGCCGGGACGCCGGGCCCGGAGGTCTTGCCGAGGGCGACCGTCTTGACCGCGCCGCGCGGCGGCGGCGCGCACGCGACCACCGCGGCGAGCGCGGCGACGGCGTGGAGCCACCCGGAGCTGCTCACCAGGGTCATCGGATCAGCTCCACGCGCACGACGCCGACCACGCGACGTAGCTGCGCAGCCGCTGCCAGTAGAACCGGGCGATCCGCGGCGACACCGCGCGCCGCACCGCCGCCGCCGGCGGATCGACGTCGTCGAGGCCGATCGACGCGAGCACGCGCGGCATGCCACCGCGCCCGACCAGCGACGGCAGCAGCGGCCCGGCCGCGACCAGGCGCGCGCGCAGCGTCGCGACGATGTCCTCGACCGCCGCATCGACCGAGACGACGTCGAGCGCGTGGGCGAGCGCGGCGCGCTCGAGGCACGGGTCGACGCCGCCGACCTCGGCGCACCACCGCGCGACGTCCTCGAGCGGGAGCGTCGGGCCGTGCGCGACCGCGCGCAGCGCGGCGTGCGCCTGCGCGACGAGCGCGCCGACGTCGCCTGGGGCGCGGCGCGCGGACGGGACGGAGACGGACACGGCGCGCCGGGCCTCGTCGGCGAGGCCGGCGGCGCGTGGGGACGACACCGCGTGCGCGGCAGGAGGGCTCATGCGACCCAATGTGCGTCACTCGCCGATCGCCGTGCGGCCGGTTTCGATCGACTCCGTGGACGTTTCCTCGCCGCGCTGGGATCCGCGCGCGCGCCCGCCTAGGGTGAGCGCATGCGCATCGGGATCGACCTCGGCGGCACCAAGATCGAGGCCGCCGTCCTCGACGACACCGGCCAGCTCCGCGCGCGCCGGCGCGTCGCGACGCCGCGCCGCTACGACGACGTCCTCGCCACGCTCGCCGCGCTGCGCGACGCGCTCGAGGCCGAGCACGGCGCCGCCGCCCGCGCGGTCGGCATCGGCACGCCCGGCCTGCCGTCACCGACGACCGGACGGATGCAGAACGCCGAGAACACCGCGCTGCAGGGCCGGCCGTTCGCGGCCGACGCGGCGCGCGCGCTCGGCCGCCCCACCCGCCTCGCCAACGACGCGCTGTGCTTCGCGCTGTCCGAGGCGATCGACGGCGCCGCCGCCGGCGCGCGCGTCGTGTTCGGCGCGATCCTCGGCACCGGCGTCGGCGGGGGGATCGTCGTCGATGGCGCGCCGCTCGGCGGGGCCGGCGCGCGCGGCTGCGAGTGGGGTCACAACCCGCTGCCGTGGGCGAGCCCCGAGGAGCTCGCCGCGCCGTGCACGTGCGGCCGCGCCGGCTGCGTCGAGGCCTGGCTCGCCGGCCCGGCCGTGGCCCGCGATCACGCCGCCGTCACCGGCGAGGACGTCACCGGCGAGGCGCTCGCCGCGCGGGCCGGCGCCGGCGACGCCGCCGCCCGCGCCACGCTCGACCGCCACGCCGACCGGCTCGCCCGCGCCCTCGCCTCGGTGGTGAACCTGCTCGACCCCGACGTGATCGTGCTCGGCGGCGGCGTGTCCGGAATCGAGTCGATCTATGGCCAGGTCCCGGCGCGTTGGACGCGGTGGGTCTCGGCCGGCCCGCCGCGCGCGCGGCTGGTCCGGAACGAACATGGCGACGCCAGCGGGGTCCGCGGCGCCGCCAGGTTGTGGCCGTGATCAGCTACGACCGGCATGCTGCCGCCGGTACGCGCCCGGCGTCTGCTGGGTGGTCTTCTTGAACGAGCGGATCAGGTGGTGCTGCGACTGGAACCCGCACGCCTGCGCGATCTGCTCGGTGTTCATCGGGGTCGTGACGATCAGGCCCTTGGCGTGCTCGACCCGGATCGCGCGCACGTAGGCGAGGAACGACGTGCCGGTGGCCTTCTTGAACACGCGGCTGAACGTCGGCACGGAGAACCCGGCCTTGCGCGCGACCGCCGGCAGCGGCAGCGGCTCGGCGAAGTTCTCGCGCAGGTACTGCAGCGTCGCCTCGAGCCGCATCACGCTCGAGCCGTTCCACGCCTTCGACGACACGAAGCTGAGCCGTCCCAGCGCCTCCTTGAACGCCTCGATCACCGCGTAGAGCGACGGCGCCTCCTCGAGCTTGCGGGTCAGCTCGCCGGCGAACCGGTCGCGCGCCTCGGCCTGCATCGGGTAGCGGCGCACGATCTGCGCGAACAGCTGGAACAGGGTGGCGAGCAGCTGGCTGCGCGCGACCTCGATCCGCTGGCCGCTGTAGCGCAGCACGAGCTGGACGTAGCGGTCGCTGGCGAGCTTGATCTCGGTGGCGTGCTCGCGGTCGAACGCCGCACCGAGCGCGTGCGCCGCCCGCTGCAGCTCGGCGTAGCGGAACTCGTCGCGGCCGCCGTGCTCGTCGAAGAACAGCACGTCGCGCTCGAGCTGGGCGCACATGTGGAGCGCGAGCACCGCCTCGCGATGCGAGGCCGCCAGCGGCGCGCCGGGCGCCAGCGTCGTGCCGATCCCGACGACCGCGCGGACGCCGAACCGCTCCTTGACGAACGCCTGGAGCCGCTGCGCCCGCTCGCGCAGCTCCAGCCGCGCGCGCGCCGCGCTCTTGCCGCCGCGGGTCGAGGTGATCAGCGCCACGCCGTAGTCGGACAGGTGGGTCGCGGCGGTCTCGGGCAGCTCGCGCGCCAGCGCGATCACGGCGCGCTGGATCCGCGCGTTGCGCACCAGCGCCTGGACCCAGTCCAGCGGCTGGGTCCGGGCGTCGAGTGGCATCAGCGCCATCGCCGTCGTCGGCAGCCGGTCGATGCCGAGGCCCTCCTTCATCCAGTCGGTGAGCTGGCCCTCGAGCCGCCACGGCGTGAGCTGGAACTTGTCCGGGTCGATCGCGCTGTCGACCCAGGTCTCGATCGGCCACAGCCGGCTCAGCCGCTCGGCGTTGAGCTGGTCGATCTGGCGGCGGAGCGCGTCGGCGTCGCCGTCGCCGGTGAGCAGCGCGGCGTAGAGGGTGAGGAACGCCTCGTAGGCGTCGAGCAGCGCGGGCTCGAGGATCGGCAGCGCGAGCGCCATCCGCACGAAGTGGACGAAGTCCGGGTTGGCGCTCGCCGGCGCCTGGCCCGACAGCGCGCGCCACTGGGTGCACAGCGTGTCCCAGTCGGGCGGCTCGCGATAGAACTGGCCGGCGTAGAGGTAAGCGCGGGCGCCGCCGCCGTCCCCGGTGCCCTCACCGTCAGCGCGCGGCGGCGCCGGCATCGGGCAGATCACGTCCCAGAACCCGCACAGCGACCGGCACACCGGGCGGCCGGTGCGCGCCGCCTCGTCGATCGCGTGGCGGTAGTGCGCGTCGCGCAGCGACTCCTTGCCGAAGAAGTTCTCGAAGTGGAACGGCTTGAGGCGCGCGCGCGGCTCGCTCAGGTCCATCCAGTCGAGCGCGCCGCCGTCGTCGAGGATCACGTAGACCGGCAGCTCGGGCCGGTGCGCGATCACGTTGTGCACGGCGTAGGCGCTGCGCAGGTTCGCCAGCCAGTCGGGGCCTGTCACGGCGGTCAGCACGGCCGCGTCCTTTCGTCGTCGGGGTCGTCGTCGGGGTCGTCGTCGGGGTCGTCGTCGGGGGATGGGCTCACGGGCACGGCGCGGCCTCGGGCGCCCACCAGTTGCCGCTCATCGCGATGAGCGACAACAGGCCGATCGTGTCGCCGTAGTAGGTGCTGTCGCCGCCGCTGACGGTGGCGTCCCACAGCGCGTTCAGCCATGCCTGGTTGCCGGCGTCGACCATCGCCGCGACGCCCAGCGGCGCGACGAACGCCAGATCGAAGTACGTGCCGCCGAGGCCGCCGCCGTCGAGCGCGTAGCCGGGGCGGATCTCGTACGGATCGCCGCCGGTCGCGCCACGGATCCACGTGGTGATCCGGCGGACGACGTCGCGCGACCGCGCGTCGCCGTTGATCAGGAAGTCCATCGCGATCCGCCACGGATCGCGGCACGCGTTGTAGCCGTAGGCGCCGTCGGCGGCGTTCTCGAGGAAGTAGGCGCGCGCCGGCTGCGGATCGGAGCCCGCGGCCGCGATGAAGTCCGGGATCAGGCCGGTCGCCGGCGCGTAGGTGGCCTGGACGTCGGCGACGATCGCGTAGGTGCGGTCGGAGATCTGCTGCCACGCCGCATCCCCGGTGATCGCGGCGAAGCTGGCGAGGTGCCCCGGCATGAAGTCGCTCGACCGCGTCGCCGCGGCGTACTCGCCGGAGGTCCAGTCGCCGAGCTGCACGTAGCTGCCGCTCGGGTCGACCTCGCCCCAGGCGATCGCGTCGAGCAGCGCGTCCGCCAGGCCGCGGTAGTCGATCGCACCGCCCGAGCTCCACTGCTTGTCGGCCAGCAGCAGCGCGTAGGCGATGTCGAGATCACCGTCGGCCGCGCTGTTGGCGCCGTCGGTGTCGCTGCACGCGCCGTCCTGGGCCCACGCCATCAGGCCCGGGGTGTCCTGCGACGGGTGGTCGAGGTAGTACGCGACCATGCCGTCGAAGATCGTCCGGGCCTGGGGGTCGTGCCCGGCCATGTACGCGGTGATGATCATCCCGTAGCCGTGGGCCTCGCTGACGGTGAGCCGGCCGTCGAGCTCGATGTCGACGTACCACCGGCCGGCGCCGCAGCCCTGGCGCAGGTAGCGCGCCTTCCACGCGTCGTAGAACCCGCGCACGCCGTCGTCGAGCTGGCCCTGGGACAGGTGCGACGGCAGGATCGCGCCGGTGGCGTAGGCGAGCGCGTGGTTGCCGAACGGCTGGGCCGCGCCGCCGCCGTCGCCGCTGCACCCGGGCTGCCCATCGGGTCCGCTACCGTCGCCGCCGCCGCCGCCGTCACCGCCGCCGCCCGGGCCGTCCGGGCACGGGCAGGCGTCGGTCGGCGGGTCGTCGTCGTCATCTCCGCCGCCGCCGTCGCCGCCGGCGTTGGGGTTGGGCGCGCACGCGGCGAGCGCGCACGCCGCCAGCAGCACCGCCATCGTCGGTCGCGTCGAGTGGGTCGCATGGGTCATGGGGGTCACGCTAGGGGGGCGAGGGGTGGGCGCGCGGTCGTTCCGCGTCGGTTCGATGGCCGGTTCTGGTCGCCGACCGAAATCACTTCCGCCGGGCGGGCGCGCGATGGCACGGAGGAGCCATGGCCTCCCAGCTCCTGTCCGAGATCGACGAGCAGCCGGCCGCGCTGGCGCGCCAGCTCGTCGACGGCGCGGCCGCCGCGCGCGCCGCGGCGTTGCGGATCCGCGCGTTCGATCCCGCGTTCGTCACGATCGCGGCGCGCGGCACCAGCGACAACGCCGCGCGCTACGCCCAGTACCTGCTCGGCGCGCGCAACGGGCTCGCGGTCGGCCTCGCCGTGCCGTCGCTGTTCACCCAGTACGGCGCGCCGCCGCGGCTGGGCCGCGGGCTGACGATCGGGATCAGCCAGTCGGGCCAGTCGCCCGACGTCGTCGAGGTCGTCGCCGAGGCGCGCCGGCAGGGCGGCGCGACCCTGGCGATCACCAACGATGCGGGCTCGCCGCTCGCCGCCGCCGCCGACGTCCACATCCCGCTCGCCGCCGGGCCCGAGCGGTCGATCGCCGCGACCAAGACGTACACCGCCGAGCTGGTCGCGATCGCGATGCTCAGCGTCGCGCTCGATCCGGATCGTAGCGACGGCGCCGCCGCCGCCCTCGCCGCGGTGCCCGACCAGGTCGCCGCCGCGCTCGCCGCCAACCGCGACCTGCACGAGGTCGCGCTGGCGTTCGCCGGCGCCACCCGGTTCGTCGTGCTCGGCCGCGGCTTCAACTACGCCACCGCGCACGAGATCGCCCTGAAGATGAAGGAGACCAGCTACGTGCTGGCCGAGCCCTACTCCGTCGCCGACCTCCTGCACGGCCCGGTCGCGATGATCGAGTACGGCTTCCCGGTCGTGGTGGTCGCGCCGTCCGGCGTGGCCACCGACGAGCTCGGGCCGATGCTCGACATCCTGCGGTGGCGCCGCGCCCGCACGCTCGCGATCTCGGATCGCGACGACGTGCTCGCCCGCGCCACCGCCGGCCTGCGGCTGCCGGCGGGCGTGCCCGAGTGGCTGTCGCCGGTCGTCGCGGTCGTCCCCGGCCAGCTGTGGGCGCGCGCCCTGGCGGTCGCCAAGGAGCTCGACCCCGACCAGCCGCGCGGCCTGTCGAAGGTCACGCGGACGCGGTAGCGGCTTCGTCGGCGCCGGGCTATCCATCGAGCCCTCCCGACGCGGGCGCGTGGAGGTGACAGCGGGCGCGGCGACCGGGAGACAGGACGTGGAGCGACGGCAGCTCGCGGCGGCAGCGCTCGTGGACGTCTGGGCAGCGTCCGGCGAACGGACAGCCGGCGCCGGCGCGCGCGGCGTCGGGCGAGGCCCCCGCCCCCTGAGACGACGCCGACCGCGCGGCGTCGACGAGCCGGGCGTGACGATCGGGCAGCGCCGCGATCAGCCGGCGGGTGTACGGGTGCGCCGGCGCGGTCATGACCGCGTCGCTCGCGCCGGCCTCGACGACGTGGCCGGCGTAGAGCACGAGCGTGCGGTCGGCGAGGTAGCGCGCGCTCGCCAGATCGTGGGTGATGAACAGGATCGCCAGGCCGCGCGCGGTCGCCTGCTCGCGCAGCAGGTTGAGGATGCCGACGCGCAGCGAGGCGTCGAGCATGCTGGTCGGCTCGTCGGCGAGCAGGACGTCGGGGTCGACCGCCAGCGCGCGCGCGATCGCGACGCGCTGGCGCTGACCGCCGGAGAGCTGGTGCGGGTGGCGCGCCGCGACCTCCGCCGCCGGGTGGAGGCCGACGCCCTCGAGCAGCGCGTGCACCGCCGCGGCGACCTCGGCCCGCCCGCGCGCCTTGCCGTGGCGGATCAGCGGGCGCGCCAGGTGGTGGCCGACGGTGTGGACCGGGTTGAGCGAGGCGAACGGGTCCTGGAAGATCATCTGGACGCGGCGCCGGTCGTCGAGCGTCGGCCGGCGCGCCGCGAGCACGTCGCGGCCGGCGACGCGCACCTGCCCCGCCGTCGCGGGCACCAGCCGCGCGATCAGCCGCGCCGCGGTGCTCTTGCCGCTGCCGGACTCGCCGACGAGCGCGACGACCTCGCCGCGGCCGACGTCGAACGAGACGTCGGCGAGCGCGCGCAGCGTGCGCGTGCGCAGGCCGCGGCGCGCGGCGTAGGTCTTGGTCAGCCCGCGCACCGCGACCACCGGCTCGCCGCCAGCGGGCGAGGTCACGGCAGCCAGCACGACGCCTCGTGGCCCGGCGCGATCACGCGCGGCGCCGGCGGCTCGGCGCTGCACGCCGGCAGCCGGCGATCACAGCGCGGGTGGAACCGGCAGCCCGCCGGCGGGTGGCGCGGATCCGGCGGCGCGCCGGGGATCCCGGCGAGCCGCAGCGACGGCGCGCGCGGGTCGGGGAAGCACCCGAGCAGGCCCTGGGTGTACGGGTGGCGCGCGCGCGCGCCGATCACCTGTGCCGGCGCGACCTCGGCCAGCCGGCCGGCGTAGAGCACGCCGATGTGCGTGCACAGCTCGAGCATCAGCGCGAGGTCGTGGGTGATGAACAGGATCGAGAACCCCAGCTCGGCCTGCAGCCGCGCGATCTCGGTCAGCAGCTCGCGCTGGACGATCACGTCGAGCGCGGTGGTCGGCTCGTCCATCAGGATCAGCGGCGGCCGCTGCGCCAGCGCCATCGCGATCACGACGCGCTGGCGCATCCCGCCCGACAGCTCGTGCGGGTAGCTACGGGCGCGCCCGGGGTCGATCCCGACCCCGGCGAGCAGCTCGGCGACGCGCGCGTCGCGGTCGCGCGCGCGGACGCGGTGGTGCGCGCTGATCGCGTCGCCGAGCTGCGCGCCGACCGGCATCACCGGGTTGAGCGCGTCGAGCGCGCTCTGCGTGACCAGCGAGATCCGCCGGCCGCGCACGCCGCGCATCGCCGGGTCGCCCAGCGCGGTCAGCTCCTGGCCGTCGAACCACACCCGCCCGCCGGTGATCGCCGCCGGCGCCTTGAGCAGGCGCAGGATCGCCAGCGCGACCGTGGTCTTGCCGCTGCCGGACTCGCCGGCGAGGCCGAACACCTCGCCGCGCCCGACCACGAACGACACGCCGTCGAGCACGCGGACCGGCCCGGTGGCCGTCAGGTACTCGACGCTCAGCTCCTCGACGCGCAGCAGCGGCTCGGTCATGGCAGCTCCTCCCGCAGCACCGGGGTCGACACGGCGCCGCGCCGGCCGGCGCGGCGCACCGCGGCCTCGAACACCGGCTCCGCGCGCAGCCGCGGGTTGCCGACCTCGTCGATCGCGCCGTTGACCAGCGCCAGCGCGAACCCGACCAGCGCGACGCACGCGCCGGTCGGGACGAACGTCCACCACGCGCCGGTGAGCAGCGCCGAGTCGTTCGTCGCCCAGTACAGGTTGGTGCCCCAGGTGACGGCGGCGACGTCGCCCAGGCCGAGGAACTCGAGCGCGACCTCGGCGCCGATCGCGTAGATCGTCGCGCCGATGCACGCCGAGACCAGCAGCGAGGTCATGTTCGGCAGCACCTCGACCAGGACGATCCGCGCCCGACCCTCGCCGGCGACGCGCGCGGCGGCGACGAAGTCCTTGCCGGCGATCGCCAGGGCCTGGGCCCGGATCACCCGGGCGCTCCACGCCCACCCGGTGACGATCAGCACCAGCGCGATCGTGGTCGCGCCGGTCGGCAGGTACGCCGCGATGATCACCATCAGCGGCAGCCCCGGCATGATCAGGAACACGTTGATCAAGAGCGACAGGACGTCGTCGACCCACCCGCGCAGCACGCCGGCGCACGCGCCGATCACCGCGCCGATCGCGACCTGCGAGATCCCGACGACGAACCCGATCGCCAGCGACGTGCGCGCGCCGCAGATCGTCTGGGCGAGCACGTCCTGGCCCTGCCCGGTCGTGCCCAGCCAGTGCGCCCACGACGGCGGCGACAGCGGGCGCGCCACCGGCGCCGTCGGGTCGCCGACCAGCCACGGCCCGACGACGGCGAGCACGGCGAACGCGCCGAGGATGCCCAGGCCGAGCCGCGCCCGGCGGTGGCGCCACAGCGCGATCATGGCGCCTCCGTGCGGACCCGCGCGCGCGGATCGAGCCAGACGTAGACGAGGTCGACCAGCAGGTTGGCGCCGAGCACGGCCAGCGTGATCGTCAGGAACAGGCCCTGGATCAGCGGGTAGTCGAGCGACCGGACCGCGCCGATCAGCAGGTAGCCCAGCCCCGGGTACGAGAACACCATCTCGGTGAGCAAGGAGCCGCTGAGCACGAACCCCAGCGCCATCCCGAACGAGGTGATGTTGGGCAACAGGGCGTTGCGCGCGGCGTAGCGCAGCATCACCCGGCGCGGCGCCAGCCCCTTGGCGTGGGCGAGCGTGACGTAGTCCTCGCCGAGCACGCCGATCATCGTGTTGCGCATGTCGAGCAGCCAGCTCCCGACGGTGGCGACGACGATCGTCAGCGCGGGCAGCGCGGCGTGGGTGACGACGCTCCACGCGAACGCCAGCGTCCACCCCGGCTCGACGCCCGCGGCGTGAGCGTGGCGCACCGGCGCCCAGCCGAGCGTGAACCCGAACAGCAACAGCAGCAGCATCGCCAGCCAGAAGAACGGGAACGCCCCGACGAGCGCGAGCAGCGGCGGGGCGATCGCGTCGAGCCAGCCGCCGCGCTGCCACGCGACGAGCACGCCGAGCGCCGTCCCGATCGCGTAGGCGAGCACGACCGCGACGCCGGTCAGCCACAGCGTCCACACCAGCCCCGCGCCGATCACGTCGCCGACGCGCGCCGGGAAGTGGCTGGCCGACACGCCGAGATCGCCGGTCGCGACGTTGCCGAGGTAGGTCAGGTACTGCGCCGCCAGCGGCGCGTCGGAGAACCCGAACGTGTCGCGCAGCGCGGCGATCCCCTCGGGCGACATCTTGCCCTCGAACCGCGCGAACATCGCGGTCTGCGGATCGCCCGGCATCAGCCGCGGCAGCACGAACGCCAGCGTGATCGACGCCCACGCCGCGACCGCGTAGAGCGCGAGCCGGCGCAGCAGGTAGCTCACGGCCGGACCGCCGTCACCGCGGCCACCGCGGCGCCCCCGGCGTCGCGCGGCACCAGCCGGGTCAGCACCAGCAGCGCCTGCGGCGCCAGGTGCGGCGACAGTGGCGCGTACGGGTCGTCGGCGTCGGGGAAGCCGGCGAACCGCGCGGTCGAGTACGCCCCCCACATCGGGCCGGGGAACAGCGGGATCGCGGGGGCGTGCGCGACGAACAGCCGCTGCAGCGCCGCCGACGCGCGCGCGATCTCCGCCGGGTCGTCGGTCGCCTCGAGCGCGGCGAGGTGCGGCTCGGCCTCCGCCAGCGCGAACCGATGCCAGTTCTCCGGCGCCGCGGTGCCGACCGGGCGCACGGTCCCGGCCGACATCATCGCGCGGTAGTAGCCGTAGGGCGTCGGGTACGGCTCGGCCCAGCCGATCGCCAGCGCGAAGTCGCCGTGCTGCACCCGCTCGTACCAGGCGTTGAAGTCGAGCGCCTTCATCTCGGCCGCGACGCCGACGGCGCGCAGGCCGCGCGCGATCACCTGCGTCGCGCGGACCCAGTCTGAGAACCCGGCGGGGACGAGGATCGTCGGCGCCCACCGCGAGCCGTCCGGCAGCCGGCGCACGCCGTCGGCGCCGCGGCGCAGGCCGGCCGCGTCGAGCAGCGCGGCGGCGCGGTCCGGCGCGTACGCGACCCAGTCCCCGGCCGCGACCGCCGCGGGGTCGCGCCACCGCGCGTGGGCCTCGCCCAGCCCGGTCGCGTCGGCGGGGCGGGTGTAGCCGTACATCCCGACCTCGACGACGCGGTCGCGGTCGATCGCCAGGCTCAGCGCCTGGCGGACGCGGACGTCGTCGTACGGCGCGCGCGTCGTCTGGGCGTACAGCAGGACGCCGCCGTCGATCGGCGGGAACCAGTAGTGATGGTGCGCGGGATCGCGCGCGACGAAGATCCGCTCGATCGCCGGGACGAAGCCGCCGGCCCAGTCGATCTCGCCGTGGACCAGCGCGAAGCTCGCCTGGTCGTTCGACGGCATCGCCAGGAACCGGATCGCGCGCACCGCCGGGCGGTCGGGGAGCTGCCAGTAGTACGGGTTGCGCTCGACCTGGTAGGCCTGGGCCGAGAACCGCGTGACCTCGGTGAACGGGCCGGTCGCGACCGGGTGCGGGTTGGCGAACGCGACCGGATCCGGGACGTCCTGCCACACGTGCGCGGGGACGATCGGCTGCTGCGCGAGGTAGTAGAAGCCGGGCACGAACGCGCGCGAGAACGTGAGCTCGACCGCGTGGTCACCGTCGGCGCGGACGCCGTCGACGAACTGCCACACGCCGCGCAGATCGAGCGCGGGGTGCGCGCGCAGCAGCTCGAACGTGAACACGACGTCGCGCGCGGTGAACGGCGCGCCGTCCGACCACCGGACGCCGCGGCGGAGCTCGAACCGCAGCCGGCGGTGGCCGTCGGCGTAGGCGTACGAGGTCGCCAGCCACGGCTCGTAGCCGCCGGCGAGGACGTTGTAGATCGCCAGCGGCTCGTACATCGAGCGCGTCGCCGGCCACCGCACGTCGCCGACCTCGAGCAGCGGGTTGAAGTTGCGGACGAACGTCGTCGTCTGCTCCTTCTCCTCGATCGTGAGCACGCCGGGCTCCGCCGCCTGACGCGGCGCGCACGCCGCGAGGGTGGCGATCGCGGCGAGGCACGCAGGGGCGAGCGAGCGGGTGGGCATCGAGGTCCTCGCCGTCGTGCGTACCTGTCCGCGCCCGCGGCCCACGGCACCGTTTCGATCGAAGCGATGGCCGTTTCCTGCGAGGTGGCTGTGCGCGCGACGTCTGGTGATAAGGAGCGAGGCACAGCCAGAAAGGGGGCACCGAAATGCGCATCCACCTGACCGAAATCGTCCTCGCAGCCACCGTGACCGCCGCCGCGGCCTGCTCGGCCGGGGGGCCCGGCGACGGGCCCGGCCCGGGCGACGGCCCCGACGCCACGCTCGGCGCCGAGGACCTGATCGACGACCTCGAGGACGGCGACGACGCGATCACCGAGGCGGGCGGCCGCCTCGGCGGCTGGTACACGTTCCACGACGACACCGCGGGCGGGACGCAGACGCCGCCGGGCACCGGGTTCGTCCCGACCGCCGGCGGCGCCGGCGGCAGCGCCTACGCCGCGCAGACCACGGGCGAGGGGTTCACCGAGTGGGGCGCCGGCATGGGGTTCGACCTCAACAACCCGACCGCCGTCGGCCAGACGGGCGAGCGCGGGCCGTACGACACCAGCCGCTACGTCACGCTCGCGTTCACGGCGCGCGGCAACGTGCCGATCCGCGTCGCGCTGGAGACCGTCGGCGTGACGCCCGCCGAGCGCGGCGGGACGTGCGTGCCGGGGATGACCGACGACGAGGCGTGCGAGGACCTGCACGGCGCGGTCGTCATGCTCACCAGCGAGTGGAAGGAGTACCAGCTGCCGTTCGATCAGCTGCGCCAGGCCGGCTGGGGGCAGGCGGTCGAGTTCGACCCCAAGCAGGTGACCTCGGTGCTGTTCATGATCGCGCAGGGCCTCGAGTTCGACGTCGCGATCGACGACGTGAGGTTCTATGAGTAGCCGCCGGTGGCTCGTCGCGGTCGGCGTCACCGCGACGGTCGTCGCGGGGTGCGCGCAGTTCCGGCCACCGCTGGGCGGCGGGGGCGGCGGCGGCGGCAGCGGCGGCGGCGGCGGCGCGGGCGGCAGCGCGCGCTGCGCCGCGCCCGGGTTCGGCTACACGTACGCCGACGCGCTCGGCACGCAGGTCGACGGCGACGCCGGCGGCGACGGCGCGCCGCTGCGGCTGCGGGCGACGCTCGGCCACGGCGCCGAGGTCTACGCCGGGGTCGGCCTGGTGTTCGCCGAGCCCAAGGCGCCGGTGGACGCGTCGGCCTACCGCGGCCTGGCGTTCGTCGCGCGCAGGGTCGGCGGCGCGACGACGCACCTGCGGCTGAAGGTGCCCGACGCCGCGACCGACCCCGCCGGGGGCGTGTGCACCGAGTGCTACAACGACTTCGGCGCGCCGATGCATGTGACCGACGAGTGGACGCGGTTCGAGGTCGCGTTCGCCGATCTGGTCCAGGAGACCGGCTGGGGCGTGCCGCGCCCGCAGGCGATCGACGCGTCGCGGCTGTACGGCGTGCAGTGGCAGGTCGCGACCGCCGGCGCGACGGTGGACGTCGAGATCGACGACGTGACGTTTCTGGGCTGCGAGTAGCCGGCGTCGCTGTCGTCGATCGGATCCCGATCCGGGTCCGAGCGAAACGATCCATGTGGCGCCCCCCCGGATCGCCACTATCCCGACGTGACCACGTCCCGATTCGCTCACCGTCGCGCGCGGCTGCCGCGCCTGTCGTCCCTGTCGGCGGCGCTCGCGCTCGCGCTCGCCGCCGCCCCGGCCCACGCCGACGACGCCGAGCCCGCGCCCGCCGAGCCCGCGCCCGCCGCCGAAGCGACCGCGCCAGCCGCGGCGCCGCGCCTCGGCAACGATCCGAGCCGCCCGCGCGGCGACGGCGGGCTCGGGCCGCGGCTGACCCGGCCCGACGAGGGCGACGACGACGACGGCGAGGCGGCCGACGAGGATGGCTTCCGCCTGCGGTTCCACGGCTTCCTGCGGGTCCCGATGCGCGTCGGCCTCGGCGGCGGCCAGGTCCACTCGCCGCCGCAGATCCCCGACGGGGCGTACACCGACTGGCGCTACACCAACGTCTCGGGCGGGCCGTGGACCGAGCTGTGGCTGTCCTATGGCAACGGCACGGTCTCGGCCAACGTCGTGCTCGCCGCCTACGACATCAGCGACGCGAGCTACCGCGACCTGCTGTCCCAGCTCGGCATCCACCAGTCGTTCCTGACGTTCTCGTTCCCGCGGCTGTTCGGCGCGCGCGGCGGCGTGACGTGGAACGTCGGCGCGTTCTCCAGCCGCTACGGCACGGCGGGGCAGTACGACGCCGGCAAGTACGACACCTACCTGTTCGGCGCGACGCACGTCGCCGGCGAGACGGTCAGCGCGCACTACCGCCTGGGCGACGAGCTCACGCTCGCGGTCGACCACGGCGTCGGCGCCAAGCTCCAGGTCACGCCGCTGGTCGACGGGCTCGAGGCGCCCTACCTGCCCTACCCCGGCGACGTCCAGCAGGGCTCGACGCTGCTCCACCACGCCCACGCCGGGCTCGGCATCGGCGACACGCTCACGGTCGCCGCGCACTTCCTGACCGCGTGGACCGACGACGCGCGGTCGTCGGCCGAGATCGACGGGCGGATCACCAACGTCGGCGTCGACGTCAAGCTGGTCGGCCACCGCCTCGGCGACGGCTACCTCGGCTACTCGCGGATCCTGTCCGCGGATCCGCTGCGCGTCGCGGGCGCGTTCGAGGCGCTGCACTCGTTCGAGGGGTGGAACCTGCGCGACAACTACTTCGGCTCGGACGCGACCGGCACCGGGACGATCGACACGGTGATGTTCCAGCACCAGTTCAGCCTGTCGCGCTACCTGTGGGCGCCGCAGCCGTTCTGGGGCCAGGGGCCCGACCTGGTCGCCTCGGTGTTCGGCATGTACAACCACGTGGCCAGCGACGATCCAGCGTTCACCGCCCCGGCGAACAAGCTGAAGCTCGGCGGCGACGTCACGTACACGCCCCGCCCGTGGCTCGGCGTCGGGCTGCGCTACGACCGCGTCGCGCCCGACACCTCGGACGCGAGCACGACGTTCCACGTGATCTCGCCGAGCATCACCCTGCGCAGCAAGTTCGCCAGCCGCGAGGAGGTGGTGATCGGGACCTCGCACTACGTCAACGGCGACGGCGTCACGCCGGGCTACCCGCACGAGACGCTGGCGCCGGACGGCACGGTGGTCAGGATCTCCGCCGCGATGTGGTGGTGAGCAGGAGCGCGAGGAGGGCGAGGAGCAGGAGCGAGCCAGGACTGTCAGCGTCCTTCGACACGGGCCTCGCTTGCGCTCGGCCCTGCTCAGGACGAGCGGAACCACGAGACTCAGACGGAGACGGAGTCGTCCTTCGACTCGGACCGAGCTCGCGCTCGGTCCGGCTCAGGATGAGCGGCTCAGACGGAGACGGAGACGGAGACGAATACGGAGACGGATCGAATGCGCCCGGGGGCGGCGTGGCGGTGCGGAAGCCGCCCGCCGCGACGGGCGGCACGTCGACCGTCTGGCGCCACTCGTGCCGCGTGAACAGCAGCCGCTCGGTCCGGCCGCCCGCGTGAACACTGCCGACCACTCGGTGCGGCTCTCCCTCGCCGAACAGCGTCGAGGCGATCGTCACCACGCCCGCGCACCCGTAGACGACGTCGATCGTCGTCACGTCGGCCGCCTCGTCGGTCACGACCTCGCGCACCTCCGCCCGCTCGCACGCCGCCCCGCCCTTCTCGACGACGAAGTGCGCGTCCACGTACGCCATCACCTCGTCGCCCGCCACCTCGCGCAGCACGTCCGCGTCGAGCCGCAGCACCACGTGCAGCCCCGGACCGTCCACCGTCCTCGCCGCCCGCACCTCGAACGTGCTCGACGCCCCCGGGTGCGCCATCGCAGTCGCAGCGCCGCCGATCATCGCCAGCGCCAGCGCACACGTCCGGACCGCTTCAGCGGCGGGCGGGTGGCCCGAGCGCGGGTGGTCCGTCCGGCGCTCGTAGAGAGCAGGGCGCCGACCGGACGTTGGCGGGCGGTGGATACCACCGGCGGTGGCGGCGCCCGGGAGCCCCGCAATCCGAGCGCCGGACGGAGCCACCCCGCGAGGGCCAGGCCCCGCCCGCCCTGCTCCCTCGACCACCGCGCGACCGCCAGGCCCCGCCCGCCCTGCTCCCATGCGCACGCCCGACATCGCCTGCCTCGCCTGCCTCGCCTCGCCTCGTCCTCAGTACAGCTCGATGTCGTCGATCGACACGTCGAAGCTCGTCGCCATGTTCGACACGCCCCAGTCGATCGCCTGCAACGCATCCTTCGCCACCGCCGACAGCCCCGTCGTCGCGCCCCAGCTCGGGCGCGTCAGCTCGGCGAACGGGATGCTCACCGTCGTCCACCCGGGCGTCACGTCGATGACCTTGTGGAAGTGCCCGCCCTCGCCCATCAGGTCGCCGCCGTACAGCCGCGACTGCGTCTTCGCCGTCACCACGCTCACGACCATCTTGCCGTTCAGCGTGTCGCTCGAGCTCACGCTCCCCTTGATGCGGAACCGGATCCCCGTGTACGCGCCCGCGTCGTAGCAGGTGCCCGCGCCGTTGCCGCCGAGGAACGCCAGCGTCACCCCGCTCCACGCCGCCAGGGCCGTCCCGCGGTAGCGCAGCACCCGCCCGTCGCCCTCCGGCGTGATGTCCACCTCGGCCGCCTGCGGGTACCACGACCAGCTCCCGGTCCGCCCGTCCTGCTGCGACGGGTTCGGCAGCACCTGGAGCATCGCCGGATCGCGCTCGAGATCGTCCATCCGCCCCGCGCCGCCCTGCCCCGCCACCGACTCGATCAGACACACCGACGCCGCCGGCGCGGGCTTCGGCGGTAGCGCCACCGACGGATCGACCTCGTAGCCGGGGTTGCTGCACCCGGTCAGCGCGACGTCGCCCCGCGTCGGATCCGCCGTCACCCCGAACCGGTTCGGCCCGAGCTTGCGCGTCCACACCGGCTCGCCGCCCTGCGTCGCGTCGACCCGCGGCAGATCCTCCTGCGTCGTCACCACGACCGTGATCGGCGTCGCGTACTTCACGCAGTCCGGGTTCGACGTGTCGAACGTGATCGTCTCGCCCGCCACGCTCGCCCCGCACGCCGTCCGCGCGTGGCGGTAGCGCAGCACCGTCGACGGCGTCCCCGTCCACAGCACGCCCTTCTTCCACGCCGCCGCCAGGAACGCCAGGTGCGCGTCGTACTCCGACGCGGTGATCGGCCCGAACCCCTGCGTCGCCGCGTCCGAGCCGTCGGCGATCACGCTGTGGAACTCGCGCAGCGCCCAGCCGCCGCGCTCGATCGCGTTGTGGACGTGGACCGCCAGCATGTCCGCCGGGAAGAACAGCGCGTACTTGGAGTAGCTGCGCGGCCAGACGTCGAACTCGAGCGCGAGATCGTTGGTCGGGGTCGCCGGGTTGATCGGCGGCTGCTCGAACCCGTCGTTGTCGTCGCGGTTGCCGGCGCGCGCGCCGAGGTGCCCCGCCGCGCTCACCGCCGCGATCGTCTCGGGCGTGAAGTAGTCGTAGGGGAACACGAAGAACGTGATCGGGTTGACCACGTGCTGGTCGAACACCGCCTTGGCCTCGGCGACCTCGTGGGCGGCGTTGGCGGTCGAGATCTCCGGGTGCGAGTAGGAGTGGCTGACGATCTCGTGCCCGGCCGCCTCCGCGGCCGCGACCACGTCCCACAGGCCATTGAGCTCGCACTGCTCGACGATCGGCGCCAGCCCGGCGACGATCCCGTGCTGGGCCAGCAGCGGCACCGCGACGTCCTGGATCCCGTAGACCGCGGGCCCGCACATGTCGTCGTGGAACATCGAGTACGCGGCGGTCGCGCCGTCGCGCCACGTCGCGATCTCCGCGAACGCGAACGCGCCGGCCGACGCCGGCGCGCACGCTTCGATCGCCGCGTCGGGGGCGAACACGCCGCCGTCCCCGACGCCGTCGTCATCGCCGCCGCCGCGGCTGGAGCCGCACGCCGTCGCCGCGCACAGGATCGCCGCGGGCGCGCACGCCCGCAGCGAGCGGATCGCTCGTCGCATACCAGCCTCCTGGTTCGAATCTGGGTCAGGGGACGACGAAGCAGTCGATCGTCGTCTCGACGTGGAAGTTCGAGGCGTCGGTGTGACGCTCGGCGTGGAAGATGTCCATCGGGTAGACGTTGCCCGGCGTGATGCCGAGCGCCGCGGCCTGGGCGTCGAGGTCCACCGTCCCCGACAGCTCGGGGTGCAGGCCGCCGAGGTCGATCGCGAGCCGGCCGTTGATGAACAGCCACAGATCGTCGTCGCCACGGAACGTGAAGGCCTCGCCGCCGCCGTAGGTGAACGTCGTGTGGATCTCGGTCGTGAAGTGGAAGTTGTGGTACTGGCCGTCGTTGGCGAGCGCGGTGTCGCCGAACCCCAGCCCATCCGCGGGGAAGAACGCCGCGCTGGTGAACGCGTAGCGCCCGGGCGCCGTCTCGGTCAGCGGGATCGTCGTCTCGATCGCGACGTTGATCCCGGGCGTCTCGCGGTACCACTGCGCGAACGCCGCGGGCCCGGCGGTGTGCGGCGTCGCGCCCGCGTGCGCGTACACCGGCTTGCCGTCGCCGCCGAGCGCCGGCTCGACCAGCCCCGGGTAGGCGAAGTCCGAGTCGGACAGCGGCTCGAAGTCCGGGTGCGTCGCCGGCTGGAAGTCGCGGACCGTGGCGCGCAGCGCCTGGCAGCTCGGCAGCTCGCCGCCGTCGCCGCCGAACCGGCGCGCGTCCGGCGCCGGCCCGCCCGCGTCGGGCTCGCCGGCGACGACGTCGTCGGCGCCGGCGCCGGGGCCGCACGCCGCGCCGCCTGCGACCAGCGTCGCGGCGACGAGCCCGGCGAGCGCCCGGCTCACAGCGGGACCGGGTTGCGGACCCACGACAGGATCTCCTCGTTCGAGGTCACGCGCACCATCGACTTGCTCAGCGCGTAGTCGAGGAACTCCTCGATCGCGTCCTGCCGCTCCTGCAGCGTCGCGTTGGGGACGGCGGTGTACTTGCTCGAGTAGTAGTCGGTGTGCGCGCCGAACATGAAGGGCGCGCGGTTGCCGGCGAGCCGCAGGTCGAGCGTGTACTTGAGCGTCGCGAGGAACTCCGCCTTGGTCATGCGGAACGAGACCCACAGGTTGTAGTCGAAGCCGGTGATCTTGCCGCCCTCGACGTCGAACCAGCTCTGGATCGCCTTGAGCCGATCGCGCAGCCCCGGCGTCACGCCGTACTCGGCGCACCGGTCGTCGGGCGGGACGATCACCGGGTGGACCGGCAGCTCCCACAGCCCGGGGTGCGGCGAGATCGGCGCCTTGCTGCCCCACTCGACCAGCACGTCGTGGCCCGGGCTGCCGCTGTCGAGCGTGTACGGCCACAGGTAGTCGGTGCCGTCCTGCTCCCAGTGCCAGCCGTCCTCGATGCTGCAGTCGTAGTGGAACCCCAGCGCCTTGACCGTCGCCAGCGTCGCGTCGTTGTACTCGAGGAACGGCGTGCGGAACCCGACGATGTCGGCGGTCGCGACGCCGATGCCCTTGGCCGGGTCGGGCGAGAAGTTCGACTCGGCCGGGTCGAACGGCAGCGCCATCGTGTCGATGCACGCCTGCAGCTCGGTCTCCCACTGCGCGGCGTCGAACGCCGAGCCGTGCTGGTGGCCGCGGGTGTGGTTGCCGATCTCGTGGCCCTCGTCGAGCGCGCGCCGCCACGCGCGCTTGACGAACGTCGGGCTCTCCGACTGCCACTGGTCGGCGTAGATCGACGTCATGTAGAAGCTGCCCTTGACGTCCGAGCCGTCGGGGTTCTGGCGCGCGCCGAACATGTCGACCGCCCAGGTCATGCCGCCGGTGCCGGCCGAGCCCTCGAGGCCCGAGTAGGCGTTGTCGTCGAAGCCGATGGCGACGAACTGCGGGACCTGGGCCGGCGCGAGGCCGCACGGCGGGTTCGCCGACGGCGCGACGTTGTCGTTGCCGGTCCACGGGCCGAGCCCGTCCTCGCACGCGCCGGGCGGCGGCGCGTCGGGGTCGTCGCCACCGCCGGCGTCGGGGCCGCCGCCACCGGGCGCGTCGGGATCGCCGGGGCGGCCGTCGCAGCACGGCCCGCCGCCGTCGCCGGCGGGGTCGTCGTCGCCAGGGTTGTCGTCGTCGGCCCCGCCGGCGGCGCAGCCGGCGGCGAGCAGGGCGGCACAGGACGCGAGGAGCAGCGGAGCGGAGCGCATGGGGGACTCTCCTGGGGGTAGCCGGGCGTCGAGACGGGCTTCGAGGGGTCTTCGAGATGGAGCGGCGCGCGCGCGCCTTCGGGTCACCGCGGCGCGGCGCGGCGCGCGGTCGCAGGGCTCGGCCGCTCAGTCCACGATCGGACCGTCGTTGCAGACCCCGATCTCCATGATCAGGTGCAGCAGCACGCGCTCCTGCGGGACGAGGTGCGCGTGGGTCTTCTGCGCGGTGTGATACGTCGCGTACATGACGCGGCCGCAGCTCGGCTCGAACGTCACGGTGTGCGGGTACGGCGCGCCCTGGTAGTCGCCGGTGATCCACGTCTTCGCCGCGCGCGTGACGGGGTTGCCGTCCTCGTCGAGGCCGAGCGAGACCTCGGGCAGCCGCCGGATCAGGCTCCAGCTCCCCTCGATGACGAACGCGTCGGCGTCGATCACGCCGTCCTCGTAGGTGCTGGGGAAGTCCAGCTCCTCGCCGCCGGCGGGGACGACGAGCGGCGCGCGCTGGCCGTCGAGCCAGGTGTTCATCGTCGGATCGATGACGCGCCCGGTCGCGAAGTGGCCGAAGTCGCCGTCGCCGGGGTTGATCGCGCCGGCCGCGGCCATCGCCGCGGTCGTGTCGGTCGACGCGTCGAACTCGATCCACTCGGGGAACGCGGCGTCGACCCACTCCGCCGACCAGTCGGTGACGTAGAGCTTGCCGCCGGCGGCGACGTAGTCGCGGATGTTCTGGCGGACCGCCGGCGTGGCCAGCGCGGTGACGTCCGACTCGTAGTTACACGGGACGAAGATCACGTGATAGCGCTTCATCGCGTCGAGGTCGGTGAACAGCTGCGTGATCGTCCCCTCGTGCTGCGCCGGGAACGGCGGATCGATCGGGTTGCCCCACAGGTGGACGCGATCGGCGTCGGCGAAGCTCGACTCGAGCACGCGCCCCGCCGTATCGAGGTCGAGGATGCCCATCTTGCCGAGGATGTCCTCGATGTGGTCCGAGTCGCCGATCGCGATCGCGACGCGCGGGATCCACAGGCCCGCGTCCGGGTCGTGGCGCGACGGCAGCGTCGTCACGTCCGGCGCGAGGTCGAGCCCCGCGGCCGCCGGCACGTCGATCATCACCTCGCGGCGGAACTGCGCCTTCTCGATCACCAGCCGGTGCGTGCCCGGCGTGCCGACGACGAGCTCGAACCGGCCCTCGGGATCGGTGGTGACGAACACCGCCGGCCGCAGCTCGCACCGGTCGCAGTACACCTCGTCGGGGATCGGCGCCGGCGCGTCGCCGGCGAGGTAGACGAGCGCGCCCGCGACCGGGATCTCGTAGCCGTCGGGGACGTCGCCCGGCGCGTTGGCCGGCGCCCACACCGTGCCACGCACGACGCCCGGCGGCGGCGGCGCGTCGCGGCCCCCGCCGCCGCCTCCGTCGACGCTCCCCGCGCCGCCGTCCCCGTCGGCGATCGCGCCGGGGCCGCAGCCGAGCAGCCCCAGGGCGGACGCCAGCACCACCGAAACGACCGCGGACGCGTTCATCGCCGGACCCTCCACGTGGGACCTCCACGTGCGACGAACGCTAGCCAACCCGGCGGCGGCGACGTGGCCGTTTCACGTCAACCGCGCGGCCGGTTCCAGCACGACCTCAGGAGGTCGCACCGCTTCGCTCGGCTCAGCGCGGGTTCCGGACCCAGTCGAGCACGTGCTTGTACGTGACGATCTGCACCTCGGGCTTGGTCTGCGCGTAGTCGAGGAACTCCTCGATCGCGGCGCGGCGCTCGGCCTCGGTCGGCGCGCCCGAGGCGTTGGCGTTCCAGCTCGCGACGTAGTAGTCGGTGTGCGCGCCGAACAGCATCGGCGCGCGGTTGCCGGCGAGGCGCTGATCGAGCGTGTACTTGAGCGTCGCGACGACCTCGTCCTTGGTCATCGCGAACCCGCCGACCGAGGTCGACGCCCACAGGTTGTAGTCGAAGCCGGTGATCAGGCCGCCCTCGACGTCGAACCAGCTCTGGCGCGCCTTGAGCTGCGCGCGCAGCCCGGGCTCGACGCCGTACTGGGCGGCGACCTCGTCGGGCGGCACGACGACGGCGTAGACCGGCAGCTCCCACAGCCCCGGGTGCGGCTCGATCTCCAGCAGGCCCTCGCCCCACTCGACCTGGGTCGTGTGGCCGGGGCTGCGATCGTCGAGCGTGTACGGCCAGTAGAAGTCGGTGCCGTTCATCGGCCCGCCGGCGCCGCCGTTGGCGCTGTCGTTCCACTCGTAGCCCTCCTCGATCGACGTGTCGTACTGGAAGCCGAGCTCCTGCACGACCGACAGCGTGTCGTCGTCGTACTTGAGGAACGGCGTGCGGAACCCGGCGATCTCGTCGGCGGGCACGCCGACCATGTCGGTGAGGAACGCGTTGCAGTCGCGCAGCTCCTGCCGCCACCGCTCCATCCCGACGCCGCGATCGGTGGCGTGGGTGACCGTGTGGTTGCCGAGCTCGTGGCCCGCCTGGTAGGCGGCCTGCCACGCCGCGGTCTGCGCGTAGCTGCAGGTGATGAAGAACGTGTTCTTGCCGCGGCCCTCGAGCAGGTCGACCGCCCAGCTCATGCCGCCAGGCTGGCCGTTGTCGTCCCAGCCGATGCTGACGAACATCGGCACCTGCGCCGGCGCGAGGCCGCACGGCGGCTGCTGCGACGCCGGGACGTGATCGGCGCCGGTCCACGGCCCGAGGCCGTCCTGGCAGTCGACCGGGGTCGCGTCGGGGCGGTCGCCGTCGTCGTCGTCGTCGCCGGCGGTGTCGTCGCCGCCCGAGGCGCCCCCGCCGCATCCCATGAGGGTCGCGGCGCCGAGCAGCGCGGTGGCGAACAGCGGAACGGACAGCCAGGGAGCAGAGGGCAGCGCGTCGTGGATCATGCGCGCAGCGTCGCGCCGCGGCGCCTGGCCCTGGTGGCGCGTTCTGCTCGCGATCGCGGCGCATTTTCGCCCGACCACGCCTCCGTCTCCGTCTCCGGCTCCGTCTCCGCCTCCGCCTCCGCCTCCGTCTCCATCTCCGTCTCCGTCTCCGTCTCCGGCTCCGGCTCCGTCTCCGGCTCCGTCTCCGTCTCCGGCTCCGTCTCCGGCTCCGTCTCCGGCTCCGGCTCCTCCGTCCGCAAGCTCCGCTCGTCCTGAGCAGGCCCGAGCGCCAGCGAGGGCCGTGTCGAAGGACGCT
>WYBA01000071.1 GCA_011526095.1 Myxococcales bacterium | reverse complement strand
GGCGGTGGCGCGGCGCCGCCGGCGGCGGCCGCGGTCGCGGTCCGTCCGACCGACGGCCTCGTCGACTACTACATGGAGACCCACTGGGACCAGTCCGCGTTCTTCGCGGCGGTCGACGCCCATGGGCCTCCCACCAACCTGCCCAAGTCGATCTCCGAGATCGACCTGTGGATGCCTCCGGACACCTCTCCGGAGACGCGGGCGATCGTCAACCTCGTCTGCAACATCGGGCTCGGCGTCGTCGACGGCCTGTTCTGGAGCGCGTTCAAGTCGATGCCGGGGATCGGCATCTTCGGCTCGCTGCTCGACGGCCTGCGCGGGGCGCTCGAGGCCGGCAACAAGTACCTCGAGCTCGACGACTACGTCGGCCTCGGCCTCGCGCTGTTCCGCACGTTCGTCGACACCGCCGGCAGCATCGCCGACAACGTCGCGACCACCGCGGGCTTCGTCGCGACCGCGTGCGGCGTCGCCGCCGCCGCGTGCGGCGTCATCGCGGGCATCCTCGCGCTCACCGGCGTCGGCGCGCCGGTCGCCGCCGCGCTCGCCGCCGCGGTCCCGGAGCTGCTCGCGGTCGCCGCCGCCGCCAAGGAGATCTCGGTCATCGCCAAGGCCGTCTCCGTCGGCTGCACGCAGCTCAAGATCATCCTGGACCTGCTCCTGATGATCAACAACGCGCTCGGCGCCAAGGACGCCGAGGCGCGCGGCGACTTCGAGAAGGCCGCCAAGTACAAGGAGCTGCTCCAGGGCAACGCGATCGACTTCGTCTCGGACTCGGTCACGTTCGTCATCGACGGGATCGGGCTCGCGGTGTCGGCGATGAGCCTGGGCACCGAGTCGGTGAACGCGGCGGCGAAGATCGCCGCGCAGGGGCTCAAGACCGGCGTCGAGGGGTTCAAGACCGGCATGCGCCTCGCCGGCACCGCGATCTTCGGCGTGCCGAAGGCGGGCCTCAAGGGCGCGCTCAAGGTCGCCTACCGGGGCGTCACGTTCCCCGGCCGCGCCGCGGGCGTCGTCGCCGGGCCGCAGGGCGGCCCGGCCGCCAAGGACGTGCTCAACCCCGGCGCCGGCGGCGCCAACGCGCAGGGCGGCGGGTTCAGCTTCAACGATCTCATCGACGTCGAGATCCCCGGGCTCGGCATCAGCGCCGCCGACGAGATGCGCACGTCGACGTCCTACGTCGACCCGACGCGCGCCCAGGCGGCCGACGACACGATCCGCGCCGCGCAGCAGCAGACGATCGACCAGCTCGGCGCCGACGAGGAGGCGCTGGCGGCGGACAACCCGCTGTGGTCGCAGAAGGCGATCAACGAGATCATCGCCAAGCCCAGCGGCTTCGGCGATCAGCTCGGCAACGCCGCCGAGGCGATGAAGCCGAGCTACTGGATCAAGCAGGCGCTCGGCGGGATCCGCGGGCTGCTGGGGATGGTCGGCAGCGACGACCTCGAGTCGATCGCGAGCGGCGTCGAGACCGCGGCCGGGTGGATCCAGTCGAAGCTCAACCCGGTCATCGGCTGGGTCAACAGCTTCATCGCCGACGCCAAGCCGAAGATGCAGGAGGTCCTCACCTCCATCAACGCGCGGATCCAGGCGACCTCGCTCAACCTGCAGCGCTGGCAGCAGATGGTGGGCGACATCCAGCGCGGCACCGACGGGGTCAACAACCTCACGCGCGAGAACGGCGGGATCGACCAGAAGTACCAGGAGATCCGCGCCAAGGTCGCGAGCTGGCGCGTGACGCGCGCGAGCTTCGGCATCCCGGCGCGCACGCCGTGGCCGTTCTCGTACGTCGACGGCCGCATCGACGGGATGATCGCCGCGGTGAACCGGCCGATCGACGCGGTGCTGCGCGTCGCCGACGGGATCAAGAACACGATCGTCGCGCGCGTGCAGGCGTGGATCACCTCGGCGACGGCGCGGTTCTCCGCCAAGCTCACCGAGGTCCAGCAGATGATCAGCGAGGGCGGCTCGGTGCACGCCGCGCTGCAGTCGTCGTATCAGTCGTTCCAGGGGATGGTGCAGCGCGCGACGACGGCGTTCGCGCAGTGGGACGGCCGGATCCCGGGCCTGGATCTGTCGGGCGCGGGCGCGTGGCTCCACCAGGTCGCGGCGTCGGCCCGGCGCGCCAAGCAGATCGACGAGCAGCGCGCCGCCGGCGGCGATCCGTGGAAGTCAGAGGTGCTGCCCGCGGCGCAGCAATACGTCGACGACTGGAAGGGCGCGCACGGCCCGCAGGTCGAGAACGTCTACACGCCGTCGGTGCCCGCGCACGAGATCGCGGCGTGCCAGCGCGTCCACGCCGAGGCGCAGCCCCACGCGCGCGGCGCGCAGCTCGCCGAGCTAGACGCCGCGCTCGCGGCGTGCACCGGGTTCGCGGGGCAGAAGGGCCGCGCGGCGCTGTACGGGCTGTGGGCGGCGGAGCAGCGGCTCGCGCAGGCCGCGGTCAACGTCCACTCGGGCGTCGGCGCGGGCGCGGCGGGCGCCGGCGGCGGCGGCGGCGGCTCGGAGGTCGAGGCGCAGGGCGCGCAG
>WYBA01000070.1 GCA_011526095.1 Myxococcales bacterium | reverse complement strand
TCTCCGTCTCCGTCTCCGTCTCCGTCTCCGTCTCCGTCTCCGTCTCCGTCTCCGTCTCCGTCTCCGTCTCCGTCTCCGTCTCCGTCTCCGTCTCCGTCTCCGTCTCCGCGCTCTCCCGCCCTACCCGCGCCTCAGCAGCTCCCCGAGCGCCTCGCGCACCTTGGCGTTGGTCTCGATCTCGTGGTGCTGGCGCAGGATCGGCAGCACGTCGGCGTTGTCGAGCTGCGCCAGGGCGTTGCGCGCGACGTCGCGCAGCGGCCCCTCCTCCTGGCGCAGCACGCTGACGAGCATCTCGCCGGCCTCGACGGTCTGGATCTTCCCGATCGACTCGAGCGCCGCGGTCTGGACGCGCGCGTCGCGCGCCTCGCGGAAGATCCGCGACAGCGGGTTGAACGCGTGCGGGAAGTGCAGGCCGCTGATCGCGACGAGCGCGGCCTCGCGCACGGTCGGCTCGGGATCCTCGAGCGCCTTGCGCACGATCACGAACGACCGCTTGAAGTACAGGAAGCGCAGCGCGCGGACCGCGGCGCGTCGGACCTGCGCGTCGGCGTGGGCGAACAGCTTCTCGAGCGGCGCGAGCGCGGCGTAGGACTGCAGCTCGCCGAGGAGCTCGGCCACGTCCACCAGGGTCTCGACGTCGCCGAGCGCGTCGCGCCGGCGGGCGTCGCCGAGGGTCAGCAGCACGACCAGGGCGCGGCGGCGGATGCCGTTGGGGTAGCGCAGGTCGCCGACGATCGACGCGGCGACCGCGAACGGATCGCCCGCGAGCTCCCACTCGAGCAGGTCGACGAACCAGATGTCGGCGTAGGCGTGCTGCTGCTTGAGGTAGTCGGGGAACGCCGGGGCGTCCGTCGCGTCGCCGCCGGCGCCGGCGTAGCGCCGCGCGATCGCGGCGAACCGCTTCTTCTGGCGCTCGGGCAGCTCGAGCTCGGCGAGCCGCTCGAACACGCCGCGCACGCCGGCGTAGTCGCCGACCGCCGAGTACTGCCCGGCCGCGGCGAGGTAGGCGTTCTCGATCACCTCGACCGGCGCGCCGTCCTCGACGTACTTGGCGCCGCACCGCATCCACGTCTCGGCGGCGCGCGCCTGGTAGCGCCGGTCGTACGGCAGCGACGCGCGCACCGCGTACTCCGCCGCCTCCTGGTACAGCGTCGCCGCGGCCTGGAGCTCGCCGCGCTCGAGCGCCAGCTTGATGAAGTCCTCGTAGTACTGCAGGACGTAGAACTTGAGCCCGTCCTCGCGCAGCACCCGGATGCAGTTGACGTAACCCTCGGCGAGGTTCTCGAACTGCCCCGAGTCCTTGCCGAGCTTGAGCAGGATCTGGAAGCAGTCGAACGCGCGCTCGAGCTCGCCGCGGGTCTCGAAGTCGTCGGCGACCTGCTCGAGCCGGCGCTGGCTGTCGATCAGCGCCTTGCGCGCGGCGGTCGACGCCGCGTCGAGCCGCACCGCGGCCATGCCGTAGTCGAACGCCACCAAGGCCTGCTCGTACTCGCGGTCGCGCAGCCCGGGGTGCTCGACCAGCGCCTCCCACGCCGCCGCCGCCTCCGGCCACAGCTTGGCCCGCTCGTAGCTGACCGCGGCGTGCACCGGCAGCCTGGCCTGCGCGTACAGCGCCGCGGCCTCGCCGTGGCGCTTCTCGATCTCGAGGATCCGCGCGCGCAGCGCCAGATCCTCCTCGGCGGCGAGCTGCGCCTTGGCGAGGTCGAAGTAGTGCAGGTAGAGGTAGACGAAGCCCGCCTCGCGCAGCCGCCCGAGCTGGCGGTAGATCTCGGCGAGCCGGCGCAGCCAGTCGTCGTACTCGTAGTCGATGACGTGGGTCTGCGCGACGAGCTCGCGGTAGTGGCGCTCGGCGTCGGCCCATCGCCCCTGGTTGACCAGGCTCTCCGCCTGGCTCGCCGTGCTCTCGATCGACGTGAACGTGCGGCGCGCCATGCCCTACCCGACCGTCCGCTGCTTGCTGGCGTCGGTGACGATGTCGAGCGCGCGGCGCTGGCGGCCGGCGCGCGACGCGAACGTCTCGGACTCGACGATCTGCTGGCGATCGAGCAGCGTCACGAACTCGGGCAGCTGGTCCGACGACGGGATGATCAGGATCCCGTAGAGGAACGCGAGCTGCTTGAGCGCCGCGATCACCTCGGGCGCGATGTGACACTGGCCGTGGGTGATCACGTACAGGACGATCCGCCGCCGCTGCTCGCGGTGCAGCCGGGTCAGCTCGAGCAGCAGCTGGCGGAACACCTTGCCGTAGTTGCGGCCGCGCTCGCTACGGAACGACAGCAGGTACGGCACCGGCACGCCGCCGGTGCGACTCGCCTTGACCGTCTCGTGCAGGCGCGAGTCGAAGAACCGCATCCACACCTCGTCGCCCTCGAGCGTCAGCTTCTTGATCAGCGTGAGCGCGAGGCCGCGCGCGAACACCTGGCGCTTGCCGCGCATCGACGCCGAGCTGTCGACGAGGATGTACTGCAGGCGGCGCTCGTCCTCGCGCTGGCGCTCGCGGCCGTAGTAGAGCAGCTCGTTGTCCGCGACCTTCTGCTCGAAGATCTCGCGATCGTACGCCAGCTCGGACAGCACGAGCGAGTCGACCGCGCCCTTGCGCTCGATCGACGCGTAGCCGTCGACCGCGTAGGTCTGGGCCGAGGTCGCGCGCCGCGTCTCGAGCACCGAGGGCAACAGGTCGAGCGAGAAGTTCGCGACGTCGTGCGACTCGGGCGAGCCGAGCGAGGCGAACAGGTCGACCAGGTCGATCGCCCCCGACATCGACTCCGACCCGCTCTGGCCCTCGTCCTTGAACATCCCGAGCAGCCGCACGGTGTCGAGGTCGATCAGCTCGACCGAGGTGTAGACGTGCATCGCCTCGCGCACGACGTGCTCGAGGAACGCCCACATCGGCCGCGGATCGAAGTCCTTGAAGTGGTCGGCCGGGTCGAGGTCGCCGTAGACGCCGAGGTCGAGCGGCAGCGGCTCCGCGCCGGCCGCCTTGGCGCGATCCCGCCAGCGGTTGTAGACGTCGCCGAGCGCGCGCGTCAGCAGCACCGCGACCATGTCGTCGCGCAGCCGCCACCCGGCGAGCTTCTCGACGATCTCCGAGCCGGCGACGTGCTCGAGCAGCTGGCGGTACGCGCCGAGGTGCTGGCGCACCGGCGGCGGCGGCGCGATCTGCGCCAGCTGCGCGTCGCGGCCGCGGATCACGTAGCCGCCCGGGCCGCGCGACACGGTGAGCAGCACGCCGAGGTCGTGGACGATGAACAGCGGCAGGTGGACGCCGAGCCGCGCCATCGAGTTCGCCCACGCCGCGGCGCGCACCGTCGCCATCGGGTTGTCGACCTGGACGTGGGACAAGGACAGCGTCCCGACCTGGCGGGCGAGGTGGCTGCGGCGCTTGTCGGCGGGGATCGGCACGACGGCCCCCGGTCACCGGCCGGATCGGCCGGCGAGCCGCTTGCTGCCGAGGTGGACGAGGTAGCTGCGCAGGTGCGCCTTGGCGGCGAGCGCGTCGTCGGCGCCGGCGGCGCGCATCGCGGCGTTGGCGGCCGGGTCGCTCGAGATCGCGACGATCCGCCCGGCGAACCCGGCGGCGCGGAGGTCCACGACCGCCTGGTGGCCGGTCTTGCGGCCGGGGCCCATCGCGAAGTCCATCAGCACGACGTCGAACCGGTCGCCGCCGCCGCGCTCGGCGGGCTCGGTGCACGCGCGCACGACGTCGTCGGCGTGGGCGAACACCTCGACCGCGAGGCCGGGGATGTGGAAGTGCTCCGCGCGCGCCGCGACGACGTCGTCGAACACCGCGACGCGCAGGGGCGCCACCGCGGGACCGACGGTCCCGGCGGGGTCGCTGCCGTGGCTCGAGGACGCGGGGGTCATGGACCTCTCACATGCCGAACTTGCTCGACGCGAACACGGTCTCCAGCAGCTGATCGACCTCGCGGATCATCCGCGCCGCGGTGTCCGACGGCATCGCGCCGAGCGCGGCCTTGATCTCGTTGAGGTTCTTGAGCTGGCTGAACAGCTGGATGTCCGACAGCTCGGTCTGCGACGTGAGCAGCCCGCGGATCATGTTCAGCTCGGCGAGCAGATCGTCGAGCGACGCCTGCGGGCCGATGAACCGGCGCTCGTCGGGGTGCTCGCGGTAGTACGCGTCGACCAGCGGGTTGACGATCTCCTCGAGCAACTCGACCTGATCGAGGTTGTTCCAGATGTGGCGGAGGACGAAGAAGTCGCCGTCGTGGACGCGGGTGCGCCCGTCGAACACCGCCGAGGCCGCGAACAGCTTGAGCAGCTTGACCGCGCGACGGTCGGACACCGAGATGCCCTCGCTGCGGATCTGGAAGATCAGCCCCTTGTACTTGGCGAGGAAGTCCTCGGGGAACACCATGAACTTGTCGAAGTTCGCCTGGATCGCCCGCAGGTCCGCCGCCGACAGGAGCGGCTTGAGCCCCTTGGCGCGCCCGGTCATCTTGCCGACCTCGAGCGCCACGCCTTTGTTCATCAGCTCGTGGAAGTGGTAGCTGTCGAGGTTGTCCGACAGCACGCGCAAGAGGAACCGGTCGAACATCGCCGACAGGCCCTCGTCGTTGGGCACCTCGTTCGACGCCGCGTACAGCGAGATCAGCGGCACCTCCACCACGTGCGAGCCGTTGGTGAACTTGCGCTCGTTGATCACCGTGAGCAGCGAGTTGAGGATCGCCGAGTTGCTCTTGAAGATCTCGTCGAGGAAGACGATCTCGGCCTGGGGCAGCATGCCCTCGACGCGCCGGTTGTAGCGGCCCTCGCGGAACGCCGCGATGTCGACCGGCCCGAACAGCTCGTTGGGCTCGGTGAACCGGGTCAGCAGGTACTCGAAGAACCTCGCGTCGATCAGCCGCGCGAACATGTCGATCATCGCCGACTTCGCGGTGCCCGGCGGCCCGACGATCACCATGTGCTCGCCGGCGATCGCCGAGACGAGCATCAGCCGGATGATCTCCTGCTTGTCGAGGAACTGCGTGTTGAGCTGACGCGCGACGTCCTGGAACTGGGCCGACGCGCGCGCGACGTCCACGGCGAAGTTGCGGGCGCCGCGGGCCGGATCTTGGGACGAGGGAGGCGTGACCATCGGGGAGGCCGCGCCAACGTAGCACGACTGCCGACCCCGTCGGCGGGCCTAGGCCGGGGCCCCCGGCAGGCTCACCGCGGCCACCGGATCGACCGGCTGGCCGCCGAGGTGGCGCGCCAGGCGCTGGGCGAGCGTCTCGATCACGGCGTCGCCGACGGCCTCGGCGGCCTGGGTGCGATGGACCTGCCAGCGGCGCGCGAGCACCGGATCGTCGAGCAGGCCGGGCGGCGCCGCGAGCCGCGGCTCGACCACCGCGAGCGCGTTGGGCAGGGCGAAGAACGTCGAGAGGCCGCGCGGGCGCTGGCCGGCGCGCTCGGGCGCCAGCACCGAGGACAAGAGCGGCGAGCGCGCCCCGACCTCGCGCATCCCGCGCTCGCCCAGCACCAGCAGCGCCCCGAGGTGGACGAGGAACGCCGCGACCGCGCGGACGTCCGCGGCCGGCGGGTTGCGCTCGATCATCTGCTCGAACGCGGCGGCGAGCCGCGCCGGCGTCGCGACGAGCTCCTTGCCGTCGCCGCCGAGCGCGCCGGCCCCGGCGGCCGCCGCGGGCGCGACCGCGTGGTAGGCGACGAGGCGCGCCAGCTCGGCGTCGCGCAGCAGGAACACCGCGTCCTCCCAGTGCAGCGCCGGCGCCGCGACGTGGGTCGACAGGACCTGGGTCAGCGGCGTGCGGCGCAGCAGCATCGCCATCACCGGCGCGACGTCGGACGCGCCGAGCAGCTCGTCGTAGCCGGCCCGGCTCACCTCCTCGCGGACGCGGCGCACGCCCTTCCACCGCAGCAGGCGCGCGGGCGGCTGCTGCCCGAGGAACCGCGCGCGCCCGGTCCACCACGACAGCTGCAGGTCCGTGCGTGCGAGGTCGAACACGTTGTGGAGCAGCGCGTGGCGCCCGAGCACGCGCGGCCGGCGCCGCGTCAGCGGCTGCGTCGCCAGCGCCTGGGTCATGTCGATGATCCGGCGCCGCATCTTGTCGGTGATCGTGACGCCGTCGGCCTGCGGGTGGACCAGGAACAGCGTGTTGTGCAGCGCCGCGGCGAGCGCGAGGTCGTCGCGCTCGAGCAGCAGCGGCGGGACCCGGCACACCAGCGGCGCGAGCACCGCGGCGCGCGCGTCGTCGACGGCCTCGGACTCGACCGAGGCGTGCGGCAGCTCGTGGTCGAACGCGTCGACGTCCTCGACGGTGAGCGGGCGCCCGACGTGGATCTCGCCGCCGGCGACGAGCGGCCGGACGAAGCGCGACAGGAACGACTGGACGGTCGGGCGGGCCATCGGCGGCGCGATCCTCAGCCGTCGCCCGACGGCAGCAGCTTGCGGTCCGGCGCGGTCGGGAAGCCCCACAGCGCGAACCGCCCGACCGGATCGTTGACGACCGACGGGTCGAGGACCGCCTCGGCCGACAGGTCGGTCACCTCGGCGCGCTCGATCTCCATCCGCGCCAGCGACCGGCGCTCGAGCGGCACCAGCGAGGTCTCGCTGAGCTGGAACGGCGCGCCGTCGTGGCTGAACACGGTCAGCACGCCCGAGCCGTGGCCGAGCGCGCGCGCCAGCACCTCGGCCGAGACCCGGGGCACGATGTCCATGCCGAGCGGCACCAGCAGCCCGGGCGACAGCTCGGACAGCAGCTGCCCCAGCGGGACGATGTCGACGTTCTCGCTGCCGGTGATCAGCACGCCGCGGTCGGTGACGGCGACGCGGTGGCCGCGCAGGCTCGACGGCGGCAGCAGGTAGATCAGGCGCTTGAGCCACGCCGACTGCGCCAGCGGCACCAGCGTCGCGGTGACGCGGCGCGGGCTGCCCAGCGCCGGCGCCAGCCGCAGCGGCACGCCGACCGGATCGACCGCGGTCGCCGACGCGACCGGCTGCGGCTCCGCGGCCTCGAGCTCGAGGTCGATCCGGGTGAGGTCGGAGATCCGCGACAGCTCGAGCGGCGCCGGGACGACGTCGACGCGATCGCCGGGCCAGAACAGGTGGTAGCCGGTCTGCGGCAGCAGCGTGCCGACGCTCGACAGCTCGATCGGGTGGGCGAACCCGACCGCGACCGCGGCGTTCGCGGTGACCTGACGGAACACGTCGATGCCGGGCGTGCCGAGGAACAGCTCGAGGATGCGCTCCGGCAGGTGCGCGACCCGGAACAAGAGGTAGCTGCGGTCCGCGCCGGGGTCGTCGAACGCGCTGCCGCCGCCCGGCGTGACCAGGCCGATCTCGGCCTCGACCTTGTTGCGCCACAGGTAGCGGATCACGCCGTCGCCGAGGCCGTGCGCGACCGCGAGCACCAGCTCGGCGCGCTCGTCGGGGCCCAGCCGCGTCGCGCCGGGGATGCGGCGCAGGGTCAGCCGGAACAAGAGGCGCTGGATCGGCACCTCGCCCTCGCGGGTGTACGCCTGCGAGAAGTCGTCGCCGTGCAGCATGAACTCGGCGCCGCCCGGCAAGGCGCCGATGTCGACCGCGTCGTAGCCGTAGGGCGCGCGCTCGTCGCGGTACTTCACGAAGTGCTTCGAGGTGCCGGTGTAGATCGAGCCGCCGACGAGCTTGACCAGCCGCGCCGCGCGATCGCACGCGTACGACGACAGCGCCGGGATCCGCACGACCATCTCGCGGCTGTGCAGCGCGGTCCTGACCCGCGCGATCTCGAACCCGCTGAGCAGCTCGTCGAGCGACGCCTCCGACGAGTACAGCCGCAGCCACGACACGACGCCCTCGAGCGTCGGGAACAGCAGCAGGCAGTGCCGGCCGAGCAGCACGCCGCGCGGATCCGGCGCGACGCCCGGGGTCATGAACCTCGACTGACCTTGCGCGACGTGCTCGAGCGCCATCTGCCGCCGGCCAGCCTACCACGGCGGATCCGCGCGGCCGCGTCGGCGCGAGGGTAAGATGGCCGCCTCATGCACCTGCGCCCCCCGATGCTGGTCGCGCTCGTCGCGCTCGCCGCGCTCGCCCTCGCCGCGTGCGGCGACGACGACAAGGCCAGGCCGCCCGAGCCCAAGCCCGAGGTCCCGGTGCTGACCGCGCCGCCGCTCGGCGTCGCCTCGATCAAGCAGCTCGGCTACCCCTACGGCGACGGCAAGAAGGCGTACGACAAGGCGGTCGCGGCGTACAAGAAGAAGGACTGGGCGGCGGTGAAGACCGCGTGCGAGGAGGCGCTCGCCAAGGATCCGCACCACCTCGACGCGCACCGCGTGCTCGGCGCGGCGCTGGCGAAGCTCGGCGACCACGCCGCGGCGAGCACGCACCTGGTCGCGGCGCTCGCCGGCGACTTCCTGCGGTGGGGCCCCAAGATCCTCCAGGACGAGGACCTCGCCGAGTACCTGGCGTCGCCGCACGGCAAGGCGCTGTTCACGCTCCACGCCGAGCTCAAGGCCAAGGTCGACGCGCGGATCGTCGACGGCGTGTGGGTGCTGGGGCGGCGCGGCGCGTTCAAGTGGCCGGCGAAGAAGGGCGCGCAGTGGGCGGCGACGCGCGGCGAGCTGTACGCGTGGAGCGAGGCCGACCAGACGTTCCTGCGGCTGACCCACACCGATCATCAGGTCGCGGCGTGGCTGCCGTCGCCCGCCGGCGACGAGGTCGCGATCGTCGGGTTCGACAAGGTCGAGATGCCGGATCCCAAGGCCAAGAACGTCGCGACGCTGCCGCCGATCCTCGCGCGGGTGTGGGTCGAGGCGCTCGACGCGCGCACGTTCGAGCCGCGCGGCAAGCGCGCGACGTTCACCAAGGTGCGCGGCGTCTCGGTGACCTGGGGCGAGGGCGGGCAGCTGCTGGTCGACACGCTCGCGCCGAGCGGGCGGTGGGCGCTGACCGTCGACGCGCGGTGGACGGTCGACCGCACGACCGGCAAGGCGACCAAGACCGGGGCGCAGGGCCACCGCGAGTCGGGGTGGGTGCGGGTCACGCTCGACGAGAGCGTCGCCGCCGCGCCGCTGTGGGGCCTCGGCGTCACCGCGTCGCCGTCGAACCCGGCGCTCGCGACCGAGGTCCGCGTCGAGTCGACCGGCCGCACGATCACGATCCCCGAGAGCGGGCTGGCGCCGGCCGGGATGGTCCAGGCCAACCCCGGCAAGACCCGCGTCGCGTTCTCGACGTGGGCCGATCCGTGCGCGAAGGACGGCGCCAAGCCGTCGATCTACGTGGCGGACGCGAAGTCAGGTCAGCTCAAGCACATCCTCACCGCGGCGAGCCGCTTCGGCCTGAGGTGGAAGGACGACGACACGCTGATCTACGAGGACGACGCCGGCGGGCTGCGGCTGTGGAGCGCGGCGAGCGGGCGCGAGGTGATGAAGGTCGCGGAGAAGGCCGGGCTGGCGCTGTACGGCCTGTCGTCGACGACCCGGCCGATCTGCACCAAGGAGCCCGAGGTGGTCGCGCCCGATGACGGCAGCGACAGCGCGCCCGAGGGTGACGGCGAGGGCGATGGCGACGGTGACGGCGGTGACGTCGACGATCCGGGCCCGCCGCCGCCGCCGGCGCCAGGCGAGTGACGCGGCGGTACTCGTCCCCTACTCGCCCGACGGCTCGCGGGCCGCGTCCGGCACCGCGCGCGCCTCGGCCATCTGCAGGCACAGGTAGCGCAGCGCCGCGGCGACGCCGTTCGACAGCGCGGCGAGGGGCTCCTCGCCCGGACGCTCCCACACCAGGTAGTCGCGCGCGATGACGTCGACCTGCGCGCGGAACCGCAGCATCCGCAGCGCCGCGCCGTCGTCGAGCGTCAGGCGCGGGCCCTCGAGCGACACCGTCGCGTCGAGCGGCTTGCCGTAGCGCTCCATCACCTTGGCGATCGCCCCGACCGACAGCGCGCCGTGGATGCCGTCGTCGGAGACGATCGTCACGCGGCCGCCTTGCCAGTCGAGGTGGGTCCGCACGGCGACGCCGTCCATGCGCAGGTGCTCGTCGATCAACAGCACGGTCCGCACAGTAGCAGGGTTGGAACTTTTTCCTTGTCGGTGCGTGATCGCTCCGGTAGAAGAATCGACCCACATGATCGCCTCTGGACAGCGCTCGTCGTCGCGACGAGCCCGATCGCACCCTCGCTAGGCCACCACGCCGAGCGCACGCGACCGGGCCACCGTCACAGGTGGCCCGTCGTCGTTTCGGGCCGATCACATGTCCATCCCCCCCGCGGGGCCGCGGCTCTTGCACCCAGGTGAATGGTGCGGGGCCGCGGCCCCGCGTTTTCTTTCGCGGGCGGTGCTCGCGCGCCCCCCGCCGGCCACGTCCGGACGTCCGGGGACTCGTGCGCAGGATGCGCGGCGCTGCGCGGACGATGACCGGCCGGTCGGCCACCGTCCTTCGTCGATCCGGAGCGCGAAGCAGCCGTGCGCAGTGGTCACGATTGTCGTCAGTGGCGAGTCGACCTGCCACCCATCCGCGACGAGGGTTCGCGAGCTTGGGTGCGTTCGGCCAGCGGACCGGGTATTGCATCTCACGAACCGCCATGAGAGCGAATCGGCGTCGCACGGCCCGGTGCGAATGCGATCTGGTGGTCGTGTGGAAGCGTGGCGGGCTCAACCTGCGCGGCCACGTCCGTGATGTCAGCGCGGATGGCCTGTTCGTCGAGACCAACGCCACGATCCCGCTCAACCACGTGATGGACGTGCTGGTCGACCTCCCGACCGGTCCGGTGTCGATGCTCGTCGTGTCCCGCCAGTGCGGCCGCACCGCGCGCGGCCAGGGCATCGGCGCGTCGATCTTCGCGATCGAGCCAACCGAGCGCGCGCGCTGGACCGCCCACTACCGCAGCATGCTGTCGGCGCCGCGTCCGCGCCGCGCCACGACCGAGCGGCCGACCGGCGCGTAGCGCGCCGCACCTGCTCGCCCCGCCCACGACAGGCGGCGGGGGAGATACGGGTCGACCCGATCAGCACCGCCGCCGGCGCCGGCGCACCGCGAGCGCGACGGCGACGACGAGCAGCGCCGCGCCGCGCGGATCGCCGCCACCGGTCGAGCAGCAGCCGCCGTCCTCGTCGCCCGGCTCGGCGCCCGGGTCGTCGCACGCGTCGGTCGCGTCCTCGGGGCAGGCGTCGTCGCAGTCCGGAACGCCGTCGCTGTCGCCGTCGTCGTCCGGGACGCCGCAGCCGCACGCGCCGGCCTCGGTCTTGGCCGGATCCTCGGGGCACTCGTCGACCGGGCCCATCGGGGTGAACACGACCGTGAGCTGGTAGCTGCCGCTGTTGTCACCGAAGCCGTCGACGATCAGCGCGTAGCTGCCGGGCTCGAGCACCTGCTCGAGGCGCGAGCCGAAGTCGCCGGGCGGGTCCGAGTCGTCGTTGCACGCCAGCTCGCTGCCGGCGTCGTCGCACGCGCTGCGCAGGTGCAGCGCGGTGTCGTAGCCGGTCAGCGTCGCGTCGATCGCGGTCTGGCGATCGAGCGTGAACGCGTAGACGCGGTCCGGCGCGCCGTTGCCCGCGCACGAGCCGGCGAGGTCGTCGCTGGCCAGCGTCGTCGAGTCGGTGATCATCTGCGTCCCGGTCGGCTCGAGGTCGAACGCCGTGTCGCACGCGTCGCCGATCGACGGGTCGAGGACGCAGGCGTTGTCGAGGCACACCTGGTCGGTGCCGGTGCACGCGCAGTCGAGGCAGCACGTGCCCTCGGTCTCGCCGTTGTCGCACGCGCCGTTGCCGCAGAAGCCGCAGTCGTCGGTGCAATTCAGCGGGCTCTCGTCGCCGTTGCACGCCCCGTCGCCGCAGCTGGTGCCGCAGTCGAGCGGGCACGTCACGGTCGTCTCGCCCTCGGCGGCGTCGCACGTCGCGTCGCCGCACGTGCACAGCCCCGGCGCCGAGGTGACGTCGCACAGCGCGGCGATCGCGCGGAACGCGTAGGTCGAGTCCTCGCCGCGGCAGCTGTCCTCGGCGCAGACGTTGACGCGGTTGCAGCTGCCGTCGGCGACGTAGTCGGTCTCGCCGCGGACCAGGATGCCGACGAGCGTGCCGTCGTCCTTGAACACGCCGGAGCCGGAGTTGCCGCCGAACGTGTCGAGGTTGGCGACGAAGAACTGGGTCTCGGCCGGGTGGCCGTCGCGCACCGCGCCGCCGTCGTCGATCTTGAGCGGGATGCCCGACGGGTAGCCCTGGACCACCAGCGGCGTGCCGTTGGTGAGCGCGGCGCCGTCGACCGCGACCGTCGCCGGGGTGCGCCCGACGACCTCGCGGTCGAGCCGGACGACGGCGTAGTCGGCGTCGGCGACCTGGCGCACGACGACCGCGTCGCAGGCGTAGACGTCGTCCGCGGTGATCGTGTGGCGGGTGGTCGCGTCGGTCATCGCGTAGTCGAAGACGTACGAGGTGCCGCCGCACTGGCTGGCCGAGATGCAGTGGCCGGCGGTGAGCAGCAGGTCCGGCGCGATCAAGGTGGCGCTGCACCCGGCGGCGGTCTGCTGGTCGGTGAACCGCTCGCCGCTGCACAGGTCGTAGTCGTTGCCGAGCGTGCCGGCCGACAGCGTGATGTTGTCGGGGTTGCTCGCGTTGATCTGGCTGGTGTCGACCATCGCGGCCGACACCTCGAGCGCACGCGCCGCCCACGTCTGATCCGCGAACGCGTAGACGTCCTGGCGATCATCGACGCCGTAGACGACGGGGCGATCGGTGGCGCCGAGGCCGGGATCGCCGGCGGTGCAGCCGGCGGCGGCGGCGAGCAGCGCGGCGGCGAGGAGGCGGGGAGGACGAGGGGATCGCGGGGATGCGACGGGGTGCGACATGGGAGCGACATTCTCGCGCGCTGGTAGAGTCCGGCGCCATGAACTTCCGCGCCCTCGTGATCGCCGCCGCGGCCGTTGCCGCCGGTTGCCCGTCGAAAGGACCGAGCGTGAAGGCCCCTCCGCCCGTTGACCCATCGGTTCCCGTCGTCCTCGACGCGCTGCACCAGGACCAGGCGGTGCGCGGGTTCCACGTCACGACGCGCTACCTCGACGCCGCCGGCGCGCCGATGGGCGCCCGGTTCATCCACGACCGCACCGGGTTCGTCCTCGACTACCTGCGGATCGACTCGGCGCCGCAGGGGATGATCTGGGTCGGCTCGATCCCGACGTCGGACCAGGGCGAGCCGCACACGCAGGAGCACCTGCTGCTCGGCAAGGGCGACCGCGGCCGCGCGTTCGGCAACTACCAGGCGATGGCGCTGGCCGAGAGCTCGGCGTTCACCGACCAGTGGCGCACCGTCTACCACTTCCACACGATCGCCGCGCACGAGGTGTTCTGGGGCGTGTTCGCCGATCAGCTCGACGGCCTGCTCCACCCCGACTACACCGACGAGGAGATCCGGCGCGAGGTCGCGAACTTCGGCGTGAGCAAGGACCCCGACGGCACGCTGCGGCTCGAGGAGGGCGGCACCGTCTACAACGAGATGGTGCGGACGTACGAGTCGCCGGTGACCCTCTTGTGGGACGCGGCAGGCCGGATGATCTACGGCGAGCGCCACCCGCTGGCGATGTCCGCCGGCGGCGTGCCCGACCACATCCGCACGATGACGCCCGAGGACATCCGTCGGTTCCACGCCTCGACGCACTACCTCGGCAACATGGGGATGATCGGCGCGTTCCCGGCGTCGATGGCGCTCGGCGACGTGCTCGACCAGACCGCGGCGATCCTCGACCGCCTCGGCGATCGCACCGGCGACGCGATGCAGTACGACGAGCTGCCGGCGCCGGCGCCCGTCGCCGCCGGCGCGACCCGGATCGTCGAGTACCCGCTCGCCGACGCCAACCGGCCGAGCTCGGTCATGCTGGCGTGGCCGGCGAGCCGGGCGCTCGCGCTCGACGAGCGGATCCTGATGGAGCTGCTGCTGTCGGCGATCGCGGGCGACGAGAGCACGCCGCTGTACAAGCGGCTGGTCGACACGCGGACGCGGACCCTCGACGTCGGCGCGACCGCGGTGTGGTCGTGGGTCAGCCGCGATCAGGGGCAGCCGGTCTACCTCGGCGTGCAGGGCGTGACGCCCGCGGCGATGGACGAGGCCGGGATCGCGGCGCTGCGCGACGTCGTCACCGCCGAGCTGGCGCGGCTCGCCGCCCTGCCCGCCGGCGACGCCGAGCTCGCCGCGCTGCGCGAGCGGATCGCCAGCCGGCTGATCGACCAGCGGCGGTCGACCAAGAAGTTCCTCGGCTCGCCGCCCGGCTTCGGGTTCCGCGGGACCAGCGGCGCGTGGATGTCGCACCTGCTCGATCTCGAGGCGACGCCCGGGTTCGACAAGTCGCTGACGCTCGATCCGCAGCTCGCCGCGGTCGAGGCCGCGCTCGCCGAGGACGGCAACCCGTGGACGCGCCGGCTGCAGGCGTGGGGGCTGCTCGACCCGCCGTTCGCGCTGGCGGCGAAGCCGAGCCCGGCGCTGCGCGCGCGCCTCGACCGCGAGCGCACCGAGCGCGTCACCGCCGAGATCGCGCGGCTGGGCAAGGCGTGGGGCGAGGCCGACGCGACGAAGGTCGTCGCGCGGTTCGCGGCCGAGTACGACGCCGCGACGGCGCAGCTCGAGGCGGCGGCGAAGGCCGCGCCGATGCCGCCGCTGGTCGACTCCCCGCCGATGACGCTCGACGACGACCTCGCCTACGACGTGACGACGGTCGGCCCGGACGTGCCGCTGGTCGCCTCGCGCATCGACTCGATGCCCGGCGGCGCCGTCGGCCTGGCGCTGCGGCTCGACGCGGTCGCCGAGGACGACCTGCCGCTGCTCGCGCTCTTGCCGCGGCTGCTCCGCGAGGCCGGCCTGTACGAGGACGGCGTCGCGACCGCGAGCGAGGACGTCAGCGAGGCGCTGCGCCGCGAGGTGCTGTCGCTGTGGCTGTCCTACACCGCGAACCCGGCGACCGGCCGGGTCGAGCTGGCGATCACCGGCGCCGGGACCGACCTGCTCGAGACGCGCGCGGCCCTGGCGTGGATGCGGCGCATCCTGACCAGCCCGGACTGGCGCGTCGACAACGTCGCGCGGCTGCGCGACCTCGTCGACCAGGCGCTCACCGGGCTGCGCGGCACGATGCAGGGCGCCGAGGAGGGCTGGGTCCAGGACCCGCCGACGGCGTGGTGGCGCCAGCGCTCGCCGCTGTACGTCCACACCGCGTCGTTCCTCACGCGCGCCCACGACCTGCACCGGCTGCGCTGGATGCTGGCCGATCCGGGCGACGGCAAGACGGCGGCCGCGGCCGCAGGCCTGCTGCGCGCGCTCGCGCCCGCGGGCAAGACGCTCGATCGCGCGCGCCTCGACGCGCTGGCCGGCGCGCTGCTCGACCTCGCGCCGGGCGCGGCCGCGCCGGTCAAGCCCGCGGCCGCGCCCGACAAGGCGCTGGCGCGGTTCACGCGCGACCTCGCCGGCCACCCCGCCGGCGTGCGGATGCTGCTGGCGATGGCCGGCAAGGACCTGCGCGCCCTCTTGCCCGAGCTGCCCGACGACGCGCTCGCCGCCGACTGGGCCTACCTGTGCCAGCAGATGGCGGCGGACCTGCAGCGCGGCCGCGACGCCGCGCTCGCCGGCCTGGCGCGCGTGCGCGCGGCGATCGTCGACGCGAGCAACGCGCGGGCGTGGCTGGTCGCGTCGGCCGCCGACGGCGCCGCGCTGCGCGACGACCTCGCCGCGCTGCTCGCGGCGCTGCCCCGCGGCGCGCTCACGCGCCGCACCTACGGCGACGCGCCGGCGTTCGTCGACCGGCTGCGCGGCCGTCAGCCCGCGGCGACCGCGCCGGTGTTCCTCGGCCTGGTCAACCCCAGCACCTCGAGCGGCGTGTTCGTCCACACCGCGCCCGCGGTCAGCTACGCCGACACCACCGACGACGCGATCCGCGACTACCTCACCGGCAACCTGTTCACCGGCCACGGCGGCCACAGCATGTTCATGAAGACGTGGGCCGCGGGCCTGGCCTACTCCAACGGCCTGCGCGTCCAGCTCGAGCAGGGCCGCCTGCTCTACTACGCCGAGCGCTGCCCCGAGCTGCCGCAGACGATGCGGTTCGTCGTCGACCAGCTCGCCGCCGCCGCGCCGGATCCGGCGCTCGCCGACTACGCGATCGCGCAGTCGTTCTCGTCGCGCGTCGCCGCCAGCTACGAGGGCCGCGCCGCCGCGATGGCGGCGGATCTCACCGACGGGCTGACGCCGGCGCGGGTGCGCGCGTTCCGCGACAAGCTGCTGGCGCTGCGCGGCCAGGCCGGGCTCGCCGCCGAGCTGTTCGCGCGGATGCCCGCGGTCTACGGCAAGGTGCTGCCCGGCTACGGCACGCGCTCGGCCGACGTCCCGGACGCGGTGTTCTTCACCACCGGCCCGGCGGCGCAGCTCGACGCGTGGGCGAGCTACCTCCAGGCGACGGAGGGCGCCGGGGGGACCGACGCCACGCTGTGGCGCCTCTACCCGCGCGACTTCTGGGTGCCGGCGCCGCTGCCGGCGGCGGGCGGGCGATGAGCGCGGGCGAGCCGCCGCCGCGCGACCAGGTGATCGCGCTGGCGCGCCGCCACGTCTGGCCGCCGTACACCTCGCCCGAGCGCCACGAGCAGGTCGAGCCGCTGGTGATCGCCGAGGCCGAGGGCGCGTGGCTCGTCGACCTCGACGGCCGGCGCTACCTCGACGGCAACGCGTCGTGGTGGACCGCCACGCTCGGCCACCGCCACCCGCGCCTGGTCCGCGCGCTCGCCGACCAGGCGGCGCGGCTCGATCACGTCGCCGCCGGCGGGACGACGCACCCGCAGGTGGCGCGGCTCGCCGCGGAGCTGTGCGCGGTCGCGCCGGCCGGGCTCACCCGCGTCCACTTCACCGACGACGGCTCGACCGCGGTCGAGGTCGCGCTCAAGATCGCGTTCCAGTACTGGCAGCAGAACGGCCGCGCCGCGCGCCGCCGGTTCCTCGCGCTGTCGTCCGCGTACCACGGCGACACGCTCGGCGCGGCCAGCCTCACCGGCGGCGGCGAGTTCTTCGCCGTGTTCGGCCCGATGCTGTTCGACGTGATCGTCGCGCCGCCGACCGACGCGCACGACGACGACGACGCGGCGTGGACCGCGTTCGGCGACCGGCTCGAGGCGCTGATCGCCGCGCGCGCCGACGAGCTCGCCGGCGTCGTCGTCGAGCCGCTGGTCCAGGGCGCCGCCGGGATGCGGATGTACCCGCCGGCGCTGCTCGCGCGGCTGCGCGAGGCGACGCGACGCGCCGACACGCTGCTGATCGCCGACGAGGTGTTCACCGGCTACGGCCGCACCGGCGCGATGTGGGCGTGCGACCTCGCCGGCGTCACGCCCGATCTGCTGTGCACGGCCAAGGGCTTCACCGCGGGCCTGTTGCCGATGGCGGCGACGCTCGCGACCGAGCGGCTGTACGACGGGTTCCGCGCCGCGCCCGGCGGCGCCACCGTGGCCGGCGCGAGTCGGGCGCTGATGCACGGCCACAGCTTCTGCGGCCACCCGCTCGGCGCGGCCGTCGCCCGCGAGGTGCTGGCGATCTACCGCGACGACGACGTCGTCGCCGGCGTCGCGCCGCGCGCCGCGAAGATCGCCGCGGCGATGGCGGACCTCGCGCGGCTGCCCGGCGTGCGCCGCACCCGCGCGCTCGGCATCGTCGGCGCGGCCGACCTCGGTGACGGCGGCTATCACGGCGGCGCCGGCGCCCGCGTCTACGCCGAGGCGCTCGCGCGCGGGCTCTACGCCCGCCCGCTCGGCGACACCGTCTACGTCTGCCCGCCGCTCAACATCCCGCTGCCTGACCTCGACCTGCTCCTCGCCGCGTTCGGCGAGGCGGTCGCCGCGGTCGCGGCGTGACCGCCTCGCGGCCCGGGCGAGGTGGGTCCCGACGGGCCTCGCCCGTCGGGCGGGGCGGCGAGCCCCGTGTGGCCGCCGTCGCCGCCGCTACCGCAGCGTGACCGCGAGCCGGTAGACGAACTGGTTGGCGTTCGTCGCGCCGGTCCCGTAGCCCTGGACGCGCAGGTAGTAGGTCTGCGCCGCGGCGGTGGCGTTGCGCGCCGCGCTGTCGAGCGGCTGGGTCCCGGTGCCGTCGATCAGCGCGCAGAACCCGCGGCCGTCGAGGTCGTCGTCGACGAGCTGCGTCCCCGCCGCGTCGAACAGCGTGAGGTCGGCGTCCATGTTGTTGCTCTCGCAGGTCTCGGCCGCGCGATCGCCCTCGATGATCTCGGCGCGGATCCGCGCCCCGGCGGGCACGGTGATCGCGTACCAGTCGTCGTCGCTCGACAGCGTGTGATCGCCGAAGACGAACACCTCGTCCAGCCCGACCAGCGCGGCCTCCGCCGTCGCCAGGTTGTCGTTGGCGCCGCTCGCGCCGGCGGCCTCGGCCTCGGCGCCCGCGCTCGCCAGCACCTGGGCCTCGAGGAAGTACAGCGGGATGCTGGCGTTGGTGCCGGTCTCCTCGACCTCGACGTAGTACGTGCCGGCGGGCAGCGGCGCCACCACCGCGCCGCACGACCGGATGCCCGACGCGCCGTCGGTGTAGAGCTGGGCGCCGGCGCCGTCGCGCACGCGCAGCGTGATCGTCGTCGCGTCGCAGTCGAACAGCGAGGTGAACGCCTCGAACCGCACGACGGCGAAGTCGGCGAGCGTGAGGCGGAACACGTCGAGCTCGTCGGACATGTCGGTGATCGAGCCCGACACGATCGTCGTGCCGGTGAGCTGGACGGTGTTGCCGTCGGCCTGCGTCGTGTTGCCGTTGGGCTCGTCCTCCGCGACCACGCCCTCGATCTGGCACGTGTCCGAGCAGCCGTCGCCGATGTCGGTGCCGCCGTCGTCGCACTGTTCGCCGACCTCGAGCGCCGAGTTGCCGCACACCGGCACCCGCCAGTCGAACCGCACGCCGTACGAGTTCACGGTCGCGTCGTCGCCGTACTCGACGGCGTGGACGTAGACGGTCGTGCCGGCCGGGACGGTGTAGAGCAGCCCCGAGCAGCGGTCGGCCGAGCCGTCGCGATCGTCGTTGCTGGCGAGCGAGGCGCCCGCGGCGTCGCGGACGTGCAGGCCGGTGTCGATCGTCGTGCCGCACGGCTGGCCGATGCCGGTGACGAAGTTGTAGAGGTCGACCCGCAGCGGCACGGGCCCGGTGTGGTCGTTGCGGAACGCGAACACGTCCTCGTCACCCATCGGGTCGAACGACGCGGCGATCAGGCCATCGCCGACCGTCGCGTCGAACGTCCCGTTGGCGGTCGCGTTGGCCACCGCGGTGGCGTTGAAGTCGTTGCCGGTGGTCCCGCTGCCGCCGGTCTGCGGCGTGCCGTCCTCGTTGGGCTCGAGCTCCGAGATCACGCCCTCGATCATGCAGTCCGCGTCGCAGCCGTCGCCCGGCTCGACCCCACCGTCGTCACACTGCTCGCCGAGCTCGAGCACGGCGTTGCCGCAGCCGGGCGCCACGCACGCGGTGGTGTCGAACGTGCACGCGGCGGCGTCGCACCCGAGCGTGCCGCCGACGAAGCCCAGGCCGATCGACGTGCAGGTCGCGCCGGCGACGTCGGTGCCCTCGCACTGCTCCCCGGGCTCGATCACGCCATTGGGGCAGCCCGGGCTGATGCACGCCGAGGTGTCGAGCGTGCACGTCGCCGAGCACGCCAGCTCGCCGCCGATGAACCCGCGGGTCACGCAGGTCTGGCCGAGGAAGTTGGTGCCGTCGCACTCCTCGAGGCCCGCGACGACGCCGTTGCCGCACTCGATCTCGCAGGTCGGGGAGCAGCCGTCGCCCGGCTCGACGCCGCCGTCGTCGCACTGCTCGGTCCCGGTCATCACGCCGTTCCCGCACCCGGTCGGCGTGCAGTTGGCGTCGCAGCCGTCGCCGCTGTCGGGGTTGCCGTCGTCGCACTCCTCGTCGCCGCCGACCGCGCCGTTGCCGCACCCGGAGGTGGTGCAGTTGGTGTCGCAGCCGTCGCCGTCGACGTCGTTGCCGTCGTCGCAGCCCTCGTCCTTGGTCAGCACGCCGTTGCCGCACGCGGTCACGGTGCAGTTGGAGTCGCAGCCGTCACCGTCGTCGAGGTTGCCGTCGTCGCACTCCTCGTCGGCGCCGGGCACGTCGTTGCCGCACGCGCTGACGGTGCAGTTGGTGTCGCAGCCGTCGCCGTCGACCGCGTTGCCGTCGTCGCAGACCTCGTCGCCGGCGACGATCCCGTTGTTGCAGGCGCTGGCCGTGCAGTTGGTGTCGCAGCCGTCGCCCTCGACCTCGTTGCCGTCGTCGCACGCCTCGCCGTCGAGGTTGACCTGGCCGTCGCCACACCGCGGCTGACACTCGGCGAGCAGCGAGCACGCCTCGTCGGCGCAGTCGGCCTCGCCGTTCTGGTCCTCGTCGCCGGGGACGGCGCAGTTCTCGTCGGGGTGCTCGGGCGGGTCCTCGCAGGCGGCGAGGAGCGTGACGGCGAGCGCCAGGGGGAGGGCGAGGTGTCGAAGGCGGGTCATCGGGGCGCGGACACTACTCGCAGCCGATCCGGGGATCGAGAGGCATCTCCGCCGTATGCGCGCTCACAGGGATCACGCGCACAGGCCCCGCGGGCCGCGCCGGGAGGTGTATAGGATTCGCTCGATGGAGCGCTTCGACGTCATCATCCTCGGCGGCGGCCTGATCGGATCGAGCGTGGCGATGCACCTCGCGGAGCGCGGCGTGCGCTCGATCTGCGTGCTCGACGTCGACCTCGGCGGCCGCTACTCCAGCTCGGAGCTCAACGCCGGCGGCGTGCGCGCGACGTGGCGGTCGGAGATGAACGTCGCGCTGTCGCTGCCGTCGATCGAGTTCTTCGAGACCGTGCGCGACGAGATCGCGTTCGACCAGAAGGGCTACCTGTGGATGTACGACGAGGCGCGGTGGTCCGACGCGGTCGCCGCCGCGCGGTGGCAGAACGACCGGTTCGGCCTCGGCGTGCGCGCGCTGACGCCCGACCAGATCGCCGCGCACTGCCCGCTGCTCGACCAGCTCGACGGCGTCGTCGGCGCCACGTTCTCGCCGCGGGACGGTCTGCTCAACCCCAACCTCCTCAAGGAGCTGTACCGGCGGCGCGCGCGCAACGCCGCCGGCGCCGGGCTGCGGCTCGAGACCTATGCCTACGTCGTCGGGATCGATCCCGAGCCGGACAAGGTCGTCGTCCGCGCGGTGAAGTTCCAGGAGTTCTCCCCGGCCGGTGACCAGGCGATCAAGGAGATCCTGTGCGACGCGCTGCCGCCCGAGGACGGCGGCGCGGTGCGGCTCGCCGCCGACACGGTGATCAACTGCACCGGGGCGTGGGCGCGGCGCGTCGCGCCGCTGTACGGCCACGTCGTCCCGGTGCGCCCGGTGCGCCGCCAGATCGCGATCGGCCACGCCCGCGACGTCGACCTGCGCGCGTGGGGGATGTTCGTCGACCCCAGCGGCGTCTACTTCCACCGCGAGGCCACCCACATCCTCGCCGGCTGGGCCGACCCGGCCGAGGAGGAGGGCTACCGCTTCAAGTACGACGGCGTCGAATGGTTCGAGGACAAGATCTGGCCGGCGCTGGCGGCGCGGATCAGCGGCTGCGCCCAGATGAAGCACCGCGCCGGGTGGAGCGGCCTCTACGAGTACACGCCCGATCTGTGCGGGATCCTCGGGTTCGCGCCCGGCCACGACCGCGTGATCGAGGCGTTCGGGTTCACCGGCCGCGGCGCGATGCAGTCGTGGGCCGCCGGCCGCGCCGTCGCCGAGCTCGCCACCGGCCGCCGGTTCGAGACGGTCGACTGCGCCCCGCTGCGCCCGACCCGGTTCGCCGAGGGCCAGCTGGTCGACGAGAGCCTGCTGATCTGATGAGCCACGTCTGCCCGGCGTGCGGCCGCCGCTACGAGGCGGGCGGGTTCTGCGGCGACGACGGCGCGGCGCTGGCGGTCGTGAACGACCCGCTGCTCGGCGCGACGGTGGGGCGGTGGCGGCTGGCGCGCGTGCTCGGCGAGGGCGGGATGGGCCGGGTCTACCTGGCGGTGCAGCCGGCGATCGGCAGCCGCGTGGCGATCAAGGTGCTGTCGGAGGCGTGCGCGCGCGACCGCGAGCTGGTCGACCGGTTCTTCGCCGAGGCGCGCGCGGTCGGCGTGATCCGCCACGAGCACATCATCACGGTGCTCGACCTGGCGTGGCTCGACGACGGGCGGCCGTACATCGTGATGGAGTACGTCGAGGGCGAGACGCTCGGCGCGCTGGCGCGGCGCGCGCCGCTGCCGCTGGGCACGCTGTCGCTCGTCGTCGGCGAGGTGCTGTCCGCGCTCGCCGCGGCCCACGCCGCCGGCGTCATCCACCGCGACCTCAAGCCGGACAACGTGCTGGTCACCGCGTCGGGCCACGCCAAGGTGCTCGACTTCGGCATCGCCAAGCTGGCCCCGGGGCTGCGCAGCGGCGACTCGCCGCGCACCGCGACCGGCGCGCTGCTCGGCACGCCGGACTACATGGCGCCGGAGCAGGTCGCCGGCGGCGCGATCGACGGGCGCGCCGATCTCTACGCGACCGGGGCCCTCTTGCTCGAGGCCGCGACCGGCCGCCGGCCGTTCCAGGGCGAGACGCTGTTCGCGCTGCTGCGCGCGCACGTCGAGGCGCCGGTGCCGTCGGCGCGCGCGCTGCGCGGGGACGTGCCCGAGGCGCTCGACGCGGTGATCGCGCGCGCGATGGCCAAGCGCCCCGACGACCGGTTCGCGTCCGCCGACGAGATGGCCGAGGCGCTCGCGGCGGCGTGCGCCTCGCTGCCGCCGGCGGCGTGGGCGCCGCTGTCGGGGCGGCCGAGCGGCGTGCGCGCCGTGCCGCGCGCCTCGGATCCGCCGCCGCTGGCGCTCGCGCCGACCGACGCGATCGCGCCGACGGCGCGGACGCGCCCGGCGCGCGCGGGGAAGGTGGCGATCGCGCTCGGCGCCGCGGCGTTGGCCGCGGCGGTGACGGGGGTGGCGCTGCGCGGGGGCGGCGGCGGCGGCGGCGGCGGGGCGAGCGAGGCGCCCGCGGTGGCGAGCGGGGCGGTCGACGGTGGCGGGACCGGAGCCGGAGACGGAGGCGGAGTCGGAGACGGAGGCGGAGGCGGAGGCGGAGGCGGAGGCGGAGTCGGAGACGGAGGCGGAGTCGGAGACGGAGGCGGAGTCGGAGACGGAGACGGCGCCCGTCGCGGCACGGCCGCGCCCGTGTCCGGCCGCCCTCCCCCGCCGAGCCCGCCTGCCGCATCCGAGCAGCCGCCCACGCCGGCGCCGCGCGCGCCCGACGCCGGCGCCTCGGGCGCCTCGCTCGATGGCGTCACGCTCGTCGAGACCGGCGGCGGCCCGGGCGCGATCACGGCCAAGCCCGACTACGACGCGCGGCGGTTCGACGCGCTCGCGTGGCTGCCGCGGGCCGAGGCGCTCGCCAAGCGGCTCGCCGCCGACGCGCGCCTCATCCAGTTCGACGTCGACGGCGTCGGGCTCGACGGCCGCGCGAACCTCACGCTGTCCGGCGACTTCGACGCCTCGTACGAGTTCCGCTCGCCCGCCGCCTCGAAGCGCCCGGCCGGCGTGCCGAAGAACGTCCCGGTCGAGCTGCCGTGCAAGGTGCACGTGACCGCCTCGGCCCGCGAGGTGGAGGCGTGGATCGTCGAGGACGAGGCGTGCGACCAGCCGCTGCGCCCGCGCCCGCGCTGCACGCTCGCCGAGGTGTGGCAGAAGGCGGCAGACGCCGGCGCGCCGACCGCCGACGTCGTCGCGCAGATCGACTACCTGTGGGACGGCTGGTTCATCCAGGTCGGCGACGCGTTCACCTCGTCCCTGCCCGACGACTGCTGACGGCCCGGCCTTGCCCGCTCGACAGCGTCGCGCCATCCTCGGCCGGTGAGCCCGGTGCCTGGTGTCCGTCGTGTCCGCCTCGTGATCGCCGCCGTCGCGGCCGCGCTCGCGCTCGCCGCCTGCACCCAGCCGCACATCCGCGCCCAGCGCAAGGCGCTCGCCAGCGCGCTTCCGGCGACGCTCGAGCCGGGCAAGCCGCGCGAGGGCGAGCCGCGCACCGCCAAGGTCCGGGTCTACGCCGACGCCGACTACCGCGCCCAGCACGTGCGGTGGCGCAGCTCGTTCACCGACCAGCTCGACTACGCCAACCAGCTGCTCGTCCCGATGCTCGGCGTCCGGCTCGAGCCCGAGTTCGTCGAGTGGGACCGGCGCAAGCCCGAGGCGACGCTGCGCGACACGCTGACCGAGCTCGCCGAGCTCGACGACGGCGACGACGTCGCGTGGGTGATCGGCCTGACGTCGGCGCTGCCGCTGGTGTCGGCGACGATGGACGAGCTCGGCGTCGCGGAGGTGCTCGGCCCGCACATCGTGCTGCGCGGCTTCGCCGACGTCGAGGAGCGCAAGGCGTTCGCCCGCGCGTTCCCCGATCTCGACCAGTCCGAGCGCGACGAGGTCCACGACGCGCGACGGCGCCACAAGATGACGGTCGTGCTGCTCCACGAGATCGCCCACACGCTCGGCGGGATCCACGAGGCCGAGCCGGCGTGGATCCTCCACCCGGCGTACGCCGCCGAGCAGGCCGGGATCAGCGACCGCAACAAGGAGCTGATGCTGATCGCGCTCGAAGATCGGCTGGTCCCGGGCGAGGCGCGCGACACGGCGAAGACGTACAGCAAGCTGCTCGGCGCGATCGAGCGCGAGGACTGGGGCGGGTGGGACCGCGACGAGAAGCAGGCGCTCGTCGATCACCTGCGCGCCGAGATCGCCGCGCTCGAGGCCGGGCTGACCGCGTCGCCGGTCCCGGCCGCGGCGTGGCAGCAGTACCAGCGCGCCGAGCGGCTCGCCGCCCAGGGCAAGTTCGACGACGCGATGGCCGAGCTCGAGCCGATCATCGCCGCGTACCCGGCGAACGCGCAGATCCGGCTGCTCGCCTGCCACATCCAGCTCGCCGCTCACGGCCCCAAGGACGATCGCTCCGCGGCGGTGTGCGAGCGCGCCGCGCAGCTCGCGCCGGGCGATCCCGCGCCGTACCTGGCGATCACCGGCGCGCAGCTCGCCTCCGGCGACGTCCCCGGCGCGCTCGCCACGCTGGAGCTGGCCAAGACGCGGGCCGAGGGCCTGCGCGAGGGCCGCGCCGCCGCGTGGGAGCAGATCGCTTCCGTCTACCAGGGTCTGGGCGCGCTGACGTGGGCGGAGGACGCCGCCGCGCAGACCGGCGTCGCCGATCACCCGATCCTCGGCTGGGCCGCGCGCACCCGCGCGCGCTACGGCGTGCCGCGCGACGGTGCGAAGTTCAAGATCACGCCGGCCGACGAGGCCGAGGTCGTCGCCGCGGTGCGCGGCATCCTCGATCTCGTCTACGGCGGCAAGCTCGCCGACGCCGACCGCGCCGCGCGCAAGGCCGACAAGCGGTGGCCCGGCGCGCCCGGCGTGCTCGCCGCGAAGTGCGACCTGGCGCTGCGCCAGAAGAAGGACGCGCAGGCCAAGAAGCTGTGCGGCCAGGCGATCGCTGCCTACGACGGCGCGGCCTGGGCGCACTACCTGCTCGGCATCCTCGCCCTCAAGAAGACCTCCGCCAGGGACACCGAGGCCGGCATCGCGTCGCTGCGCGCGGCGATCGCGGCGGACCCGGGGCTGGCGCAGGCGTGGCGCGCGCTGGCCAAGGCGCTGCGCCGCGCCAAGGACCAGGCCGCGCTCGACGAGCTGGCGCGGCGCTACGTCGAGCAGTTCGGCCAGCCGTTGCCGCCGTGATCCGCGCTGCTACGGTCCCGGACGTGCGCCGCGCCCCGCTGATCGCGCTGTCCGTCGCCGGCGTCGGCTGGGCCGCCTGCGCCGCGCCGGTGCGCGAGCTCCCGGCGCCGCCCGCGCCGCCGCCGGCCGCGGTCGCTGCCGCCGCGCCCCGCGTCGTCGAGTTCCGCGGGATGTGCGACGCCTCCGGCGCCGTCCCGCTCGACGACCGGCGGCTGCTGATCGCCGACGACGAGGACAACGTGCTGCGCGCCTACGACGCGGACGCCGGCGGCGCGCCGCTGTGGTCGCGCGACGTCTCGGCCAGCCTCGGCCTGCCCGAGAAGCGGAGCAAGAAGACCGGCGCGCTGAAGCCGGCGCCGGAGACCGACATCGAGGCCGCGACCCGCCTCGGCGACCTCGCGCTGTGGCTGACGTCGCACGGGCGCAACCGCAAGGGCAAGCACCGGCCGGAGCGGCTGCGGCTGTTCGCGACGACCGCGCCCGCCGACGGCGGCGCGCTCGAGGTCGTCGGCACGGGCACGGCGCACCTGCTCGACGCGCTGATCGGGGATCCGCGCTACGCCGCGTTCGACCTCGCCGCCGCCGCCGAGCGCGCGCCCAAGGCCGAGGGCGGGCTCAACCTCGAGGGCATGACCGCGCGGCTCGACGGCGCCGGCGTGTGGATCGGGTTCCGCAGCCCGACGCCGGGCGGCCTGGCGCTGATCGCCGCGCTCGACAACCCCGCGCAGGTCGTGCGCGGCGCCGCGCCGGCGCTCGGCGACCCGGTGCGGCTCGACCTCGGGGGCCGGGGCGTGCGCGCGCTGTCGGCGTGGCGCGGCGCCTACCTGATCGTGGCGGGTGACCACGACGGCGGCGGGCCGTCGGCGCTGTACGTGTGGGACGGCGGCGCGACCGCGACCGAGCTGCCCGGGATCATCCCCGACGGGCTCAACCCCGAGGCGTTCTTCACGCCCGAGGGCCGCGACGAGCTGCTGCTGCTCAGCGACGACGGAACGGTCCTGGTCGACGGCGTCGCGTGCAAGGAGCTCGACGATCCGGATCGCAAGGCCTTCCGCGGGGCGTGGGTGCGGATCGAACCACCTCGCCCGCGGTAAGCTCGGCCCCGGTGTCGCTGCTCCGGCGCATGTTCAACGCGGACTACCGCGCCGCGGTCGCGGCCGAGGCCGCGGGCAACGTCGAGCTCGCGGCCGAGCGCTACGGCCTCGCCGGCGACCGCCCGGCGGCGGTGCGGATGCACCTGGCGCGGGCCAAGCGCGCCGCCGACCGCACGGCCGAGATCGCCGCGCTGCACGACGCCGTGCACTGGGCCGGCGACGATCCGGACCTGCAGCGCGTCGCCGCCGCCGCGCTCGGCCGGGCGCTCTACGCGCGCGCCGTCGCCGAGGGCATCGCGACCGCGCGCGACAAGGAGAAGGTGAAGGAGGCGGCGCGGATGCTCGGCAAGGGCGGCGACTGGGCCACCGCCGGCGAGGCCTACGAGGCGATCGGCGACTTCCAGGCCGCGGCGACCGCGTACAGCTCGGCCGGCCTGGTCGACAAGGTCGAGGCCGCCCTCGGCGCGGACGAGGAGCTCCACCGCCGCGAGCGCGAGCGCAAGGACGCGTTCGCCGACTACCAGACCCACCTGCGGATCGGCCGGCGCGACGACGCGCGCGCCGACCTGCTCCGATGCGTCGCTGCCGCCGCGGAGGGCGACGGCCAGGGCGCGGGCGAGTACCGCCGCTTGCTCGACGACCTCGAGGCGCGCCTCATCACCGGCGGGCGGATGCAGCTGCGGCGACGCCGCGGCGGCTCGGTCGTCGTGTGCGCGGCGCCGCTGATCGGCCTGGGTCGCGACGCGCTGTGCGACCTCGTGCTGCGCACCGGCGGCGTGTCGCGCCGCCACGCCGAGATCGAGGTCGGCGAGCCGGGGCCGTCGCGGTTCATGCTGCGCGACGCCGGCTCGCGCAACGGCACCTCGATCGCCGGGCTGCCGATCGCCGGCCGCGTCCCGCTGACCGGCGCCGGCCGGTTCGACCTCGGCGACGATCTGACGATCGACTTCCAGTGCCACGGCGAGCCGCCGCTGCTGGTGCTGACGGTCGCGACCGGCGTCGACCGCGGCGCCCAGCTCGTCGCCGGCGCCGACGGCGATCGCTTCGACCTGTCCTGGGTCGGGCTGCCGTTCGACGTCGTCTACGCCGACGGCCGGCCGTGGATCGGCAAGGGCGCCGCGCGCGAGCTCGCGGTCGCGGGCGAGCCGCTGGTCAGCGGGCGCGCCCAGCTCGTCCGCGGCGACCTCGTCGTCGCCGACGGCGAGGAGATCGACGTCACGTGACGGAGCGCGCCCCGCGCGGCGGGTTCTGGCGGCGGCTGTTCGGCGGCGGGCGCGACGCCGCGCTGCCCGCGGCGCCGGCCTCGGCGGACGCCGCCCGGGCCGAGCCGGTCCACCTCGGCCCCGAGGAGGAGACCTGGCTGGCGCAGCTCGTGGCCGACGCCGCCGATGGCAAGCGGCGCGACGAGCTCGGCTCGCCCCAGGTCCTGGCCAAGACCGACGCGCTGTGGAAGGCCGGGCACGAGCGCCTCGCGCTGGAGTGGCTGGCCAAGCTGATCGCCGTGCCGGGCGCGCCGCCCGATGCGGTGACGGCGCTGCGCGCGCGGCTGGTCGAGCTGCACGAGCGCCGCGGCGAGCTCGACGAGGCGCTCGGCCACCTCGACGCCCTGCTCGCCGCGCCCGCGCACGCGCTGCGCGCCCACTTCCTCCTCGGCGAGCACCACCGGCGCCGCGGTGACGACGCGCGCGCGCTGCGCCACTACGAGGCCGTGCTCGCGCTCGACGTCGACTACCCCAACGTCCGCGCCCGGGTCGAGCGGCTGCGCGCGGCGCGCGGGCTCGGCGCGCCCGCCGCGGGCGAGACGATCGCCGGCGTCGACGTCGCCGGCGTCCACGCCGGCAGCCGCTACCGCCTGGTCAAGGAGCTCGGCCGCGGCGCGACCGGCGTCGTCTACCGCGCCCGCGACCTCGAGCTCGAGCGCGACGTCGCGATCAAGCTGCTCCACCCGCACCTCGCCGCCGCCGAGCAGGCCGGCGCGCTCGCGCGGTTCTTCCACGAGGCGCGCGTGACCGCGTCGCTGCGCCACCCCAACATCGTCGCGGTGCTCGACCTCGACGAGCGCGCGCGCCGGATCGTGATGGAGCTCGCGGCCGGCGGCACGCTGCGCGAGCTGCTCCGCGATCGCGGCCCGCGCAACATCCGCCGCGCGCTCGAGCGCCACCTCCAGATCCTGTCGACGCTCGCCGCCACCCACCGCCAGGGCATCGTCCACCTCGACCTCAAGCCGGCGAACCTGATGTTCCGCCGCGACCCCGAGCGCCCGGGCGTCGAGATCATGCTCGGCGACTTCGGCATCGCCCACCTGCCCGACGCCGCCGGCGCCAGCCGCGCCGACGCCGCGGCGTCGAAGCGCCCGGCCGAGGCCGCCGGCACGCTCGCGTACATGCCGCCGGAGCAGCGCGCCGGCGCGGCGACGCCAGCGTGCGATGTCTACGCCGCGGCGGTCGTGCTGTTCGAGATGCTGACCGGGCGCCACCCGTGGTCGCGCGAGGTGCTGCTGTCGGGCGCGCGCGCCCGCGGCGACTTCAAGCTGCCGCCGGAGGTCGTGGGGCCGCCGGCCCTGCTCGCCGCGCTGCAGGATCACCTCGACCGGATCGGCGATCCCGATCCAGCCGGGCGGCCGTCGACCGACGCCGCGCTCGCCGAGGCGCAGGCGATGCGCGCCGACGCGATCACGCTGGGCGTCGAGCGCTGACCGCGCGCCGGGCGGGTGCGGCGCGCGCGCCTCGCTGCGACGGGTCGCAGCCGCGACCGGGCGCCGCGACCGCGCCCGCGCCCGCCAGCGCGGTTGAGCGCGTCACGGCGGCGCGCGGCCGCCGCGTCCGGTACGTGGAAGGCATGAGGCAGCTCGTCACCGCCGCGGTGATCGCGTGCGTGGTCGCGCTCGGCGCGGAGTGGTCGGCGGCCGGGCCCGAGGAGCCGCCGGCACCGGCCGGGCCCACCGTGCGCGGCGTCATCGTCGACGCCGAGACCGGCGAGCCGGTCGCCGGCGCGACCGTGGTGGCGACGACCGAGCGGGACACCGCGGCGGCGATCACCGACGAGCGAGGCGGCTACGAGCTGGTCGTGCCGCCCGCGGCGCGCCAGCTCGACGTGTACTACGGCGAGGCCGCGGCGTCGGCGCCGCTCGCGCTCGGCGCGGTCGCGGCCGCCGGCCCGGTCGAGGTGCCGCCGGTGCGGATCGACACCGCGCCGCTGATCATCGCCTGCTACTTCGGCGACCCGCGGACCGCGCGGACGCTGACCGCGCCGTCGCTCGGCGCGACCCTGCGACGCGCCGAGGTCGCGCTGGCGCGAACGTTCACGACGCTGGACGTGGCGACGCTCGCGCCGTGGCGCGCGCCGGACGGCGCGGTGACCGCCGTGCGGCTCGACGGCGCGCGGCGGCTCGGCGGCGCGCCGCCGCTGTCGCTGGCGTTCGTCGCCGACGCGACGACGCGGACGCGGTGGTCCGACGACGGCCACGTCGTCGGCGCGCGCGAGCTCGACGTCACGTCCGCCGCCGGCGGCAACGCGGCCGCGCGGTGGCTGCGGCTCGGCGCGATCCGCGACGCCGACGCGACCGCCGAGCTCGCGACGCTGTGGCGCGGCCCGCTCGCGCGCGATCGCGCGTGGTACGCGGCCGGGGCGGACCTGCGCGGCGGGCGCGACGGCGTGGCCAGCCAGCTCTACGGCCGGCTCGACGCCGCGCCGCGGCTCGACGACCGGCTCGCCGCCGTCGCGGTCGTGTCGACGCGCGGCTGGCCCGGTCCCGACGACGGCGACGCGGCGCCCGGGCTCGCGGCGCGCGGCGACGCGGTCGCGCGGGTCGTCGCGCCGTCGCGCGCCCGGCTCGTCGACGCGTGGCTCGACGCGAGC
>WYBA01000504.1 GCA_011526095.1 Myxococcales bacterium | reverse complement strand
GTGTCGAAGGACGCTGACAGTCCGCTGCGCCACCCGACCGTGCGCGTGGCTGCCACGGGTGATGGCTCACCCGCGCGCCTCGGCCATGGGACCGCTCCGGTGGTGGTTCACCCCCGTGGCGCGCGGGGTCGGCGCGGCGCGTGCGCGATCCGGGCGTGCCCCCCGGACCGAGGGGCCCATCCCCACCGCGCGGTCGCCGAGGAGTCAGCCGGTGCTCGTGCCGGCGGATGCGCCGCGCGCGCGAGAGGACGTGCGCGGCGCGCGCGGCCCACCGCGAGCCAGGGCTGTCACCATCCTTCGACACGGGCCTCGCTGGCGCTCGGCCCTGCTCAGGATGAGCGGAGCGTGCTCCGTCTCCGTCTCCGTCTCCGTCCGACAGGCGCAGCTTCGTCGTTGCCCCGCGATCGCCCCGGCGCTATCGTCGACTCAGGTCGCGCGGACGCGACCGGAGGCTCCGTGGCCACAGCCCTCGACGCCGACAAGCAGGCCCTGCTCGACACCCTGACCGAGGAGCACCGGCTCCTCGACGAGCAGGTCCGCCACCTGGAGCGCCGCGTGGCGCTCACCACGGCCGAGCAGGCGGAGTACAGCCGGCTCAAGAAACAGAAGCTCCTGACCAAGGACCGGATCGCGCGGCTGCAGACGTAGCCGCGCCCGCCTGACGCCAACCGACGCCTGCACCGTGCCGCTTGAACTGACGCCCGAGCTGCTCGAGCAGATGCGCACGATCGGCCTGCGGATCGACCGCGCGGGCCGGCTGTGGCACCAGGACGTCGAGGTCACGCACCCGCGGCTGCGCCGCGCGCTGCTCGGCTGGCTCGACGTGCGCGCCGACGGCCGTGACGTCGTGCGGCTCGACGACCAGCGCTACGCCTACGTCGACGTCGAGGACGCGCACCTGCGCGCGCTGTCGGCGCGGTGGGAGAGCGACCGCGTCCACCTCGTCCTCGACGACGGCGCCGACGAGGAGCTCGCGTACGACACGCTCGCGGTCGGCGCCGGCGACGCGCTCTACTGCCGCGTGCGCGGCGGCCGGCTGCGCGCCCGCCTCACCACGGCCGCGCACGACAAGGTCGCCGAGCGCGTCGTCCCCGACGATGACGCGCCGGCCGGGTTCGCGCTGGAGGCCGCGGGACGGCGATGGCCGGTGAACGTCGTGACCGCCCGGTAACGCCGCCCACGAGTGACCGCGGGTCAGTGCGCCGAGCGCGATCACGCGCTTGCATGCGCCGCGCGCCGCGGGTGACGTTCGCGCCATGCGCACGCGATCGTGCTGGGCCGCGCTCGCCGTGGCCGCCTGCTGGGCGGGGTGCTCGTTCGACCCGGCCGGGCTCGCATCGACCGACGCGTTCGTCGATCCCGGCGACGACGGCGGCGGCGTGCCCCGGACGTGGCGCGACGACACCGTCGAGGACTTCGCCGCCGACGGCGCAGCCCGCATCGACGCGGTCGTCGAGCCGTGGGGCGCGATCGGCCCGCGCACCTGGCTCACCGGCGGCCTCGCGCTGCGCGGCTCGAACGACCAGCTCTACGACGGGCTCGACGACGACATCTGGGCCGCGATCGCCGACGCGACCTCGTCGGGCGTGGGCGTCGCAGCGACGGTGTCGACGCGGTGGGGGGGCGATCGCCCGCGCGGCCTCGGCATCCCCAGCAGCGACACCTGGACGATCTGGCTCGACGGCGAGGTCTGGCTCGAGGCCGGCGCCCACACGCTGCGCCTGCGCGCCGACGACTTCGGGGTCGTGGAGCTCGCGCCGCCCGGCTCGACCGCGTTCACGCGCGTCGCCGGCGCGTACTACGGCGACAGCCAGGGCGTCACCGGCGTCTACCAGGCCGCGACCGAGGGCTGGCACGCGGTCCGGATCGCGCTGACCGAGGGCGTCGGCGACGCGACGCTCGAGCTGTTCCACCAGCCGCCGGGCGGCGTCGAGGCGTCGCTCGATCCCGACCGGCTGCGCGTCGCGTCCGACGCGATCGACGCCGGCCTGTACTGGACGGTGTTCGACGACAGCTGGCTGCTGACGCCGGTGACCTCGCTGCTGTTCCGCGACGACGCGTTCGACTACCAGCCCAACAGCGGCGAGCTGACCGACCTCGGGCTCACCGCGTCGGACCAGCTGTCGATGCGCTGGACCGGGCAGTTCCGCGTCGACGTCCCGGGCGCCTACGGCCTGCGCCTCGACACCGACAACGGCCAGCGGCTGTGGGTCGACGGCGAGCTGGTGCTCGACTACTGGACGACGCAGACCGAGGACCACACCGCGTCGCCGATCACGCTGACCGCCGGCTGGCACGACCTCGTCGTCGACCTCAACGAGGACGCCGGCAACCAGCGCGTGCGCCTCACGATCGACTCCGGCCCCGAGCTCGACAGCGAGGCGTGGCCGCTCGCGCGGCTGCGCCCGGTGCGCCCGCGCGCCGAGCGCACGCTCGGCCGCGTCTCGACCGGCGGCCAGATCCCCGACAACGGCGCGCTGACGCTGGAGCTGCCGCTCGACGCGACCGCGGACGCCCGCGCCGCCGCGGTGGAGCTCGGCGTCACGATCTCGCACTCGCTGTGGAAGGACCTCGAGCTCGCCGTGCTCGCGCCCGACGGCAGCACGTACGTCGTGCTCCCCGCCGACACCTCCGAGCTCACCGGCACGCACACCGTGACGTTCACCGCGCCCACCCCCGACGAGCCGGTCGACGGGACCTGGCGGCTGCGCGTGCGCGACGTCGAGGCGCTCGACGTCGGCTCGGTGACGCGCGCCGCGATGACCGTGCGCCACCGCGGCGGTGCGCCGCCGGTCGCCGCGCGGGCGATCCACGAGTCGCCGGTGCGCGAGCTCGACGTCGTCGGGTTCGACGCCGTGACGTGGGAGGGCCGGTTCCCCGCGGGGACCGCGGCGGTGGTGCGGCTGCGCACGTGCGACGAGGCGGCGGCGTGCGCCGACGCGCCGTGGTCCGAGCCGGTCACGACGTCCGGCGCCCGCCCGGCGGTCACCGGCGGGCGGTTCGCGCAGTACCGGGTCGAGCTGACGTCGGCCGGCGACGCCACCCCTGCGCTGGACGCGATCGAGCTCAGCTACCGAGCGGCAGCGTCACGATGAACCGCGCGCCGCCGGTCGGCGCCGGCGCGTCGGCGACGTCGAGCGCGCCGCCGTGCTCGAGCGCGATCTTCTTGGCGATCGCGAGGCCGAGCCCGGTGCCGGTCTGCTTGGTCGTGACGTAGGGCTCGAAGATCCGCGCGCGGTCGGCCGCGGCCACGCCCTTGCCCTGATCGTCGACGGTGATCGCGACGTGGCGCGGGTCCGCCGCCGCGCCCCACCCGACGACGACGCGGCCGTCACGCCCCGCCTCCTGGCCGGCGTGGACGCCGTTCTCGCACAGGTTGGTGAGCAGCCGCTTGAGCAGCAGCTTGTCGGCGCGCACGGTGACGTCGGCGTCGGCGCCGGCCGGCGTCACGACCTCGAGCCGCGCCGCGAGCGTGCCGTCGAGCCGCAGGTCGTCGATCACCTCGCGCAGGGGCAGCGGCGTCGCCTCGACGCGGGGGAGCTGGCCGAGCGTGCGGAACGTGTCGACCAGGCGGCGCAGCCCGGCGATCTCCTCCTCGACGATCTCGCCGGTGTCGGCGAGCAGCCGCTTGAACCGCGGATCGTCGCCCTTGTACGACGACACGCACTGCTGCACCGCGAGCTGGATCGGCGTCAGCGGGTTCTTGATCTCGTGCGCGAGCGAGCGCGCGACGTCCTGCCACGCGCCGATCCGCTGGAGGTACTGGATCTCGCCGCGCTGGCGGTCGAGGTCGTCGAGCATCGTGTTGAACGCGACCGCGAGCTCGGCCATCTCGTCGCGGCCGCGCAGCTCGGCGCGCGCCGCGGCGTCGCCGGCGGACACCTTGCGGGCCGCGCCCACGAGCACGCCGATCCGGCGGGTGATCACGCGCGACGCGACGACGCCGATGATGATCGCGACGACGCCGGCGGCGGCGATCACGGCGAGCAGCCCCATCAGGTAGGCGCGGGGCAGCGCCGAGCGCACGCGCTGGACGTTGCGGACGATCTCGAACGACGCCTGGAGCTCCCGGTAGTGGGGCTGCAGGTCGGGCACGGCAAACGTCAGCGCCAGCTTGCCGCCGCCCGGCAGGTGCTCGATCACGTCGAGGTCGGTCGCGTCCCACGGGCCCCAGGTCTCGGGCAGCGGGCGCGACGCCTCGGCGACGGTCGCGCCGGCCACGTCGACCAGCGCGATCCGCACCAGCCCGTGCTCCTCGGCGAGGAACCGGTCGAGCGGCGCGTCGGGGGCGAGCCGCGCCAGCGCCGGCTGGGCGGCGAGCCGGCGCGCGACCTCCGCGTGCAGCCGCTTGGTCGTGTCGAACAGGTCGACGTAGACGTCCTTGGCCCGCTGCATCGACGCCTCGCGCCGGGCGGCGTCGTTGGCGGCGAAGTTGGCGGCGACCTTGCCGAGCTGGTCGAAGAAGTACGCCGAGACCAGGAGCGGCGTCATCACGATCACCAGCAGCCCGACGACGAGCTTGACCTGCAGGCTGATCCGCGCGCGCGGCGACGCCGGGGCGGTGGCGGCGGGCGACGGGGCCGTCATGGCGTCGGCCGGTAGAACCGCTGCGACCGCAGCCGCAGCACGCGGTCGGCCTCGGCGATCTTGGGGTTGACGAACACCGACACGACCGAGCCGAACAGGCCGCCGCCGCGGTCGAGGCCGCCGCCGTTGCCCTCGGTCAGCCACCGCCGCACCTCGGCCAGCGTCTCCTCGGACACCGGGTTGAGCTCGGCGACGATCACGAGGACGTGCTGCGCCTCGTACGGCACGTCGTCGACGTGCGCGATCGGCACGCGGTCGAGCGAGGTGAGCAGCTTGAGCGCTTCGGCCCGGTACTTGACCTTCTTGGTCCGGGCCTTGCCGCCGCCCTCGAGCTGGATCTCGTAGACCTCGTCCCACATGTCGTAGATGACGCGGCGCTGCAGCGCCTGGAACGCGATGGGCTCGGCCTCGCCCTTCTTGTACAGCCACAGCCGGATCAGCACGGTCGACTCGAAGCCGCTGCCGAGCGCCTCGTACGCGGCGCTGTCGAACAGCTGGGTCAGCACGGTCGAGACGACGAGCTGGTCGCCCTTCTCGACGAACTTCATCTTCTGCTGGATCGGCTTGTCGTCGTCGGCGACGGCGACGCGGGGGCGCGGCGCCACGACCAGCGCGACGGCGATCGCGCTGGCCAGCCACGCCGCGCGCGGCGTCACAGCGGCACCCTCCCCAGCGCGTTGGCGATCGTCAGCTCGAAGATCCCGATCTCGGTGTCGAGGCGGACGCCGGCGTCGACGACGAGGTCGACCGGCGCGGCGCGCCACGCGCTGACGTCGCGCAGCGTGACGTCGTCGCGCGTCGCCAGCGCCCACAGCCCGGCGCCGACGAACACGTCGCCGCCGTAGATCGTCCGGGTGCGGCGGAACAGCGGCCGCGCGTACTCGACGATCGCGCTGCCGCCGACCTCGCCGTACGACACGTCGCCGGTGCCGGAGTGGAGCAGGTCCGGCGAGCCCGCGGCCGAGACGACGAGGCCGAGCGCGCGCGGGGTGACGAGGCGGTCGACGTCGCCGACGTGGATCCGCTCGAACCGCGGCGCGTCGCCGATGATGACGCCGCCCGCGAGGCGCACGCCGAGCGCGCCGCGCGCGCCGGCAGGCCACCACCGCTCGTACCGCGCGAGCAGCGCGGCGAAGTCGTAGCTGCCGCCGAGCAGCCGCGAGCCGAGCTCGCCCTGGGCGGTGAACCGGGCGCCGGTGCGCGGCAGCACCGGGTCCGAGCGCGTGTCGTGGTCGACGCCGAGCGCGAGCGACACGACCTCGCTCGAGCCGGGGCGGAGCGACAGGTCGACCGGGACGACGCGCCCGTCGGACAGGGTGCGCGTCGGCGCGACCGGGAGCGTGGCGTCGATCGCCTCGATCCGCAGGTCGGCCGAGACGCGCGCGAGCGCCGTCGCGTCCCACGTCGCGCCGCCGCGCGCGACGACGCGCTGGTACGAGAACGCGCGGAAGTGCTCGGCGCTGTCGTCGCCGCTGGCGCCGCCGACGCGGTACGGCTCGCTGCCGTGGACCCAGGTGAACGAGCCGCGCCACCCCAGGCGCGAGCCGCGCACCGACGGGTCGGCGACGCGCACCTCGCCCGCCCACTGGTCGCGGCTGCCGGAGATGTCGCCGTTGCCGGCGTAGACGACGCCGGCGCCGACGGCGAGGCCGGTGCCGAGCAGGTTGCGCTCGCCGAGGTCGGCGCCGAGCCACCACGGCGACGCCACGCTGGTGCCGAACCACAGCCGGTTGAGCACGATCGTGCCGCGCTCGACGACGGTGACGGTGAGCACGACGTGATCGCGCGCCGTACCCTTGCGCAGCGCGAGGGTGACGTCGCGGAAGTAGCCGAGCGCGAGCAGCTTGAACCGCGCGTCGCGCAGCCGCGGGTCGGAGGCGCGCAGCGCGTCGCCGGCGCGGATCGGCAGGGCGCGGAGGATGACGGTGTCGAGGGTGGAGCGGTTGCCGACGACCTCGATGTCCTCGATCACGATCGGAGGGCCGAAGTCGGGGCCGCCGGGCGGATCCGTCTCCGTCTCCGTCTCCGTCTCCGCCTCCGCCTCCGTCTCCGTCTCCGCCTCCGCCTCCGTCTCCGCCTCCGGCGCCGTCTCCGCCACCGGCGCCGGACCCGTCTCCGCCTCCGCCTCCGCCTCCGGATCCGCCGGCGCCGCCGGTCCCGGCTGCGCGGACGCGCCTGCCGCCGCGGCCAGGACCGCGGCCAGCACCGCGGCGAACGGGCCTGACCTCACGCCACGAACGTATCGCGCCCGCCCCCTGGCTGCCACGGTGCTACCGTCACACCATGACGCGGCCCGTCCTCGTCCTCGTCGCGGTGGCGACGCTCGCCCTGGCCGCGTGCACCGACGTCCGCGACTACGCCGGCACGTGGACCGGCCGCCGCGTCGGCGACGCGGCCCCGCTGCGCGTCGGGGTCGGCTCCGACGCGACCGCGACGCTCGCGATCGACGCGATCGACAAGCACGGCCTGGCCGGCGCGCTCACCGTCGACGGGCTGGTCGCCGACGCAGCCGTCGCGTCGGTCGAGGGGGCCGAGGCCGACGTCCTGGCCGGGATGACCTTCGACGGCTCGCCGCTGCGGGTCTACCTGGCGTTCATCGCCACCACCGACGGCGGCGGCGACGTCCTGGCGGTGATCGCGCTGCACGAGGCCCGGATCGAGGTCCGGCTGCTACGCGGCGGGGCGGCGCCGATCTACGCGGTGTTCGCCCTGCACCCCTCGTGACCGATATACTCTCGGGCATCGTCGTGATCCCGCCCCCGCGAGGCCGCCCGTGAAGTGCCAGCACTGCGGCGCCGACAACGCCGACGACGCGCGGTTCTGCGGCGCGTGCGGGCGCGCGACCTCGGCGACCGAGCCGTCGCGCGCGGGGAGCGCGGCGATCGCCTCGAGCGCGCCGGACCTCGCCGGCCGCGAGATCGCGGGGCGCTACCGCATCTACGCCAAGCTCGGCGAGGGCGGCATGGGCGCCGTCTACCGCGGCGAGCAGATGTCGCTCAAGCGCAAGGTGGCGATCAAGCTGCTGCGCCCCGAGCTGTCGGCGGACCCGGGCCTGGTGCGGCGGTTCAACGCCGAGGCCGAGCTCGTCGCCAAGCTCAGCCACCCCAACACCGTCAGCATCTTCGACTTCGGCCAGGACCGCGACGGCACGCTGTTCATCGCGATGGAGTACCTGGAGGGGCGATCGCTGCGGCAGGTGATCACCACCGAGGGCCCGATGCCGGCGCGGCGCGCGCTCCACGTGCTCGCCCAGGTCGCGGCGTCGCTCGCCGACGCGCACGGCCACGGCATCGTCCACCGCGACCTCAAGCCCGACAACGTCATGCTGACGGCGCGCGGGCGCGAGCAGGACGTCGTGCGCGTCCTCGACTTCGGCATCGCCAAGGTGCGCGACGAGCAGAAGGGCGCGACGGTCAACCCGATGACCCAGGCCGGCGATCTCGTCGGCACGCCCCAGTACATGGCGCCCGAGCAGATCCGCGCCGAGCACGTCGACGGGCGCACCGACGTCTACGCGCTCGGCGCGATCCTCTACGAGGTCATCACCGGGCGGATGCCGTTCGAGGGCCCGTCGCTGATGGTGATCCTGTCGCGCCACCTGATGGACCCGCCGGAGCCGCCGACGCGGCGCCGCCCCGACCTGCCGATCCCGCCGGCGCTCGACGCGCTGGTGCTCGAGATGCTGGCCAAGGACCCGGCGCAGCGCCCGCCGTCGATGGAGGCGGTGATCGAGCGGTTCGCCGCGATCGCGATGTCGCTCGGCGCGACGACGCCGCACGCGGCGATGGGCTCGCCGTGGGCGCCGTCTTCGACGGGCGCGGCGCTCGCCGCGGTGCCGACGCCGGCCAGCGGCGCCGGCGGGCGCGCGCTGAGCCGCCCGCCGGGCGTACCGCAGACATACCCGCCCGGCGCGATGATGGCGCCGCCCCCCGCGGTCGCGCCGGCCGTGCCGCTCCATCCGCCTGCGCCTGCGCCTGCGCCTGCGCCGGCGCCGGCGCCGGTCGCGCACGTCGCCCCGCACGGCCACGCCCCGCCGATGCCGCCCACGCTCGCCACGGCGGCGCCGACGGCCGGCCCGCTGCCGGTGATGCCGGCGATGCCGCCAGGCGCCGCGCACGCCGCGATGCACGGCGGTGGCGGCGCGCTCGCGCCGGCGCCGCGCGGCAAGGCCAGCGTGCCGCTGCTGATCGCCGGCGGCCTGGTGCTCGTCGCGGGCATCGGCGTCGCGGTGTTCCTCGCGCAGAAGGACGACCGCGCGTCGGGCGCGAGCGCCGCGTCGGCGGGCACGGCCGCGGCGCCGGCGACCGCCGCGTCCCCGGGGCTCCCGCCGCCGGCGGCGCCGGCTCGTGGAGGCGCCCTCGCGGGCGATGTGCGGGACGTCGGCGCGTCGTGGCAGGTCCAGCTCCCGCTCGGGTTCATCCTCAACGGCGAGCAGCACGACGGCGGCGCGCGGTTCGGCAGCTACTCGGGCACGATCGGCGGCGACGTCGTGAAGATCACGACCGTGTCCGCGCCCGAGGACATGTCCGGCAAGCCGCGGTCCGAGTACGACGACGGCTGCGGCGACATCGCGCGCAACTTCTTCAGCGGCGCGATGGTCGGCTCGCGCATGGTGAGCGGCCGCGGCGCGCAGGTCTACCGCTGCACGATCAGCGCCGCCGACAACACGGTCGTCGAGGGCGCGATCTTCACCGGCCGCGGCTCGACGCTCGTCGTGTTCTTCCAGGCGCCGGCGTACGCGTTCGACCGCCTGGTCGACGCGCGCGACGAGCTGTTCGATCGCCGCGTGCGCGCGCCCTGAGAGGGTCGATCCGAATAGATCCCCTCCGCTCGTCCCGAGCCTCTCACCGACGTCGTCGGAGATTGCCGTCGGACGGACCGGTTGCGTTGGACCGTTCGCCCCGAGCCGGGCCGAGCGCGAGCGCCCTTCGACAGGCTCAGGGTGAGCCGTATCGAGGGGCCGCGGGCCGCGGCCAGCGGCCAGCCCTCTGTTCCCTCCGCCCCGCGAGGGATCCGTCAGGCTGAAGGAGCCCGTGCTGGTGGTCTCGCGAGCTTCGCGGCGCTGTTCGCTAGAGCTGCGCTGCTCACGATGAGCGGAGAGTCGAAGACGGTCACCCTGGTGATGACGTGGCCGGTCGCGGGCACGCACGCAGGGCCGCACGGAGCCAGGCGTCGAGCGGTGCGTCGGCGTCCACGTGGACGCTCGCCTGCTCGACCGCGCGCGTGATGTCCGCCGGGCGGAAGCCGAGCGCGCGGAGCGCGGCCCTGACCTCGGCGACGACGTCGGTCGCGTAAGGCGTGTCGCCGGCGCGCTCGAAGCGAAGTGCGTGCGGGGCCTCGCCGATAACGCGCAGGTGGCCGTGATGGACCGCGGCGTGGTGATGGCTACATTATGCCGAGCACGCGGTTATGCCGCGTAGGGCGGGTTCCTCGACGGAGAGCCTGGGCGTGTACGCGGCATAATCAGAGCTCGCGCAGGAAGGCGAGGAGGGCGTCGTCGGGCCGGAACCG
>WYBA01000503.1 GCA_011526095.1 Myxococcales bacterium | reverse complement strand
GCCTCGCCGCCGCCGGCGCGCCGCCCGACGACGCGGACCGCGCCCGGCTCGACCACCTCGGCGGCGTCGTGATGATCCGCAGCGGCCGGATCGGCGAGGCGCGCGCGCTGCTCGGCCGCGCCGGCGAGCTGGCCCGCCGGGTCGCCGACGCCCCGCTGGCGATCGACGTCGAGATCGAGCTGGCGAGCGCCCACGTCGCGCTCGGCGATCTGGCCGGCGCGATCGACACCGCGCGGCGCGCGATCGCGGCGGCGCGCCAGCTCGGCGACGCGCTGCGGGTCGCGCGCGGCGAGCTCGCGCTGGCGTTCGCGCTGATGCGCCGCGGCGTCGTCGCCGAGACGGCCGAGCTGCTCGACGGCCTCGCCGCCGCGGCGCTGCCCCCGGTCGAGCGCGGCACCGTCCACCGCAACCGCGCGTGGCTGTGGCTCAAGCAGGGCGAGTTCGCCGCGGCGCACGCCGAGGCCGAGCGCGCGCTGGCGATCGCCCGCGGCGCCGGCGACCCGACGCTGCTGGTGCTCGCGGTCAGCGCGCGCGCCGCGGTCGCCGCGGAGTCGGGCGATCTCGCGGCGGGCCGCGCGCTGCACGAGGAGGCGCTCGCGCTGGCGCGCCGCGCCTCGCTGCGCCGCGCCGAGGCGATCGCGCTGGCCAACATCGGCGAGAGCTGCCTCGACGACGGCGCCCACGCGCGCGCGCTGCAGTGCTTCGGCGAGGCGCTGTCGATCTTCATCGACGTCGAGGACCGCGCGTGCGAGGGCGACTGCCGGGTCAACGTCGGGCGCGCGCTCGCCGCGCTCGGCGACCTCGCCGCCGCCGCCGCGATGCTCGAGCGGGCGCACGAGCTGTGCGAGGCGACGGGGCGAGCCGAGTACGCGGCGCTGGCGCGGCTGCACCTGGCCGAGGTGCGGCTGGCGCAGGGCGACGCCGACGCGGCGCGCGCGCTCGCCGGCGACGCGCGCACGCGCCTCGACCAGCTCCGCTCCCACGCCGCGTGGCGCGCCGAGCACGTCCTCGCCCGCGCCGCGCTGCCGTCGGGCGACCGCGAGCGCGCGCGCTACCACGCGCGGCGCGCGCTCGAGCTGATCGACGCTCAGCGCGCGCAGCTGCGGGTCGGCGCGACCGACGGCTTCGATCGCGCGACCCGGCCGGTGCGCGAGCTGCTCGCGACGCTCGAGTCGTGACGGCGGCCGCGCGGCGCGGCGGCGAGCGCCAGCCCGCCCGCCGTGATCGCCGCCGCGGGGTCCGCGACGCCGGTGCGCTCGATCATCGCCGGGTCCTCCCACCGCCGCGCGACGCCGTGGACGTCGTCGGGCACCGCCAGCCCGTGGCCGCGCCGCGCCTCGACCGCGCGCGCGAGCTCGAGCTTGAGCGCGCGGATCACCGCGAGCGCCGCCTCGGCGCGCTCGAGCCGGGTCGCGGCGTCGCCGGCGCCCGCGAGCAGCGCGGCGAGCAGCCGCTCGAGCTGCAGCCCGCGCCGGCGCAGCTCGGTGATGTCGTCGGTCGTCGTCAGCGCGCGGCGCGCGCCGTCGTGGTCGAGCACGTCGGCCGCGCGCATCCAGCCGTGGTCCTCGTCGATCCGCAGCGCCGGCCCGTCGGCCCACGCGACCGGCGCGGCGACGGTCGCGCGCACCTCGACCACCGGGCGCGCGCGGCCGCCGAGCGCGGGCGGGGCGTCGGCGGTGACGACCGACACGACCGCGTCGGCGCCGAGCTCGAGCGCGTCGTCGATCGCGCTGCCCGCCGGGCAGGCGGTGACCAGATCGAACGTGGCGCGGCCGGCGCGCGCGAGCAGGTGGCCGCGCAGCCAGCGCAGCGCGCCGCGGTGGAATGCGCCGCTGGGGTCGCCGCCGCCGATCGCGAGCGCGATGCGCGCGCCCCGGCGATGGACGCACGCGCGCACCGCCGGTGCGGCGGCCGCGGTGGCCGCCGCGGCGCGCAGGCTCGCGGGCAGGGTCGCGTCGTCGTCATCGAGATCGTGGAGCGTGTGGGCCAGCCAGTGGGACATGTCCGGCGCAACATCAAGCCGGATGCCAGCCGCGGGGGCAACGAGTCGTCGCGCGGTTGGCCGTGCGACCCGCAGGTTCGGCGGTCCCGCGGACCGCAAGTTCGGCGGCCCGGCGCCGGCTTGCGGTCACACGGCACCCGCGCCTCACACCGACAGGGTGAACTGCGCCGCCGTCGGGGCGGGCTCGCGACGCGGCGGCGGGTGGTAGGTCAGGTCGTCGTCGACACGCGCGCCGGCGGGCAGCTCGGGGCGGGGCACGACCCGGCCGCCCTCCCGGGTCGCGACCGGGACGCCGTCGAGGTAGAGCACGGCGTTGCCGACCACCGCCGGCACGCGCGGCCCCGGCGACAGGACCCCGACCAGGTTGAGCGGATCGGTCGCGGCGACGCGGCACACCTCGGCCCGCCCGCCGTCGACCTCGCCCGGCGCGCGCCGCGCGGCGCGCAGCTCGTCGACCGCCTCGGGCAGCGCGAACTGCTCGCCGACGAACCCGGCGACGAACCGGCCGCCGCGCAGCTCGCCGCGCGCCTCGAGCCGCCGGTACACGGCCGCGAGCTCGCGCCACGGCGGCAGGTTGGTCTCGCGCGCCAGCAGGTCGCGGAACACGACGCCGTAGCGGGCGAGCAGCTGGCGCGCCGAGGCCTCGACGTCGCGATCCTCGGGCCGCGGCGCGCCGAGCAGCCACCACCGCCCGCCCGCCGTCGGCAGCGCGCGCGTCGCGTGCGCCGGGCGGCGCATGTCGCGCGTCCGCGCGCGCTTGACCGCGTCGGCCCACCGCGCCACGGGCCGCGGCGTCGCCGTCGTCGTCGTCGCGGCGGCGGTCGCCGCGCCGGGGCGGTCGAAGTGGCTCCGCACCGTCCCGCGGTGGCGGTCGACGAGCACGCGCAGCGCCGCGAAGCCGTCCGCGCTCGCCACGCCCGCCGCGACCAGCTCCCACAGCCCCTCGTCGACCTCGTCGGCGGGCCGCCCGGTCCCGTCGCACAGCTCGACCAGGAACGACGCCCCGCGCCGGTCGAGCTGCGCCCACACCTCGCGCGCGCGCGGCGACAGCGCGTCGAGATCCGGCGCGGGGCAGCCGGCGCGCAGCCACGCGGCGTCGCGCCGCTGCATCAGCGCCAGCGGCGCCGCGCGGGACGGCGCGACGCGCGCGCCGGGCTCGGGGACGGGCAGGGCGACGTCGGCGTCCGGCACGCCGAGGTCCGCGTCGGCCGGCTCGACGTCGCCGTCTGGCGGCGCGGCCGGCGCAGGCTCCGTCGCCGCGGGCGCGCGCGCGGGGAGCACGCGCGGGCTCAGCCGGCACCACATCACGTCGCCGCTCAGGCACAGCTGATCGAGCCACGTCGCGTCGTAGCCGTGCAGGCGGGCGGGGAGCACCTCGCGCTCCCACGCGCCGGCCGCGGTCTCGAACCCCTGGAGCTGCTCGATCACCCGCGCGAGCCCGTCGGCGCCGAGTAGCTGGCTGCCGCGCGCGACCCGCTGCCACCGCAGCAGGAACCGCACCAGCGCCGCCGCCGACACCGGCTCGATCTCGCGCCGCAGCCGCGCCAGCGTCAGCCGGTGGATCCGCGCCAGCACGCGGCGGTTGCACCACTCGACGCCGAGCAGGTCGTCGCCGTCGTCGCCTGGTGTCGGCGCCGGCGCGAGCCCGGCCGCGGCGCGGAATCGGCCGCGCAGGATCGCGCCGTCGCCCTCGAGCCACAGCGCCGCGGCCAGCACCGCCGCCGGCGGCAGCCCGAGCGTCGCCGCCAGCTCGCGGGCGGTCGTCGGCCCGCCGTGATCGAGCCAGCCTCCGACGACGCGGATCGCCGCGGTCTCGGCGTCGAGTCGCGCCGACCACGCCGGCAGCGCCGCGTCGGGCGGGCCGCCCGCGGCGTCGGGCACGAGCGCGCGCGCCGCGCCCAGCCGCTCGGTCGCGACCCACGCGGCGTGGTCGCCGCCGCCCGCCTCGTCGCGCGCCCGCGTCCACGTCAGCCGCACCGCGCGCCCCGCCGCCGCCAGGCCGTCGAGCCACCGCGCCGCGGCCGTGTCCAGCCGGTGCGCGTGCGCCTCGGGCACGAGCCACAGCGCCATCAGCGCGTCGTGCAGCTCGTCCGGATCGCGGACGACGGGCGCGACCTCGGCCGCCGCGGCGTCGATCGCCGCGGCGTCGAGGGCGGTCGCGTCGGCCCCGACCGCCGCGCCGCCGCCGCCCGCGCCCAGCGTCCGCCGCAGGCTGACCGCGCGGGTGCGCCGCTCCTCGAGCGGCGCGTCGTCGAGGAACGCGTACGGGTTGGCGTTGATCAGCTCGTGGCACAGGGGCGACGGCTCGACCGTGTCGCGCGCCAGCACCGTGACCTCGCCGCGCTCGATCCGCTCGCACAGCGCGCGCAGCCCGGCGGCGTCGAGCGCCTCGACCAGGCAGTCGCGCACGGTCTCGAACACCAGCGGGTGGTCCGGCACCTCGCGCGGCCCGACGATGTTCTCCTGGCACGCCTGGGCCTGGGGGAACACGACGCTGAGCAGGTCGCCGACGCGCAGCTTGACCAGGTGCGGCGGCACCTTCTTGCCGGCGGCGCGGCGCAGCACCGCCAGCGACCGCGTCGCGTTCCACCGCCACCGCACCTCGAACATCGGCCGGTCGAGCAGCGCCTGGACCAGGATCTCCTCGCTCTGCCCCGACGGCACGAACCGGAACACGTCGTCGAGCGGGAAGCTGTGCGGCTGGCCGAGCGAGATCACGATGCCGTCGTCGGTCGCGGCCGCCTGGAGCTCGAAGTCGAACGACACGCAGAACCGCTTGCGCAGCGCCAGCCCCCACGCCCGGTTGATCCGCCCGCCGAGCGGCGAGTGGATCACCAGCTGCATCCCGCCGCCCTCGTCGAAGAACCGCTCCGCGATCAGCACGTCCCGCGTCGGCACGGCGCCGAGCGCGGCGCGTCCCGCGGACAGGTACGCGACGAGCTGGAGCGCGGCCTGGCGCGACATCGACGCCTCCGCCACGAGCCACCCCGCGATCGCCTCGTCGGGCTCGCCCGCGGCGAGCCGCCGGTCGACCTCGCCGCGCAGCGCCGACACCTCGTCCGACAGCTCGCGCGTGCGCGCCGGCGCCTCGCCCAGCCAGAACGGGATCGTCGGCGGCAGGCCGTGCGCGTCCTCGACGATCACCCGCCCGGCCTCGACCCGGCGGATCCGCCACGCGGTGTTGCCGAGCTGGAACACGTCGCCGGCCATGCTCTCGATCGCGAAGTCCTCCTCGATCTCGCCGACGCGCACCTCGTCGGGCCACTGCACGACCGCGTAGTTGTTGTTGTCGGGGATCGCCCCGCCCGAGGTGATCGCGGCCAGGCGCGCGCCCCGCCGCGCCCGCAGCGTCGCCGTCGTGCGGTCGCGGTGGAGGTGGGCGCCGGCGCGGCCGCGGCGGTGCGACATGCCCTCGGCGAGCAGCTCGACGATCGCGTCGTATCGGTCGCGCGGCAGGGCCGCGTACGGCGCGGCCGCCGTGACCAGCGCGTACAGCTCGTCCTCGCCGAGCTCCTCGCACGCGGTCGCGGCGACGAGCTGCTGGGCCAGGATGTCGAGCGGCCAGTCGCGCAGCGCGATCTCGTCGAGCTGGCCGGCGCGGGCGGCGCGGACGAGCGCGGCGCACTCGACGAGCTGATCGCGGGTCAGCGCGAACAGCCGGCCCTTCGGCGTCGCGCCCATCGAGTGGCCCGACCGGCCCACCCGCTGGAGCAGCGTCGCGATCGCGCGCGGGGAGCCGACCTGGACGACCAGGTCGACCGCGCCGACGTCGATCCCGAGCTCGAGCGACGCCGTCGCCACCGCGCACCGCACCTGCCCCGACTTGAGCCGCTCCTCGGCGCGCAGCCGCATCGCCCGCGCCATCGAGCCGTGGTGCGCCGCGACCTGGTCCTCGCCGAGGCGCGCCTCGAGCGCCGCCGCGACGCGCTCGACCATCCGCCGCGTGTTGACGAACACCAGCGTCGTGCGGTGGTCCGCGACCAGCGCCGCGATCCGGTCGTAGACCCGGCCCAGCTGCTCGTGCGACGCGACCGCGCCGAGCTCGTCGTCGGTGATCTCGATCGCCAGGTCGCGGTCGCGCGCGTGGCCGGCGTCGACGATCACCGGCAGCGGGGCGCGCGCGCCGACCAGCAGCCGCGCGATCCGCTCGATCGGCTTCTGCGTCGCCGACAGCCCGACGCGCACCGGCGGCGGCCCGCCCGAGGCCACGACCAGCCGCTCCAGCCGCTCGACCGACAGCGCGAGGTGCGCGCCGCGCTTGTCGCCCGCGATCGCGTGGATCTCGTCGAGGATCACCGTGCGCACGCCGCTCAGCGCGGCGCGGCCGCGGTCCGAGGTCAGCAGGATGAACAGCGACTCCGGCGTCGTCACGAGCACGTGGGGCGGCCGCCGCGCCATCCGGTCGCGCTCGCCGCTCGGGGTGTCGCCGGTCCGCACCGCGATCCGGATGTCCGGGAACCGGACGCCGTCGCGGGCCGCGCGCTCGGCCAGCTCGGCCAGCGGCGCCGTCAGGTTCTTCTGGACGTCGTTGCTCAGCGCCTTGAGCGGCGAGACGTAGACGACCTGGACTCGGTCCGGCAGCGGCGCGCGCAGCCCGGCGACGACGAGCTGGTCGAGGCACGCCAGGAACGCCGCCAGCGTCTTGCCCGAGCCGGTCGGCGCGGCGATCAGCGTGCTGCGGCCGGCCGCGATGTGCGGCCACGCCGCGACCTGCGGCGCCGTCGGCTCCCCGAACCGGTCGCGGAACCACCCCGCGACGACCGGGTGGAACGGGTGCAGGGCGTCGTGCGACATGGGCCCAGAACCGTACCCGAAAATCGCCGCGCACTGAACACTTGAGTAGCGCGGAGATCGGGCCGGTGGGGCTATGCTCGCTCGCTCGGGGAGGCTCCATGCGCCGGACGTCCGTTCGCTCGCTCTGTCTGTGCTGCGCGCTCGCGTGGCTGGTCGCCGCCGGCTGCGGCGGCGACGACTCGTTCACCGACGCCGCGCCGGGGCCGGACGGGCCCACCGTCGACGCCATCACCGTCGACGCGATGGAGGACGCGGCCGCGCCGGACGCCGACGTCACCGCGCCCGACACGACGATCACCGACGCCCCGGCGGACCCCGACAACGACGCGACCCCGACGTTCGCGTTCACCTCCGACGACGCCGGCGCGACGTTCGAGTGTCGCATCGACAACCAGACGTTCGCGCCGTGCACCTCGCCGCACACCACCGGCGCCCTCGCCGACGGCGCCCACACGTTCGAGGTGCGCGCGGTCGACGGCGCCGACAACACCGACGCCACCGCCGCGGCGCACGCCTGGACGGTCGACACCGACGCGCCCGACACGCTGATCGAGACCGCGCCGCCGCCGCTCGACAACTCGCCCGACGTCACGTTCGCGTTCGTCGCCGACGAGGTCGGCAGCACGTTCGAGTGCCGGGTGGACGGCGACGCGTTCGCGCCGTGCGCCTCGCCGCACACGGTGCTCGACCTGCCGGACGGCGAGCGCACGTTCGCGGTGCGCGCGATCGACCCGGCCGGCAACGTCGACGTCACCCCGGCGACCTACGACTGGACGCTCGACGCCACCACGCCCAACACGGTGATCGACAGCGGCCCGCCCGATCCGGACAACGAGGTGGCCGCCACGTTCACGTTCAGCTCGCCCAACGTCGGCGTCGGCGGCACGTTCGCGTGCGCGCTCGACGGCGGCGCGTTCGCGGCGTGCACCTCGCCGCACACCGTGACCGGGCTCGCCGAGGGCGAGCACACGTTCGCGGTGCGCGTCACCGACGGCGCCGGCAACCCCGATCCGACGCCCGCCGAGCGCGCGTGGGAGGTCGACCTCACCCCGCCGGACACGACGCTCACCGCGACGCCCAGCGATCCGACCAGCCAGCCGGCCGGGACGTTCGCGTTCTCCAGCGAGGCCGGTGCCACGTTCGAGTGCCGCGTCGACGGCGACGCGTTCGCGCCGTGCGCCTCGCCGTTCACCACCGACGCGCTCGCCGACGGCGATCACGCGGTCGAGGTCCGCGCGGTCGACGACGCCGGCAACGCGGACCCGACGCCGGCCGCGTTCGCGTGGGAGGTCGACACGGCCGCGCCCGACACGACGATCACCGCGGCGCCCGCGACGCTGACCAACCAGATCTCCGCCGCGTTCCAGTTCACCAGCTCCGAGGCCGGCGGCACGTTCCACTGCCGGCTCGACGCCGGCGGGTTCGTCCCGTGCGCCTCGCCGTTCTCGTACCCCGGGCTCGCGCCGGGCAGCCACACCGTCCAGATCCGCGCGGTCGATCTCGCCGGCAACGTGGACGCGTCGCCCGCGTCGCACACCTGGGTGATCGACACGGCGCCGCCGGACACCGCGATCACCGTGGCGCCGGCCTCGCCGACCGCGGCGACGTCCGCCAGCTTCGAGTTCACCTCCGAGGCTGGCGCGACGTTCCAGTGCCGGCTCGACGGCGGCGCGTACGCGGCCTGCACCTCGCCCCACGCCTACGCCGGGCTCGCCGGCGGCACCCACACGTTCGAGGTGCGCGCGATCGACGCCGCCGGCAACCTCGATCCCGGCGCGGCGCAGCACACGTGGGCGATCGATCTGACCGCGCCGGACACCAGCATCGTCGCCGCGCCCAACAGCCCGACGATCGACACGACCGCGACGTTCACGTTCATCGCGACCGAGGCCGGCGCGACGTTCGAGTGTCGGCTCGACGGCGGCGGGTTCGCCGCGTGCACCTCGCCGCAGACGTACACGGGGCTCGCGGCGACGTCGCACACGTTCCAGGTCCGCGCGATCGACGCCGTCGGCAACATCGACGCCTCGCCGGCCAGCCGGACGTGGACGATCGACGGCGCGCCGCCCGACACGACGATCAACCTGTCGCCGCCGGCGCTGACCAACCAGACCTCCGCGCTGTTCGGGTTCGCGTCGAGCGAGTCGGGCTCGACGTTCCAGTGCGCGGTCGACGGCGGCGCGTTCGCCGCGTGCACCTCGCCGCGCAGCGTCACCGGCCTTTCCGCCGGGGCGCACACGTTCGCGGTCCGCGCGATCGACCCCGTCGGCAACGTCGATCCGACGCCGGCTTCCCATGGCTGGACGGTCGACACGGCGGCGCCCGACACGGCGATCACCGCGACCCCGGCGAACCCGACCGCGCAGACGTCGGCGAGCTTCTCGTTCACCGCGACCGAGGCCGGCTCGACCTTCCAGTGCCGGCTCGACGGCCAGCCGTTCGCGGCGTGCACGGCGCCGCGCGCGTACACCGGCCTCGGGGCGGGCAGCCACACGTTCGACGTCCGCGCGGTCGACCCCGCCGGCAACGTCGACGCCTCGCCGGCGAGCTACACGTGGGCGATCGACCTCGCGCCGCCGGACACGACGATCACCGCGGCGCCGCCGCAGCCGTCGAGCTCGACATCGGCGACGTTCCAGTTCACCTCGACCGAGCCGGGCTCGAGCTTCGCCTGCAGCCTCGACGGCGGCGCGTACGCCGCGTGCACCTCGCCGCGCGCGATCACCGGGCTGGCCGCGGGCGCGCACACGTTCGCCGTGCGCGCGACCGATCCCGCCGGGGGCACCGACCCGACGCCCGCGACCCACGCGTGGACGATCGACCTCGTCGCCCCCGACACGACGATCACCTCCGCCCCGTCGTCGCCGACGACGGACACCACCGCGACGTTCGCGTTCACCGGGTCCGAGGCCGGCGTCACGTTCCAGTGTCGCGTCGACGCCGCCGCGTTCGCGGCGTGCACCTCGCCGCACGTGGTGTCCGGGCTCACCGCCGGCACGTTCACGTTCGAGGTGCGGGCGACCGACCCCGCCGGCAACGTCGACGCCACCCCGGCCAGCCACACCTGGACCGTCGACCTGGCCGCGCCCGACACGACCGTGCTGTCGGGCCCGGCGTCGCCGACGAGCCAGACGGCGGCGTCGTTCACGTTCAGCGCGACCGAGGCGGGCGCGACGTTCGAGTGCCGGCTCGACGGCGGCGCGTTCGCCGCGTGCACCTCGCCGCGCAGCTACACCGGCCTGGTCGCCGGCGCCCACAGCTTCGAGGTCCGCGCCACCGACACCGGCGGCAACACCGACCCGACGCCGGCGGCGTACGCGTGGACGGTCGACCTCACGCCGCCGGACACGGCGCTCGCCGACCTGCCGGCGGACCCGACCAACCAGACGACGGCGTCGATCACGCTGACGTCGGAGGCGGGCGCGACGTTCGAGTGCCGGCTCGACGGCGGCGCGTTCGCCGCGTGCACCTCGCCGCACGCGCTGTCCGGGCTCGGCGCCGGCGCGCACACGTTCGAGGCCCGCGCGACCGACGTCGCCGGCAACACCGATCCGTCGCCCGCCAGCCACACCTGGACGGTGGACCTGTCCCCGCCGGAGACGACGATCGACAGCGGCCCGAGCGGGACCGTCAGCGCGACGACCGCGACGTTCACGTTCAGCTCGGAGGGCGGGGCCACGTTCGAGTGCTCGGTCGACGGCGCCGCGTTCGCGACGTGCGCCTCGGGCGTCGCCTACGGCTCGCTCGCGGACGGCGCGCACACGTTCGCGGTGCGCGCGCGCGACGCCGCCGGCAACGTCGACGCCTCGCCGGCGACCCGCGGCTGGACCGTCGACGCCACCGCGCCGACGACGACGATCGACGGCGGCCCGCCGGACCCGTCGGGCTCCACCTCCGCCACGTTCACGTTCTCGTCGAACGAGGCCGGCGCGACGTTCGAGTGCCGGGTCGACGCCGACGCGTTCGCCTCGTGCATCTCCGGCGACACCTTCGCCGTCACCGAGGGCGCCCACACCTTCGAGGTCCGCGCGATCGACGCGGCCCTCAACGTCGACGTCACGCCGGCGTCGTACGCGTGGACGGTCGCCCTCGACGAGTGCGCGCTCGGGACCGACACGTGCGCCGCCGACGAGGTCTGCGTCGACGCGCCGGTCGGGTACGAGTGCGTCGGCGCTGACACGCCGCTGTGCTTCGATGGCGTCGATGACTTCGCGACGGCGCCGGGTGCCGAGGAGGTCGGCCTGCTGGACACGGCGACGATCGAGCTCTGGTTCCGGGCGAACGTCGCGGGCGGCGAGTTCACGCTCGTCGACATCGAGGCGGATCCGACCACGCCGACCACGGCTCGGAACGTCGGGGTGACGCTGACGAGCGCCGTGTTCGGCTCGCTGACGGGGCGGATCCTCCTCGCCAGCGTCGACGCGCGTGACAACGGCCTCGATCTGAACGCTCGCGGGTTCGATCTCGACGCGACTTTCCCGGGCTTCGACGAGACCGCATGGCACCACTACGCGATCGTCTTCACCGGGCCGTCGATGCGGGCGTTCGTCGACGGGGTCGAGCTCACCGTCGCCGAGCAGCGAGACGGCGACGCGGGGCGCAGCTTCGTGGACGCCTTCGGCTCCACGTTCCTCGGCGGCGGCGGCCAGATCGCGCTGCACCTCGGCTACTTCGCGCGTGACGGCATCCGGCACGCTGACGGCTTGTTCGAGGACTTCCGGCTGAGCTCGTCGGCCCGCTACACGGCGGGCTTCTCGCCGTCCTATCCGCTCGCCGTCGACGGCTCGACCGTCGTCGCGTATGACTTCTCCGAGGGCACGGGGACGACGGCCGCGGACGGCACCGCCAACGGCATCGACCTCACCCTCGACGCGCCCGGCTGGGGCGCGTGCGTCGTCGCCGAGGTCCGCGTCGTGCCGTGGTGGACGAGCTGGATCGTGCCGTTCACGCAGTCGCTGACGCTGCGGCGGTGACCGGGCGCGCTCAGCCCAGCGCCGCCGGGTCCTTGGTGTAGTGGTAGCGGAGCTGCGCCTCGCCGTAGCGGTGCGCGCGGCCGACGGGGCAGGCATCGCGCACCGCGAGCCACAGCCGCCAGCGCTCGCGCAGCTCGGCCTCGCCCGACGGGACGCCCGCCGCGAGCGCGGCGGCGAACGCGGGCCCGCACCCGGTCGCGCAGACGCACGGCGGCGGCAGCGGCGGCGGCGCCTCGGTCAGGCCGTCAGCGTCGAGGACGATCACCGCGCGCAGCGCGATCCACGGCCCGTACGTCGGGTGCACGCTCAGGTGGCTCGCCGACAGGTGCGCCAGCCCCGCGATCGCCGCGGCGCGCTGGATCGCCACCGTCACCGGCGCGTCGTGGGCGAACCGCACCGCGCGCGCGATCCCCGGCGCGGCGTCCGCCAGCGCCGCGGCGACCTCGCGCTCGACGAAGCGATCGAGCGGGTCCGGCTCGGCGCGGCGCGCCGCGAGGAACCGCGGCCACAGCGCGCGCGTGTTGCCGACGACGAGCGCGAGCGGCGCGGCGCGCCCCAGCCGGGGCAGGCGCAGCGCCTCCGCCACCGCGGCGTCGTAGGCGGGCACGCACAGCGGCGCGGCGAGCTCGAGCCCGCGCCCGGCGAGCGCGGCCGCGACGGCGGCGTAGAGGTCCACGCCTGGACGCTACCCGAACGCGGCTACAGGATGTAGCCGCGCTTGAGCAGCGCGTGCGCCTGGGCCGAGAAGTCGTCGGCCGACGGGATCGCCCAGCCGAACGTGTCGGCGAGCCGCACGATCATCGTGAAGCCGACGCACACGTAGATCGCGTGCTCGAGCGCCTCGCGCGTCACGCCGGCGGCGTACACCGCCTCGGCGTCGGCCGCGCCGAGCTCGTCGGGCGTGCGCACCAGCTTGTCGAGGAAGCCGAGCGTCGCGCGCAGCGCCGGCCCGACCGGCGCCGTGCGCCAGTCCGTGTTCACCGCGTTGACCAGGTCCCGACCGAGCTCGACCGACGCGACCGCGCCGTGGGCCTCCGTTCAGAAGTGGCAGGCCTCGAGCCGCGCGGTGAACGACGCGAACAGCTCGCGCTCGCCGACGGTCCACGCCGACGCGCCGCGCAGGTTCGCCTGGGTCAGCTCGCTGAACAGCGCGCCGAAGAACTCCGGCCGGTACAGCAGCGTGCGGATCACGTCCGGCACGCGGCGCCGCGACACCAGGCCGATGAACTTGATCAGCATCCGCTCCTTGAGCCGGTGCTGGTGCTCGACCTTCGGCAGCCGCATCCCCATCTCAGGCCCCCTTCCGGGCGCGGGTGGCGACGTCGGCGGCGTCGAGCGCCGCCATCGCGGTGGCGAGCCGGCGCTGCGCCACGCCGACCGCGGTCGCGCAGCTCAGGTCGTAGATGTGGTCGTCGTCGAGCCCCGCGGCCTTGAGCCGGGCGATGTCCTCGTCGGTGACCTTGTAGGCGTGCGCCCGGATCTTGGCGACGACCGGCTCGACCGCCGGCGGCAGCCCGTGCCCGGTCGCCGGCGCCGTCCCGGCGCACGCCTGGCGCTGGGCCGCGGGGGCGTGCGCGGGACCCTGCAACACGCGCTCGACGAGCGCGGCGAACACGACGGCGGGGCGACGGACGGCCATGGATGCATGGTATCCCATCGATCCGCGCTCGTGGTAACGACTTCGCGCGATGACCGTCCCGCTGCACCACGAACGCGTCGCCACCGGCTCGCCGGCCGCCTGGCTGCTCATGACCCACGGCATCTACGGCAGCGGCGGCAACTGGCGCAGCGTCGCGCGCACCCTCACCGGCCGCCGCCCCGACTGGGGCGCCGTGCTCGTCGACCTCCGCGGCCACGGCCGATCCGGGCGGAGCACACCGCCGCACACCGTCGACGCCTGCGCCACCGACCTCGCGGCGCTGATCGCCGCGCTCGCCGCCGACGGGGTGGACGTGCGCGCCGCGTGCGGCCACAGCTTCGGCGGCAAGGTCGTGCTGGCGCTGCGCGCGCGCGCGCCGCGCCTCGCCCAGACGTGGGTGCTCGACGCGACCCCGGCGGCGCGTCCCGAGGCGTTCGCCGCGCCCGACAACACCGTGCGCCAGGTGCTCGAGCTGATGGAGCGGCTGCCGGCGACGTACGCGCGCCGCGCCGACTTCGTCGACGCGATCGTCGCGGCCGGCCACGCGCCGGCGCTGGCGCATTGGCTGGCGATGAACCTCGAGCCGGCGCCCGGCGACGCCGGGGGCGCGCTGCGCCTGCGCCTCGACCTCGCCGACGTCCGCGCGCTGCTCGGCGACTACTTCGCGCGCGACCTGTGGCCCGCGGTCGAGGACCCGGCGATGCCCGGCGCGCTGGTCGCCGTCGTCGGCGGCGCGTCGCGCACCGTGCCCGAGGCCGACCGCGCGCGCTTCGCCGCGGCGCCGCGCGCCGCGCTCCACGTCGTCCCGGACGCCGGCCACTGGCTCCACATCGACGCGCCCGCGGCGGTCGTGGACCTGCTCGCCGCCGGCCTGCCGCCGGCGTGACCGTGACCGCGTCCGTGCGCGGCGCGGTCAGTCCGCGTCGCCGCCATCGGCGGGCGGATCGCCCTCGGGCGCGGCCGCCGGCGGTGGCGGCAGCTCGCGCGGCGGCAGCAGCTCGGGCTCGGCGTCGACGGCGCACGCCATGAAGATCGCCGCGTCGAGCTTGCGGAACCCGCGCTTCTTGTACCAGTTGAGCGCGTTCTCGTTGTTCTCCGCGACCTCGAGCACCAGGTGGGTCAGCCCGCGCACCTTGGCCAGGTGGTCGAGCTGCTCCATCACGAACCCGCCGACGCCGCGCCCGTGCCAGTCGGGGTGCACGGCGAGCTCCTCGACGTACAGCGGGCGCATGTCGCGCTTCTCGAAGTAGCGCGGGTTGATCCAGTTGTCGGTGCCGCCCTGCACCTCGTACGCGCACTCCGCGTACGCCACCAGCTCGTCGCCGACCTCGAACAGCAGCTGCTCGACGCCCTCGTCGTCGTAGATCTCGACGAACCGGTGCTTGGAGCGCGGCCGCTGGTACTCGACCGTCTCGAGGTTGACGTCGCGGAAGCTCAGCTTGAGGAACTCCCACACCTTGTTGAGGTCGCGGCGGTGGATCCTCCGCACCTCGATCTTCGGGCCCGGCGCGCGCGCCTTGCCGCGGCCGCCCTTGCCGCCCTTGGCGGCCTTGCCAGCCTTGGCCGGCGACGTGACGGGGGCCGCGACGGTCGTGGAGGGGGCTCTCGTGGTGCGGCGGCGCCTCGGCGGCATGGCGCCGCATCTTACTCGACCCCGCGCCGCCGGCCTTACCGCGCGGGCGTGATCGTCACGGTCCAGGGCGCGTCGGCGCCCGGCAGCGTCGCCGCGCGCGGGCCGTCGCGATCGGCCCGCTCGAGCCGCAGCGTGGTGCCGCGCGTCAGCGTCAGCTCGGCCCGCCCCGGCGGGCGCGGCGCGCCGTCGGGGCCGCGCCAGGTCAGCGGCAGCTCGGCCGCCGCGGTCACCTCGACCACGACCTTGCCGCCGTCGCCGTCCCACCGCACGACGTCGACGTCGGCGCGCGCGTCGAGCCAGCCGCGCACCGCCGAGCCCGGCGTCACCGGCGTCGCGTCGGGGCCGTTGCCGTTGGGCTCGCTCTCCCACGCCGCGTCCTCCGCCTCGTCGGCGACGCTCAGCACGTACGGATCGCTGACGTTCTCGGTCGGCAGCGGCTGCCCCGGCGCCATCGCCTCGGTCACCTCGATCAGCGCCGGGCCGGCGAGCCGCCACCGCCGCACCGCCTCGCCGCCGCCGACGCCCGCCTCGTCGGCCGACGCGATCACCGCGCCGCGCCCGTCGCGGACCACCAGCTTGACGTCGAGGTTCGGCAGCCCCGACACCCGCACCGTCACCAGCCCGGGCGCGTCCGCCGCCCGCGGCACGACGAAGAAGTCGCGATCGGGCTCAGTGCGCGACACCCGCCGGCCGACGTAGCCGGTGACGTCGATCGCCGGCGCGATCCGCGTCGCGTCGCGCGCGTCGTCGTTGGGCTCGACCTCGGCGGTGTGCGGCGGCGTCGCGCGCAGCACCAGCCACCACACCACCGCCGCGGCGACCGCCAGCACGCCGACCGCCGCGATCGCGCTCACCACCCACCGCCGGCGCCGCAGCGCGCGCTCGTACTCGTCGAGATCGGCGCGGCGCAGGTGCAGCTCGCTGACCGGCTCGTCGCCCTCGGTGGCGTGGCGACGGCTCGTCGGGCGCGGCAGCCCGGTCGGCGTGCCGTCGCCGACCTGCGCCCGGTAGACCTCGTCGAGCGCCTCGACCATCTCGCCCACCGTCGCGAACCGCGCCGCCGGGTCCTTCGCCAGCGCGCGCACGACGATCGCGTCGATCTCGGGCGTCAGCCCCTGGGCCGGGGCCGCCACCGACGGCGGCACGACCTCGGCCGTGAGGTGCTTGGTGAGCACGCCGACCGCGCTGCGGGCGGTGAACGGCGGCTGGCCGGTCAGCACCGTGTACGTCAGCGCGCCGAGCGCGTAGATGTCGCTGCGTTCGTCGACGTCGTCGCCGCGGATCTGCTCCGGCGACATGAAGTACGGCGTGCCGACGATCTCCGTCCGGTCGGTGACGTCGGGCGCCTGCTCGCGCGCGCCGAGCTTGGCGAGGCCGAAGTCGAGCACCTTGGCGAAGTCGCGCCCGCCGGTCGTGCGCGTGATCAGCACGTTCTCCGGCTTGAGGTCGCGGTGGATGACGCCGCGCGCGTGCGCCTCGGCGAGCGCGCCGCCGATCTGCCCCAGCAGCGGCGCGGCGCGCGCGAACGGCAGCGGCCCGTCGCGCTCGATGATGCGCGCCAGGTCCTGGCCGCGCACCAGCTCCATGATCAGGTACAGCGCGTCCTGCGCCGCGCCGAAGTCGAACACCTGCACCGTGTTGGGGTGGTCGAGCCGCGACACCGCGGTCGCCTCGCGCTCGAACCGGCGCACGACCTCGGGGTCGTCGGCGAGGTCCTTGTGCAGGACCTTCATCGCCGCGATCTTGCCCATGCGGACGTGCTCGACCTTGTAGACCACGCCCATCCCGCCGCGCCCGACGACCTCGAGCACGCGGTAGCGCCCGTCGACGACGCGCCCCAGCCACGTCTGCGCCGACGCCGTGACCCGGCGGTCCTGGGCGGTCGACCACCGCGCGGCCGCCTGCGACCCGCCCGCGTCGCCCTCGCTGTCCGGGCGTCCGCTGCGGTCCGCGACCGCGCTGAGGTCATCCGAGGACACGCCCTCGCGTCGCGCGGCGAGCTCGAGCGCCGAGGCGTGCTGCATGTCCGCGCCGCACTGCTGGCAGAACTTCAGCGGCGCATCGTACGACGCGCGGCAGCGCGGGCAGACGAACCGTGGCGCCGGGGTGGACATCGTCGGCGGCTCACCGTAGCACGCGGGCCCGGCGCGCTCGCGCGGTCACGGCCCCGCCGGGCGCAGCGGCGCCCACGTCACCTCGCGCGCGCCGACGGTGAGCCGCAGCCCACCGGGCGCGACGCGCTGCCCTCCGGGCAGGTAGCGCGGCGTGGCGTCGATCGCGCCGACCGGCAAGAACGCGGTCGGCAGGCCGGCCGCGCGCCGGCGCTTGCCGAGCGCCGCGGCCTGATCGTCGACCGCGCCGTGGGCCACGACGTCGACCGGCGCGCGCGCGAGCGCCTCGGCGAGCGCGACGTCGCCGGCGTGGATCCCGCCGGGCGCGGGGCGCGCTGCGTCGCCAGCAGCGTGATCGGCCGCTGGCGCTGCTCGCGCCGGCGCCGCGGCGACGTCGGCGTCGTCGTGGACGCAGCCCTCGACCCCGGCGGCGAGCCGGCCGCGGGCCGGCGCGCCGGGCAGCGTCCCGATCCGGATCGCCCCGAGGTCGATCACCCGCGCGCGCGTGCCATCGACCACCCGCGCGCCGCGCGCGGCCAGCGCCGCCACCGCCGCGCGGTGCGCCGGCAGCGCCTCGCGATCGCCCGGCACGGCGACCAGCAGCCACGGCGCGCCCTCGGCCAGCGGCGCCAGCAGCGCGGTCAGCTCCGCCTGCGTCGTCGCCATCCCGCCGATCGTCACGACCACCGCCGGCGGCGCCGCGTCGAGCGCCGCGCGCAGCCCCGCCACCGCCGTGGCGTCGCCGCGCGCCTCGCCCAGCACCGCGACGTGGGGCGCGGCGTCCTCGGGCGCGATCAGCCGCGCGCCGTCGAGCCGCCACCCCGGCGGCGCGACCAGCCCGGCCGTGTCCCCCGGCCGCGCGCACCGCCACGGCTCGATCTCGTCGGCCGCCGCCGCCACCGCCGCCAGCACCGCCTCGGCCGTCGCGCGCCCGAGCGCGCCGCGCGCCACCGCCGGCCGGCTCGCCTCGCCGCACGCGCCCGCGACGGCGATCGCCGCCGCCAGCGCGCTCCACGCCCGCGCCCGGCGCACGATCAGTTGCTCACGCTGCCGCCCGCGCGCGCCCACACCTCGCGGATCTTCGGCGAGTACGTGTACGCGTCGAGCGCGTGGCGCGGCCGCCGCTCGAGCACCCGCTTGAACGTCGCGATCGCGGAGTCGGCGTCGCCGACGGCGACGTAGGCGCAGCCGAGCAGCACGCCGACCTCGACCGCGAGCGTCGTGTCGAGGAAGTCGACGTCGATCCGGATCAGATCGCGCTTCATCGTCGCCGCGTCGCCCTGGCGCCACGCCGCGCGCGCCGCGGGCAGCAGCTCCGCCGCCTCCTCCTGCATCCGCCGGCGCTTGTCGCTGCGCGCGCGCGCCTGGGCGTCGGGCGGTGGCAGCTTCGACGTGCGCACCCGGACGTGGTGGATCGGCACGACGATCGACTCGCCCGCGGGCAGCGTGTCCCGGGTGAGGAAGTTGTACCGGCGCAAGAGGGCGCCGTTCTTGGTGTCCCCGAAGTAGGCCGCGGCGATGTTGCTGACGCTCTCGTCGGCGGCCGCGGTGTGGACGACGTGGAACGGGATCGACACGACCGTGCCCGCGGCGAGCGTCTCGTCGGCGGCCATCCCGTTGAACTCGGCGAGGAACGGCCCGCGGCGCTTGTCGCCGAGGTAGGCCGCCGCGAGCGTCTCGAACGAGTCGCCGACGTCGGCGGTGATCTCGCGCGACACCGGGATCTTGAGCTTCTCCGCGGGCGTGAGCGCGCGCGGGTGCTGCATCCCGTTGGCCACCATGATGAAGATCATGTGGTTGCGATCGCCGTAGTACTCGGCCGCGAGCAGCTCGAGCGTGTCGCCCTTCTTGACCTTGTGGGTGATCGCGTCGTCGGCGCGCGCGGGCCGCGCCGCGGCCGCGATCACCAGGCCGATCGCGATCAGCGCCACCACCGCGCCACGCACGAGCCGAGCGGGGAGCGTCATCGCCGCACCTTCTTGGTCGAGGTGGTCGGCTTCTTGGTGGTCGTCGGCTTCTTGGTCGTGGTCGGCTTCTTGGTCGTGGTCGCCGGCTTCTTCTTCGCCGGCGCCGGGCGGGGCTTCGGCGCGGGCGCGGCCGCGGGCGCCGGCTCGACCGCCGGCGCCGGCTCGACCCCGGCATCGACCGCGGCGGGCGCCGGCTCGACCCCCGCGTCCGCCGCCGGCAGCGGGCCTGGCGACGGCGACGGCGCGCCGCCCGCGCCGTCGGGACGGACCTTGCCGGGCCGCAGCTCGCCCTCGAGCTCGAAGTCGACGACCAGCTCGGCCGCGACGTTCCCGTCCCCGGCGACCACCTCGACCTCGCGGGTGATCGGCTGGTACCAGTCGTGCTCGAGGCGCACGCGGTGGGGCCCCTCGGCGAGCTCGACCGCCGCCTCGAGCGGCGTGACGCCGGCGGGGCGGCCGTCGATCGTCACGCGCGCCCACGGGTACGCGACGATCTCGAGGCGCCCGCGCTTGCTCGGCTCGTTCGCCTGCGGCGTCATCGCGTTGCTCGCGCCGAGCGGGGCGACGTGGATCAGCCCGAGCATCAGCAGCAGCACGCCGAGCACGCTGGCGTGGACGACGCCGCCGCGGCGCACGACCTGCCGCGCCTGGATGTTCGGCTGCGCGTTGGGGCTGGCGTGGGCGCCGCCGACGGCGGGGTTGAGGTACTCGTCGGCCTCGAGCTGCGTGATGACGTTCTGGTTGCGCAGGAACAGCACCAGGCGCGCGTGGTAGTTCATCTCGACGTGCTTGGCGAGGAACCGCTCGAGCGCCATGACCATCTGCTGGGCCGAGCGCCACCGGTCACGCGGGTTCTTCTGCAGGCACTTGTCGATGATCTTGTCGAGCTCGCGCGGGATCTCGGGGTTGAGCTTGCGCGCCTTGACGTGCCGCTCGAGCCGGATCTTGTGCATCACGCTGCGCTGCTCGTCCTCGACGAACGGCTTCTTGCCGGTGAGCATCTGGTACAGGCAGATGCCGAGCGAGAACAGGTCCGAGCGCGGGTCGAGCTTGTCGCCGAGGATCTGCTCCGGCGACATGTACGCGGGCGTGCCGATGCCGGTGCCGGCCTCGGTGAGGTCGTCGAAGTTCTCGTCGCGCGCGATGCCGAAGTCCATCAGCTTCACGCCGCCGTGGCGCGACACCATGATGTTCGCCGGCTTGATGTCGCGGTGGATGATGTTCCGGTAGTGGATGTAGTCGAGCGCGCGCGCGACCTGCATCGCGATCACCGCGGCGACGTCGTAGGGCAGGCGGCCGCACCGGTCGAGCAGGTCGTACAGGTCGATCCCCTGCACGTACTCCATCACGATGAACAGCGACCCCCGCTCGCGGTGGAAGTCGTAGACGTGGATGATGTTCTCGTGCTGGAGGTTGGCGAGGGATCGGGCCTCGCGCTCGAACCGGGTCGCGATGTGCTCCTCGACCGCGGCGGACGACTTGAGGGCCTTGATCGCGACGGTCCGGCCCAGGCTGTCCTGGATCGCGCGGTAGACCACCGCCATGCCGCCGGAGGCGACCTCGTCGACGATCCGGCAGTTGCCGATCCGCTCGAGCATCGTGGAAAAAGGTAGGCGGAAAACCCAAGCAGATCCAGCGGCTTGTCACGCTGTTCCGGCTGCGCAGGAAAATTTTTGCATCGGGGTTGACGACGACGCGGTGGGTCTGTATAAGCAGCATCCCTCGACGGCGGGAACCAAAAAGCCCGACGGGGAGCGGTCTCTGAAAACTGGATAGTCAGCGAAGAGAAGTTGAATGGGTTCTCGAATGAGAAATCCCTGATTCTTCGGACACGGACCGCGAGGTCTTCGGATCGAGCGCGCTGTGTTCGAGGTGCAGGGTC
>WYBA01000502.1 GCA_011526095.1 Myxococcales bacterium | reverse complement strand
GTCTCGCGCTTGGGACGCGCCGGCACGGTCGCGGCGCGCGGCGCGGCCGCCGCGACGCCGACGTCGCGCGCCGCCTCGGCGAGCCGGGCCGGCGACGGCGCCCGCACCGACTCCTCGATCAGCTCCTCGAGCAGCTCGCTGTCGAGCACCGACGCCGAGCCGTCGAGCTCGCTCGAGTCCCACTGGAGCTGCTGCTGGTCCGCGACCGAGCGCTTGCGGCCCTCGATCAGCTCGCGCATCCGCCCCGCGTGGTCCTCGATCTCCTGCGCGAAGTGATCGTCGAAGAACCGCGCGATCTCGCCCGGCCCCGACGGCTTGCCGCGCTGGTGCATGTACGCGCTCAGCGCCTCGCCGAACGCCTCGGCCGTCGGGTAGCGCTGTGCCGGGTCCTTGGCGAGCGCCGCCATCACCAGCCGGTCGATCGCCGGGTCGAGCTCGTGGTTGATCGACGACGGCGGCGGCACGCGGCACTCGACGACCGCCTGGTACGTCTCGTACGTCGAGTCGCGCTTGAACAGCCGGCGCCCGGTGAGCAGCTCCCACACGATCGTCCCCAGCGCGAACACGTCGGTGCGCCGGTCGACGTCCTTGGCCTGGCACTGCTCCGGGGACATGTACGCGAACTTGCCCTTGACCGTGCCGCTGCGCGTCCGCGTCTCGCGGTACTCGGCCTTGGCGATGCCGAAGTCCACGACCTTCACGATCCCCTCGAACGTGATCACCAGGTTCTGCGGGGACACGTCGCGGTGCACGAGGTTGAGCGCGCGCTCGTGCGCGTAGTGGAGCCCGGCGCACGCCTGCGCCGCGACGTTGAGGACGACCGCCACCGGCAGCTTGCCGCCGCGCACGCGCTCGTGGGCGCGCCGCCCGACCAGCGCGAGCGACAGCCCCGAGATGTACTCCATCACCATGTAGTAGCGAGCGTCGTGCTCGCCGAGCCCGAGCGTCTGGACGATGTTGGAGTGATCGAGCTGCGCGCCGAGCCGCGCCTCGTCGAGGAACATCGAGACGAAGTCCTCGTCCTCGGCGAGGTGGTCGTGGAGGCACTTGACCACCACGTACTTCTCGAACCCCATCATCCCGTCGATGCGCGCGAGATAGATCTCGGCGGTCCCGCCCAGCGCGAGCAGCGCGAGCAGGTCGTACCGGCCGAGGCGCTGGCCGACCAGCGCGCCGGCGCCGGGGTGAGACCCAGCCATCTGCGTGAGCATAACGCCCCCACCAAGGTTGCCCAAACGGGGGCTCGCTGACTTTGTCGGTCTCGTTGGTACGCGACGCGACAGACGTCGGTGGGACGCCTACCTGCGGCCTGCCGGTTCTAGCGGCGGCCGATCACCACGTACTGGTGCGGCAGGTCCTCGTCGGCGATCTCGGTGCGGAGCCCGGCGGTCGCCAGCTCCTCGGCGATCTGCTCGGCCGACAGCCGGTGCTCGACCGGCGGCCCGACGGGCGACTCCATCGTGAAGTCGACGACGGCGACGAACCCGCCCGGGCGCAGCCCCTCGGCCAGCCGCGCGGCGTACCCGGCGCGGTCCCCGAGGTGGTGCCAGACGTCGACGATCAGCACGCGATCGGCCGACGCGGGTTCCAGGTCAGGAGAATCGTACGGGACCTGACGTGCTTCGACGTTGGAGAGCCCCTCGCGCTCGGCGCGCTCGCGCAGGTACCGCACCATGTCCGGCTCGACGTCCGCGGCGATGACCCGCCCACCGTCGCCGACCGCGCGCGACAGCCGCGCCTCGAAGTAGCCGGTGCCCGCGCCGAGATCGACGACGGTCATCCCGGGCGCGAGCGCGAGCAGGGCGACGACCTCGTCGGGCCGCTGCCACGCGTCCCGCTCCGGGTCGTCGAACACCTTGGCCCACTCCTCGGCGCCGTCGAACGAGTGCTGCATGCCGTGGTGGCCGCCGGCCTTGTGCCCGGCGTGGTCGTGCGCGGCGTGGTGGTCACCACCACCACCAGCGGGCGCTGGCGCGGCCTTGCCGCCGCACGCGGCGCCGCCGGCGACGACCGAGAGCATCGCCGCGACGCAGGGAGGTGCGATCCGGAGCCTCACAGCTCCATGATCTCCTTCTCCTTCACCGCCGCCACGTCGTCGACCAGCGCGACGTACTTGTCGGTGAGGTCCTGGACCTTCTTCTCGCCGTTCTTGCGCTCGTCCTCGGTGATGTCGCCGTCCTTCTCGGCTTCCTTGATCATGTCGTTGGCGTCGCGGCGCGCCGCGCGCACGGCGACGCGCGCGTCCTCCGACATCTTCTTGACGACCTTCGCCAGGTCCTTGCGGCGCTCGGCGGTGAGCGCCGGGATCGGCAGGCGGACGAGGTCCGAGTCGCTGACCGGGTTGAGCCCGAGGTCGCTGGTCCGGATCGCCTTCTCGATCGCCGGGATCAGGTTCTTCTCCCACGGCTTGATCGTGATCAGGCGCGCGTCCACCACCTGCAGCGTCGCGACCTGGTTGAGCGGCGTCGGCGTGCCGTAGTACTCGACCTTCACCCCGTCGAGCAGCGACGTCGTCGCGCGGCCGGTGCGGATCTTCGTCAGCTCGCGCTTGAAGGACTCGAGGGCCTTCTTCATGCCCTCCTCGGCGTCGTTCGTGATGTCGTTGACCATGGTGTTTCCTCCTCTTGGCCTCTGGCTCAGGAGAACGTCGTCTCGAGGTTGTCCCGGACGATCCGCGTGCCGACCTGCTCGCCGCACACCACGCGGCGGATGTTGCCGCCGCGGGTCATGTCGAACACCGTGATCGGCAGCTCGTTGTCGCGGCACAGCGCGAACGCCGTCGCGTCCATGACGCCCAGGTCCTGCTGCAGCGCGTCCGTGAACCGGACGGTCGAGTAGCGCTTCGCGTCCTTGTGCTTGCGCGGATCGCGGTCGTAGACGCCGTCGACCTTGGTCGCCTTGAGCAGCACCTCGGCGCCGATCTCCATCGCGCGCAGCGCCGCGGCGGTGTCGGTCGTGAAGAACGGGTTGCCGGTGCCGCCGGCGAAGATGATCACGCGGCCCTTCTCGAGGTGACGGATCGCGCGGCGCCGGATGTACGGCTCGGCGAGCTCGCTGATCTCCAGCGCCGACAGCACGCGCGTGACGACGCCGCGCTTCTCGATCGCGTCCTGCAGCGACACCGAGTTCATCACGGTGGCGAGCATGCCGACGTAGTCGGCGGAGGCGCGGTCCATGCCCTTGGCGGACTCGGACACGCCGCGGAAGATGTTGCCGCCGCCGACGACGATCGCCAGCTCGACGCCGAGCCGGGAGACCTCGACGACCTCCGCGGCCACGTGGGCGAGGACGTCGAGGTCGATCCCGTACCCCTTGTCGCCCATCAGCGCCTCCCCGCTGATCTTGAGGAGGACCCGCTTGTACGCGGGCTTCTGTGACGACGGGGATGGATCAGCCGGCATTGCGGCTGCCGAACTTACGCCAGGCCGGCGGTCTTCGCCACCTCGGCGGCGAAGTCATCCTTCTTCTTCTCGAGGCCCTCGCCGAGCTCGAACCGGACGAAGCGGCGGATCTTGATGTTCTCGCCGATCTTCGCGATCAGCGACTGCTGCAGGTCGCCGATCGTCTTCTTGTCGTCCTTGACCCACGGCTGATCGAGCAGACAGATCTCCTTCATCCACTTGGAGATCTGACCGTCCACCATCTTGGCCACGACGGCCTCGGGCTTGCCCGACTCCTTGGCCTTGGCCAGCAGGACCTCGCGCTCGCGCGCGACGACGTCCGCCGGGACCTCGGCCGAGGTGACGTACTGGGCGTTCATCGCGGCGATCTGCAGCGCGACCTCGCGGGCGAAGCCCTGGAAGTCGTCGCCGCGGGCGACGAAGTCCGTCTCGCTGTTGACCTCGACGAGGACGCCGATACGGCCGCCGCCGTGGATGTACGAGATGACCGTGCCCTCGGTGGCCTCGCGGCCCGCCTTCTTGGCCGCCTTCGCCAGGCCCTTCGTGCGGAGGTAGTCGATCGCCTTCTCCATGTCGGCGTCGGTCTCCAGCAGGGCCTTCTTGCAGTCGGACATGCCGGCGCCGGTGCGCTCGCGCAGGTCCTTGATCATCGCGGCAGTGACTTCAGCGGCCATCTCAGCTCTCCTGGGGCGAGGCCGAAGCCTCGGGGTCGAAGTGGCTGCCGCCCTGCGCCATCTCGACGCGCGGGCCATCGCCACCCGACGACACGTGGATCACGCGCTCGTCGTCGTCCTTGGCGCCGCGGGTGTGGGCGCGCTCCTTGTAGACCTTGGTCCCGATGATCGCGGCGTCGGCGATGCGCGCGGCGAACAGCTTGATCGCGCGGATCGCGTCGTCGTTGCCCGGGATGACGTAGTCGATCAGGTCCGGGTTGCAGTTCGTGTCGGTGATCGCGACGACCGGGATCTCCAGCTTGCGCGCCTCGTCGACGGCGATGTGCTCCTTGTGCGGGTCGATCACGAAGACCAGGCCCGGGAGCTTGCTCATGCCCTTGATGCCGCCCAGCGACTTGAGCAGCTTCTCGCGGTCGCGGCGGATCTCGATCTGCTCGCGCTTGGTCAGCGCGAACAGCGTGCCGTCCTCCTCCATCTTCTCGAGGCCGCGCAGGCGCTCGAGCGAGCCCTTGACGGTCTTGAAGTTGGTGAGGGTGCCGCCCAGCCAGCGCTGGGTGACGTAGAGCTGGCCGGAGCGGGACGCCTCCTCGACGATCACGTCCTGGGCCTGCTTCTTGGTGCCGACGAACAGCACCAGCTCGCCGCGCGCGGTCGCGTCGATGACGGCCTGGAACGCCGCCTTGAACATCTTGACCGTGTGCTGCAGGTCGATGATGTGGATGCCGTTGCGCGCGCCGAAGATGTACTGCTTCATCTTCGGGTTCCACCGGCCCGTGTTGTGGCCGAAGTGGACGCCAGCCTCGAGCAGCTGACGCATCGTGATCGGGTTCGCACCCGCAGCCTGTTCCATCGTCTCCATGTCGGTCTCCGTTCGGTCCTCCGGCGTCGTCATCGGCCGGCGAGAACCCGCGGGGCGAAGAAGCTCGCTCGCTGGGCCACGGTCGCCGGCCTCGGGCACCGTGGGTATTTGGGAAGCGGCGATCTAGCACGCTCCGCGCGCGCGACGCAAGCGCGGAGCGCGGGCGGTTCACGGCCAGGTTCCCGAGCGATCTCAGGTGTCTGGACGGAGCGCGGGGCGCGCGGAGAGGGTCAGCTCGCGCAGGTCGCCGGTCCACGCCTGGCGCGCGCGCAGGACCGGCGTGTCGGTCGCGCCCGCGTCGTGGGTGTAGAGGAACAGGAACGGCGGCGCGGCGGGGCCGACGAAGAACCGCTCGGTCAGCGCGACGCCGAGCGCCTGGGAGTGGTGGATGTCCTCGACCACGCACACCAGCGGGTGGAGCCGGGCGATCCGGCGCAGGATCTCGGCCGCGACCAGCATGGCCGCGCCGAGCGCCGCCGGGTCGCTGGTCGGCGCGGCGGTCGACTCCAGCCCGGGGACCCGGCGCAGCGACGGGAACAGCCGGCCGAGCGGCTCGGCGTCGGGCGGGACCACGGCCGAGGCCTGGTCGAGCGGCAACGACAGGAGGTAGCGGGACAGCGCGTCGGCGAGGCGGTCCATCCCGGGCAGCGGCACCTGCTCGCGCGGGTCGTTGCGCGCCTCGAGCACGACCGCGCCGGCGTCCCGGGCCTGCTCGGCGAACGCCCGGACCAGGGCGGTCTTGCCCGACGCCCGCGGGCCGCGCACGAGCACGTGGACGAGGTGATCGCGGCTGTCGGCGAGCGCGTCGTGCAGCGCCGCGAGCTCGCGCTCGAACCCGCGCGCGTCGAGCCGCGCCTGGTCCGCGATCCGCCGCGTCCACGGCGACGGCGTCGCGCCGAGGGCGCGCAGCACCGCCTCGTCGTCGGGGCGGTCGCCGGGCAGGCGCTGCAGCAGATCGACGCACAGGGTCTCGAGGTCGACCGGCACGCCCGGGACGACCGCGCCCGGCGGCGCCGGCGTACCGTGCTGCTTGGCCGCGAGCACCTGCGAGCCGCTGCCCTCGAACGGGCGGCGCCCGGTGAGCGCCTCGAACAGCATCACGCCGACGGAGTACCAGTCGGTGGCGGGCGTCAGCGGGCGGTCGGCTGCCTGCTCCGGGGACATGTACGCCGGCGTGCCGACGGCCGTGCGATCGTGGGTGCGGTCGACCGCGTCGGGGTCGACGATCAGGCCGAAGTCGAGGATCACGACCCGCCCGGACGGCTCGACGAGGACGTTGCTCGGCTTGAGGTCGCGGTGGAGCAGCCCGGCGGCGTGCAGCGCGGCGACGCCGTCGGCGAGCTGGATCAGCGCGTTGCGCAGCCGGCGCTCGTCGAGCGCGCCGTCGGGGCGGACCCACTTGCCGAACGGCACGCCGTCGACCCGCTCCATCGTGAACATCCACTCGCCGCCGAACGAGAACAGCTCGAACAGGCGGACGAGGTTGGGGTGGGTGAGCGCCGCGGCGGCGCGGAACTCGCGCTTGAACCGGTACAGCGCGCGCGCGTCGTGCAGCCGCAGCGTCTTGAGCGCGACCTCCTCGCCGCGCGCGCGGTCGAGCACGCAGTGCACGGTGCCGTTGGCGCCCGCGCCGAGCTGGTCCTTCAGCTCGAACCGATCAGCCTCCACCGCGTCGCCGGACGCCATGACGGACAGAGCGTAGCGCCTAGACCGCCACGTCGTCGAGCAGGTCCGGGCTGCACGGGGCGACGGCGTCGACCCACCCCAGCACGCCGCTCACCGCGTCGGCGGTCAGCGCCCCGGGGACGGTCGCCAGCTCCGCCAGCATCAGCCGGGCCGCCAGCCACTGCCCCAGGCGCAGGACGTGGCGGTGGGTGCCGCGCCGCGCCTTGCGCGCCGAGAACACCCACGGATCGTCGCGCTCGGGCGCGCACGCGCAGTACGCCCACCAGCCGTCGACGTCGTAGGCGAACGGCACCGCGTCGGTGTGCGCGGCGCACGCCTCCTGCGCGGCGTAGAGCGCGGGCGCGTCGACGATGCCGTCGAGCACCGGGCGACCGGCGGTGCGCAGGGCGAGCAGCGCGAGCACGCGCGGCGGGACGTAGCCGGACTGTGCCAGCACCGCGTCCGGGGTGCGGTCGACGACCTGCTGCAGCACCGGCAGGCGCATCGCGCGATCGAGCAGGTCGTCGGCGTCGACGACCGGGCCCTGGGGGTGGGCGCGCAGGATCGCCGCGACGTGCTCGGCGTCGGCCAGGCGCGGCGGCGGGCGGCCGTTGACCGCCTCGCGCAGCGTCGCCGCGGCGCGGAACGCGAACGAGACGTGCTCGCCGTGGCGCCACGCCTCGATCGTCTCGGTCGCGCCCCACCGCGTGGCGTCGTGGCGGACGCGGACGAGGATCAGCCCGACGCCGGGCAGCGGCGCGGCCGAGCGCCGCTCGGACAGCCGGTACGCGATCGTGGTGAACGCGCCCTGGACCGCGGCGTCGACGTCGCGCAGCTCGATCCCGGTGCGCGCGGCGACGCGCGCGACCAGCTCGGTGGCGGCGATCCGCGGCCGGGTCGGGCGCGCGCCGGCGACGAGGCGGGTCAGCGGGTCGCCGGGCTTGAAGAACACCAGCCGCTCGCCGCCGCCGTCGACGATCGGCGGCGCGGTGCCGCCGACGTAGTTGACCGCGGCGCGCGTGGTCAGCTCGCCGAACCCGGGCAGCGAGACGCCGCCCGTCTCGACGATCGTCGCCGCGAGCTCCTCGAACACCGCGGCCTCGAGCTCGGCCCAGGACACGGCGCGCATCATACACACTGCGCGCGCCTCGCCCCGTGCCCGTGCCCGTGCCCGTGCCCGTGCCCGTGCCCGTCTCCGTCTCCGTCTCCGTCTCCGTCTCCGTCTCCGTCTCCGTCTCCGTCTCCGTCTCCGTCGGGGAGCCCCCGCTCGTCCTGAGAGGGTCAATCAGAATCGAGCCTCCTCCGCTCGTCCTGAGCCTCTCACCGACGTCGTCGGAAATTGCCGTCAGACGAACAGCCATGTTCCGCTCACCCTGAGCTGCGCCGAGCGCCAGCGAGGCGCTGGTCGAAGGGTGTTGACAGTCCT
>WYBA01000501.1 GCA_011526095.1 Myxococcales bacterium | reverse complement strand
CGCGACGCCGAGCTCGCCGCGGCGCTCGCCGGCCAGCGGGTCGAGCTCGACCGCGCGCGACGCGACCTCGCCGCGCTGCGTGCGCGCGCCGCCGCCGCGGCCGACGACGCCGGCGTCGACACGGCCGAGGTCGTGATCGACGTCGTCGCCGCGGCGCCGCTCGCGACGACCGTCGTCGTCGAGTACCTGGTCCCGGGCGCGTGCTGGCGCCCGTACCACACCGCGACGCTGGCCGACGGCGCGATCACGATCGCGACCGACGCGTGCGTGTGGCAGCACACCGGCGAGGACTGGGCCGGCGTCGCGCTGAGCTGCTCGACCGAGCGGCCCTCGCTCGGCGCGTCGCCGCCGACCCTGGTCAGCGACGAGCTGCGCGTCCAGCGCCGGTCCGACGCCGTCGTGGTCGAGGCGCGCGAGCAGGAGATCGAGGACACCGGGCTCGGCGTCGAGCGGCCGCGCCAGACCGCGGCGGTCGTGCCCGGCGTCGACGACGGCGGCGTCACCCAGGTGCTGCGCGCGCCGCACCCGGCGACCGTCGTCTCCGACGGGCGGCCGTACCGCGTGCGCCTCGGCGACCACAGCGCCCCCGCCGAGGTCGCGCTGGTGGCGTTCCCCGAGCGCTCGCCGTGCGTGTTCGCGCGGGCGCGCACGACCAACGGGCCGCGGCCGCTGCTCGCCGGCCCGGTCGACCTGATCCGCGATCACGGCCACGTCGGGCGCACGTCGATCCTCTACGTCGCGCCGCACGAGCGGTTCGACCTCGGGTTCGGGCCCGAGCCCGACGTCCGGCTCCACCGCGAGGAGCGCCGCCACGTCGACGAGGCCGGCATGCTCGGGTCGTGGAACGAGCAGCGGGTCCGCGTCGCGGTGCGCGTGTCCAACCTCGGGCCCGCCGCGCGCACCGTCGAGCTGACCGAGCGCATCCCGGTGTCGGAGATCGACAAGGTCGAGATCCGCCTCGCCGCCGCCGACGCGTGGCGCCCGGGCGACGATCCGGCCGAGGGCGAACCGGCGGACGACACCCCGGCGGTCACGGCGCGCGCGGTCGACGAGGACGACGGCCTGATCACCTGGACCGTCGAGCTCCCGCCGCGCGATCGCCGGCTCGTCGCGCTGCAGTACCTGATCCGCGCGCACACCTCGGTCGTCGGGGTATAGAGCGGCGCGATGCCGCTCGATCCGGAGCGCGACGCCACCGCGCTCGCCAACCGCACCGTCAAGAACGCCCGTCACCTGCGCAAGTGGGCCAGGAAGGACGGCGTCACCTGCCTGCGGCTCTACGACCGCGACATCCCCGAGGTGCCGGTCACCGTCGACGACTACGAGGGCCGGCTGGTGATCAACGACTACCGCAAGGCCTACAGCGACCGCGATCCGGTCGTGGTCGAGGCGTGGCTCGACGCGTGCGCCGCCGCGGTCGCCGGCGTGCTCGGCGTCGCACCCGACGCGGTGTTCGTCAAGCGGCGCGAGCGGATGGCGCAGCGTCAGGAGGGGCGCCAGTACGAGCGCCTCGGCGAGCACGGCGCGTGGTTCGAGGTGGGCGAGGGCGGCCACCGGTTCCTGGTCAACCTGTCCGACTACCTCGACACCGGGCTGTTCCTCGATCACCGGATCACCCGGGCGCGCGTCGGCGCCGAGGCCGCGGGCAAGCGCGTGCTCAACCTGTTCTGCTACACCGGCGCGTTCACCGTCTACGCCGCGCGCGGCGGCGCGGCGTCGTCGCTGTCGATCGATCTGTCGAAGACCTACCTCGACTGGGCCGGCGAGAACCTCGCCCGCAACGGCGTCGATCGCGCGCACCACGCGCTGGAGCACGGCGACGTGCGCGAGGCGCTCGACGCGCTGGCGGCGCGCCGCGCCCGGTTCGACCTCGCGGTCGTCGATCCGCCGACGTTCTCCAACTCCAAGCGCATGGACGGCACGTTCGACGTGCTGCGCGACCATCCGGACCTGCTGGCCGCCGTGGCGCGGGTGATGGCGCCCGGCGGCGTCGTGTGGTTCTCGACCAACCACCGGCGGTTCCACCTCGCGCTCGATCCCGCGGCGGCCTCGGCGTGGCAGGTCGCGGACGAGACCGCCGCGACGATCCCGCCGGACTTCCGCGACGCGAAGATCCACCGCGCGTGGCGGATCGTCGTGTGAACGGCGTAAGCTCGGCGGCGATGAAGGGGACCATCCTCGGGTGTTCGCTCGCGCTGGCCGCGCTCACGGCCGGCGTCGGGTGCGGCAAGGACGAAGCGAAGAAGGCGGAGGGCGGGGGCGACAAGCCCGGCACCGCGGCGCCGGCCAAGGCCAAGGCCATGGGATGCGGCCTGCCGCCCGCGGCGATCGCCGGCTGGCTGACGACGCAGCGGCTCGGCGCGGAGCTCGGCGGCGCGCCGTCGGCGGCGCGCAAGACCGCGCTGAAGGTGAACGAGGCGCTGGTCGGCCTCGCCGGCTACGCCGCGTGGTGCGACGCGCAGGCCAAGCGCGTGCCGGAGTCGTGCCTAGAGGCGTCGAGCGCGGGGAAGATGGAGTGCGAGGGCCCGCTCGCGGCGATCGGCGGGCTGCGCGTGACCGGCGAGTCGTGCGCGACCGAGCTCGACGCTCAGGGCGTCGGCTGGCTGGCCGAGGCCGACCTCGGACCCCGTCCGGCCGAGGGCGACCCCGGCCTGTCGGTGTACGACGACAAGGTCGCGGCGCTCCGGACCCGGCTCGCCGGCGTGGTGTACGCGGACCTGTGCAACGAGCTCGGCGGGGTCCCGCTGGCGTGCTTCGGGGGCGGTCAGCACGCGGACTGCAAGACGATCGTGGATCGCATGCGCGGGGCGCTGACCCCGGCCGCGCCGCCGCCCGGCCCGCCGGCCGGCCCGACCTGACAGCCCGTCGCGCGCGCGGTCACACCGGGCGGCAGGCGCCTCCACCCGTCATGACCCAGCGCCTCGCGTTCCTGTCCGTCTCGCTGCTCGCCGTCGCCTCGCTGGCCGGGTGCAGCCTCGTCTCCAAGGGTGGCTCGTCGACGACCTCGGGCGGCGGCGGCGAGCCGGCCGGCCCCGTCCTGGGCGACACGATGGCCGACGCGCCGACCTACGCGGTCGGCGACGCGATCTCCTCACCGGTCCAGTGCCACACCTCCGGCTACGCCAAGGTCCAGGCCGAGGCGGGCGCGCCGTACCAGCTCGAGGTCGCCGTGTCCGCTCCCGGCGAGTCGTGCGTCGGCATCTCGTGGCTCAACGCCAACGGCGGCGCCACCGGCGGCCTGATGGAGGAGGTGTGCACGAACGAGTCGCCGGCGACCTTCGACATCACCGGCATGGAGGGCGTCGGCTTCCTCCAGGTCGCCGAGAACGGCGTCTGCGTCGGCGCGACGATCACGATGACCGTCAAGTGACGCGCGGCGTGTCCGGCCACGGCGCGCGAGTATACGCGCGGGCGCGGAGGCGGTAGAACCGACGGAGGTGGTCCGTCCGCGCCCGACGATCCTGGTCAAGCTGCTGGTCGCGTTCGCCGCGCCCACGCTGGCGCTGTTCGGGCTGTTCGCCTACGTCGCGTACCAGGTGACGCGCGACGACCTCGACGCCGAGCTCGGCCACCGCATGCAGGCGGTCGCGGCGGCGGCGGCGACCCAGCTCAACGGCAAGTACCTGGCGAAGCTCGAGGCGGGCAACGAGGACGACACGCGACGCCAGCAGGCCCAGGCCAAGCTGGCGGAGATCGCCGCGGCGACGGGCGCGCGGCTCTACGTGTTCGACGCCGGGTTCGGCTCGCGCCTCGACACCGGGACCGGGCCCGATGGCGAGGCGATCCCGATCGGCTGGCACTACTACACCGCCGAGCTCGATCGCCACGAGGTCCACCGCGTGTTCGCCGAGGGCGCGACCGTCGCCTCGGTGACGTTCGAGGGCGCGGACGGCGGCCTGGTCAAGGCCGGCTACGCGCCGCTGCGCGGCGAGGACGAGCAGGTCGTGCTCGTCGTCGGCGCCGAGGCGCCGGCGGCGTACTTCGCGCGGCTCGACGATCTGCGGACGTCGCTCTTGTGGTGGGGCGCGGGGCTGGCGGCGGTCGTGCTCGGCGCGTCGGTCGCCGTCGCGTTCCTGATCACCCGGCCGGTGCGGCGGCTCGCCGCCGCGGCCGAGCGGATCGGCCGCGGCGAGCTCGACACGCCGGTCGACGCCGAGGGCGGTCGCGGCGTCGGTCGCGGCTCGCGCGACGAGCTCGGCGTGCTGGCCGCGACGATGGACCGGATGCGCGGCCAGCTGCGCGAGCGTGACGCGCGGATGCAGCAGATGCTCGCCGGGATCGCCCACGAGGTGCGCAACCCGCTCGCCGGGATGACGCTGTTCGCGTCGATCCTCCAGGACGAGCTGGCGGGCGACGAGCGCGCCGCGCACGCCGCCAAGATCGCGCGCGAGGTCGGCTACCTCGAGCGCGTCGTCGGCGAGTTCCTCGACTACGCGCGACGGCCGCCGCTGCAGCGCGGCGACGTCGACCTCGGCGGCCTGCTCGCCGAGGTCCGCGACCTGATCGCCGCCGACGCCGAGCGCGCCGGGCTGCGGATCGCGGTCGAGGTCGCCGACCCGGCGCCGCGGGTCGACGCCGACGCGACCCAGCTGCGGCGCGCGGTGCTCAACCTGGCGCAGAACGCGGTCCAGGCGGCGGCGCGCGGCGAGGCGGCGGCGCGCGGCGACGGCGCTGGCGCCGCGGACGTCCGGCTGGCGGCCGTGCGGCGCGACGACGTCGTCGAGATCGAGGTCGACAACCGCGGCCCGGAGATCCCGCCCGACCAGCGCGAGCGCATCTTCGAGCCGTTCTTCACCACGCGCGAGAAGGGCACCGGCCTGGGGCTGGCGTTCGTGCGCGAGATCGTCCACGACCACGCCGGCCGGGTCGAGGTCACCTCGGGCGGCGGCCGGACCTGCTTCCGTGTGACACTGCCGGGGCGCTGACCATGCCGACGATCCTCGTCATCGACGACAACGACACGATCCGCGAGGGCCTCGCCCACACGATCAAGAAGCTCGGCCACGACGTCGTCACCGCGGCGTCGGGCGCCGCCGGCGTCGACGCGTTCAAGGCGCGGCGCGCCGACTTCGTCATCACCGACCTCAAGATGGACGGGATGAGCGGGGTCGACGTGCTCAAGGCGATCGCCGCGCTCGATCCCGACGTCCCGATCCTGATCATCACCGCGTTCGGCACGGTCGAGACCGCGGTCGAGGCGATGAAGCTCGGCGCGTTCGACTTCATCACCAAGCCGTTCCAGCCCGAGGTCGTGCGGCTCAAGGTCGAGCGCGCGCTCGAGCTGTGCGCGGCGCGGCGCGCGCGCAAGAAGGCCGAGGCGATCGGCGAGTACCACGCCGCCGAGGCCGATCGCCGGTTCGACGAGCTCGTCGGGACGTCCGACAAGATGATCGCGCTGCGCCGGGCGGTGGAGAAGGTCGCGCCGAGCGACACCGTCGTGTACATCGCCGGCGAGAGCGGCACCGGCAAGGAGCTGGTGGCGCGCGCGATCCACCGGCTGTCGCGGCGGGCGAAGGGCCCGTTCATCAAGGTCAACTGCGGGGCGCTGACCGAGACGCTGCTCGAGAGCGAGCTGTTCGGCCACGAGAAGGGCGCGTTCACCGGCGCGATCAAGACCAAGCTCGGCCGGTTCGAGCTCGCCGACGGCGGCACGCTGTTCCTCGACGAGGTCGGGGACGTGCCGCCGTCGATGCAGGTCAAGCTGCTGCGCGCGCTGCAGGAGCACGAGTTCGAGCGGGTCGGCGGCGAGGCGCCGATCAAGGTCGACGTGCGCGTCGTGTCGGCGACCAACAAGGATCTCGACCGCGAGGTCGCCGAGGGCCGGTTCCGCCAGGACCTCTACTACCGCCTGCACGTCGTGCCGCTGCGGATCGCGCCGCTGCGCGAGCGCCGCGAGGACATCCCGCTGCTGGCGCAGCACTTCGTCGACAAGCTCGCGTCGCGGACCAACGCGCGGGTCCGCGGGATCGCCGACGCGGCGCTCGGCCGGCTGATGGCGTACCACTGGCCGGGCAACGTCCGCGAGCTCGAGAACGCGATCGAGCAGGCGCTGGTGTTCGCCGAGGGCGAGCACATCGGCACCGCCGCGCTGCCGCAGTTCCTCCAGGGGCCCGCGACCGCGGAGGACCAGCTCGAGATCCCGCGCGAGATGTCGCTGCCGGAGATCCTCGACGACCTCGAGCGCCAGCTCATCCTCAAGGCGTACGCCAAGGCCAAGGGCGTCAAGACCGAGACCGCGCGGCTGCTGGGCGTGAAGACCTCGGCGCTCTACTACAAGCTCGAGAAGTACAAGATCGAGTGAGCCTGGCGCGGCCGCCGTGCCTGCCACATCGGGTAGTCGACGGATATTCAAAGGGAACGTCCGGAATCGACGGCCTCAGTTTTCCGTGACGCGGGCGTGGCGACTGCCGTGGATCGTGACGGTGGGCGCGCGCCCACACCGAGGGAGTCCGACCAGTTAGCCGTGGCATGTCCCGTGCTATCTCCTGGCTCGTCACCGTGCCGCGCTCCACCCGCCTCACCACCGTCGTCGTCGCCGCGCTGATCGCGCTGGGCGCGGCGGGCGCCGTCCACCCGGCGGACGCGGGGCCGCGGGCGCGCCGCGCCAAGGTCGTCGCCCAGGCGGACGCCCAGGCGGACGCCCAGGCGGACGCGGCGACCCGCGAGCGGACCGACGCCGCGATGGCCAAGGTCAAGCGGGGCGAGCAGGAGCGCACGCGCCTGCTCGCGGCGCGCGGCAAGCTCGACAAGCAGTACCAGGCCGAGCTCGCCGAGATCGACAAGCTCAAGCGCCAGAAGGCGTCGTGGCGGCGCGACCGCGCGCTGCGGTCGAAGCTGACGGCGTCGCAGGCCACGGCGAACAAGCTGTCGAAGGCCAGCCGCGAGCTGATCATCCTCGACGCGCAGCTCTACAAGGATCGCAAGGCGATGATCGCCGCGATCGACAAGGAGCTCGCGGCGGGCGGCGCCGGGCGCAAGGCGGCGCTGACCAAGGCGCGCGCGGCGGCCGCGCGCGCGATCGCGCCGGCGAAGAAGGCGAAGAAGATCGTCATCCCCGACGACGAGATCGATCCGCTCGCGGACCCCGAGGAGCTCGAGGCCCAGGCGCGCGCGCTGCGCGACAGCGAGGCCGAGCTCGCCCGCCAGATCGCGAGCCTCGAGCGCCAGGCCGCGCGGTTCCGCAAGCAGGCCGAGCTGCGCAAGCAGCACGAGCGCGCCGACGAGCTGGCGTCGCGCGACGGCGAGCAGCCGCGCCGCACCACCGGCGGCAGCGGCGCGCGCGGCGACGCCGAGACCGCGGCCGACGACGAGGGCGCGCCAGCGCCGCAGGACGGCGACGCCGACGACGGCCTGTCCGATCCGTCGAGCGGCGGCGGCGAGTTCGAGGGCGACCCCGCGGTCGTGCTGTCCGACGTCGTCGACGCCGACACCGTGGACGCGCTGCGCAAGGCCGAGCGGTCCAGCGACCCGTCGACCAAGGCGGCGGCGGCCGAGCGCGCCCGCGGCAAGGTCCAGCAGCGGCTCGACGCGCTCAAGAAGCGCCGCCAGGAGATCGAGCAGCGCGCGCGCGAGCTGGCCGAGTAGTACCGTTGGGCACGTGAGGGTCGCCGCCGTGATCGCCGTGTCGACGCTGCCGCTGGCGGCGGCGCCGGCGCGCGCCGAGCGGTGGCGCGCCGAGGCCGAGGCCGGCCTCGAGTGGGACTCCAACGTCTACCGCGTCGAGGTCGATCCTGACGCGCCCGGCGGGACGATGGCGGTCGCCGCGCCGGTCGGGCGCGCCGGCGCGCGCGTCGAGGGCGCGGGGGACCGGGACGGGTGGGGCCGCTATGCGATCAACGCCGGCCTCCAGGCGCGCGTCGTCGGCGCCGACGAGCGCGGCGAGGACGTCGCGGCGACCAGCCTCGACGCACGGTGGGACCGGGCGCTCGGCGCGCGCCGCGCCCGCGCCGGCGTCCGCGTCAGCGTGGCGGACGCCGCGGCGCTGCTCGCGGAGGGCGCGCGCACCTACACGCTCGCGGCCGCCGACGCGCTGCTGGTGCTGCGCGGCGACGGCGACGGGCGGTTCGCGGTGACCGCGGGCGCGCGCGACTTCACGTACAAGCCCGACGCCGACTTCGACTGGCGCGGCGCGGCGGTCGGCGCGCGCTACGTCACGACGGTGTGGCGGCGCGCGGGCGAGCCGGCCGATCTGGCGGCGCTCGCCGACCTCGGCGATCTCGCCGACCTCGGGCTCGCTGGCGACGACACCGAGGCGACGATCGACCTGGCGCTGGCGTGGCGGCTCGAGCAGCGCGGCTACCGCGGGGTCGCGTTCACCAACGGCTGCGCCCCGGGCGAGCCGGTGGCGCCGGCGTGCTTCGTGCCGACGTCGGAGCGGCGCGCCGATCTCCACCACGTCGCCGCCGTCGAGGCGACCTACACCGGCGACGTCGTCGCGTCGGGCTCGTACCAGCTCACGGTCAACGACTCGTCGAGCTACGGCCAGTCGCTCGTGCGCCACCGGCTCGCGGCGTCGGCCACGCTCGAGCTGCCCGGCGCGCTCTACGCCACCGGCGGGGTCACGCTGCAGCTCGACCAGTACCTCGATCCGCTGCTGCTCGCGCGCGACGTCGTCAGCCAGACGTTCACGTCGATCGACGACGAGAACCGCTCCGCGATCGCGCTGCGGGTGTCGCGCCGGCTCGGGCGCGGCCTCGCGGCCGAGGCTCGATGGGCGTTCACCGCGGACTCGCTGTCGGGCGACGACCTGGCGTTCCGCCGCCACGTCGTCCACGCCGGGCTGACCTGGGCGAGCGACGAGTAGCGACACGCGGTCGCACTTGAACGCCCTGGGGCGCGGTGATACCCACCCCGCATGCGCACCCGCCTGCTCGCCCTCGTCGCCACGCTCGCCCTCGCCGCCGGGGCGTCGGCCTGCCAGAAGCCGTCGGTGCAGGAGTGCGACAAGGCGTGCCGCAACGCCAACCGCCTGCTGTACTGGGACGAGGTCGAGAAGGAGGCGGCGACGCTGCCCGAGGCCGAGCGCGCCGCGTTCCGCGCCAGCAAGGAGTCGGAGTTCCACGAGACCCTGCAGAAGGGGATCGACCACTGCATCGCCCAGTGCCGCTCCGCCGACAACGACGCCCAGGTGAAGTGCTTCCAGGACGCCAAGACCGCCGACGAGATCCGCAAGTGCAAGGACGTCGACTGAGCAGCTAGCCGTTTCGGTCTCCGTCTCCGGTTCCGTCTCCGTCTCCGTCTCCGGTCCCGTCTCCGCCTCCGCTCATCCCCGGGGCCGTGCTCGTGTTTGCCAGATCCTGGGCTCGCTCCACTTCGTCCGCACGTGGTACGCAAACCGCCATCGTGGGTGTGTTCCGTATCGCGATGGTAATCAGCTTGGTCGCCACGGCCGCGGGGTGCATCCCGTCGCAGTTGTCGAAGCTGATGGGGAAGGAGGGGGGCGACATGTCGAAGAGGTCCGCCTCGATCGTGTCCGGGTTGGTGACGACCGAGGAGTCAGCCGAGGAGCGCGACATTGGCCCGTATGGATTCCGGGTCACGTGGATCGCCTGGGACAGTGGCTTTCGGGGGACGGAACTGCGTATCGGGGATCGCATCGTTGGCATCGACGCTCACGTCTACACACGCGGCGAGCGAAAGGAGTTGCTCGCCCATGGCACGGCGATCGGCAACTACGCCGAGTCGTCGTACTGGGCGCAGCGCGGTGCAGCGGATGGTCGCATGGTCACGCTGCACGTCTGGCGGAAGGGCAAGACCTTCGATGTCACGGGGGCACTGCGAGCCGAGCGCTTCTACTACGCTGACGACGGGCGGCCGGCGCTCGCTCCGGGTGGTCCACCGCGATTGGGCAACGACGGCTTCGATGCAGCATGGGCGAGCTGGTACGAACGCTTCGTTCAGGACACCAGCCGGATCCTGGACGGGGGATTCCGACGTCACGGTGTCAACAACCGAACCGCGCTCGAGGCCATACGCGCGCAGAAGCCCCGCATCGATCACCTGACCGCCCACTACCCTGGACCGTTCGCCGTGACCACGACGGCGGACTGGCAGTTGGTCCATGACGTCCTCTTGGGTGCCGAGCGGACCTTCACGGCCGCCGATCTCGAGTACCGTCGGCTTGGCGAGCAGCGCGCCGCCGACGTCGCAGAAGCGGCGAGATCCGGGCGCGAGGTATTCTTGGCTGCGCATCGACAGGATTTGATCGAACCGTTCCCGGCCGTCGATCCGATCGCGGGGAACCTCGACAGAGTGCGTGGCAAGATCATCGTCCTGCCGGCGATGACCAATCGCAACTGGATCTCCGAGGGGGGCCACGGCTATCTCGCTGCGGGCGATCGTCAGCGCGGATACTACTTTGTGGACTCCCGCTCGACGCCGTTCGGTCGCGTCTTGCTCGCCGAGCACCGCTACCGCGAGCAGGTCAGTCCGAAGCTGGGCAACACCTACGAGCTGATCGGCCGGATCACCGGGGCGCCGTCGCTGCGCTATCTCGGCGACGTAGCGGTGACGGGGCTCGAGGTGGAGGTGGTCGGCGCGACCGTCGGCGGCGCGATGTTCGTCGATGTCGGCTCTGGGGACGAGCAGGAGGCACGGTTCGCGGGGCAGGACGCTCTGACGGCGGTCGGTGGGGGCGCCCCGCCCGGGCCTCGCGCCACACCGAGTCAGATCATGCGGGCCGCGTTCGCCGCACTCAAGGTCGGCGACCAGCAGGCGTGGAGCGAGCTGTACGCGCCCTGGTACTTGTCCGACCATGGCGGCGGCCGATTCGCCTACTACCCGGCGTGGAACCGCGGTGGTCCCGACGACTGGGTCCGCGCGCGTCGCGTGATCCTCGACGACGTCTACGACGTCGAGGTGGCCGACGAGGGGCTCGTCCAGCGGCTCACGAGCGGGGAGGAGTTCGAGGGGGCGCCTGTCATCGACCAGGTCCTCGTCGAGGTCGAGCACATCGGCAAGTTCCCCGAGGGCTATCGGCCGGTCACCGGCGTCGAGATGAAGCGCGTGTGGACCTTGCAGCGAATCGACGGTGGCCCGTGGCGGATCACCGATCAGAGGGGAATCTGATGAGGAACCTGAGATTGCCGCAACGGAGGCGCGTCTGCGTGATCCTGGCGCTGCTGGTCGCCAGCGCGCCGGATGAGGTTCTTGCCGACTACGGTGCTCGCAAGAGCGAGGCGATGTCAGAGCTGGACAAGGCTACGATGACCGACGCCGAGCGCGCTGCACTCGAGAAGGCACTCGAGACGTACTTCGGTGGGCGGGAGGACTGCTTCGAGGGGCTGATCGCGGTGGTCGCGAAGACGGACGAGGCAGCGCAGCAAGCGACGTTCCGGGACCGCGCCGCCGTGTGTGCGATCGGCGCCAGCCAGGTCCTCGACCGAGCGCTCGATGACATCGACGACGTCTCGATCGGCGCCCTTGGCTTCTCAAGCGTGTTCTCGATGCAGGAAGCGACGTTCTACCAGGGGCTCATCGGCATCGGTGTCGCCGACGCGCGAGACCAGATCGTCACGATCCAGGTGCGCCTTGCCCACATGACGGACGCACTTGACGCCAAGTGGCTGCGGCTGAAACAGGACGACGAACAGTTCGATGCCAAGGCTGCAGCGTTGACCGCGGAGATCCGTGAGGACTACGCCAAGGTGCTTCGAGAAGCGGCCGAGGCTCATGCTGACACCGCCGAGCTCCTCGCCGAGCAGGTGAAGAAGCTGGCAGAGTCGGAGTTGTCCGACATATCGACCGGCAACGTCACCGTCGATACGATCGTGTCCGGTGTGAAGTCCGCGTTGGGGCCGCTCATCACACAGTGGCAGGCGGTCAATTCCCGGATGGGCGTCCGGGCGAACGCCTATCGTGCCCTGTTCGCGAGCGAGCTGCGGGTGCTCGTCGTGTTCGAGGACGTGAGGGAGGACGTGCGGGACTTCCTTGAGGATAACGACTGGCCGAAGGCCGACGCGGCTTACGCCCTGGCGCGGACTGGGCTCGACGCATTCGTGTCGGCGGCCAGGACGTCGGGCCAGTCGAGCGACGCATCGGAGCTCCGCGGAGACTTGCTGGAGCAGCTCGCGATTCACCTCAAGCGGGGGGCGGACGTGTACGCGACGTTCGTGTCCAGGAACCGGGGCCGATTCGAGGGCGCGTTGGGGCCGGACATCGAGGAGCAGTTGGTCGAGCACGCGGCGTGGGAGCAGTATGCGCGGTACATCGAGGGCTACGGCCTCGATACGAAGCTTCGTGACTGGCACCAGCACGGGACGAACTACTTCAACGTCAGTCTGGACCCACTCAAGAGCGAGACGCGCGAGAAGCTCAAGGTCGGGCTGCGGGCGGCGATCGAGCAGCTCCTGAGAGAGCTGAAGACGGCCGAGGGGGCTGCTCGCACGATCGAGCAGCTGGTGAAAGAGGGCCGAGATGCTGTGGCGGAGGCACTGGACTAGGCTGGAGCCGCGCGTTGTCGTTCTTCCACCTCGACCAGCGGCCTGAGCGACAGCGGTGCATCGCCGCGCACGCGCTGACCTCTGGCGCGGCGTGGCTGGAGGTGTACCAGACGCTGCTGCGCGCGCGGCTCGTGCACGGAGTTGATGCGCGGGCCGCGGCAGACGTGCTCCTGGAGCTGCGCGCGCGCGGTGAGTTGGACGCATACCGCCGGTACATCGGGCGGGCGATCCCGGCGCGCGGGCACCTCCGGGTGGGGCGGGCGCGCGTGGCGCTGGTCGCGGCGATCGCCGCATGGTCGGCGGTCTGGTGGACCTCGGTGACGCTGGGGGGGCTCGTCACTGCTGCGGCGTTCGTGGTTACGGGGCGGTGGTTCGTGCCGTCGGCGCCTGCCCGCGCGATGGCCGCGCTGGCACGCGCGGCGCGTACCGCCGCGGCGCGTGGGGATGGCGCGGCCCTGTCGGCGCTGCTGGCCGATGTCCGCCGGATGATCGCCGAGGGACGGGTGCCGGTGGGAGGCGGGCGGTCGCTGGTGGTGGTGCTGCAGGCCGCGGTAGACGCCGACACGTATCCCGAGTCCCTCGTCGAGGAACTCCGCCGGCTGCGCGATCAGGCCCCGGAGGTTGCGGCGCTTCCGCGCGACGTCGAGCGCTCGATCGAACGCCGGCTCGCGGAGCGTCGCGATCGACCTGCGGGCTCGGAGGCAGAACGGCGGCAGCTACTCGCCGAGTTTCGGCGGCTCCAGCGCGCCGTGTTCGATGACGGTGACGCGCGCCAGGTCGCGCAGCTCGTCTCCGCGACACATCGTGCGTCACGCTGGGCGTCGTCGCGCAACGACGCACGCATGCTCCGGGAGGTTCACTTCTTCGGCGCTGGCCCGGTGATCCGCGGAGGGATGATCCCGCCAGGCGCAGGCGCGTCGCTCGCTGAGGTGCTCCGTGACCGCGCCGCCGTCGAGCCCTTCGGACTGGCGATCGTTGGTGAATCCGACGTGCTACGTGCGGCAGAACCTGATGTGGACACCGCGCTCGTCGGCCGGATCTTCGACCGGCTCGACGCGCGGCTCGAGGAGGTCGGGAATGCGGACGCCCTCGGCTACTTCGCCGACAAGCTCGACCAGACGGTCCCGATCGTGCGCGATCCGGTGATCGCGGCGCGGGCGCGTCGGCTGGTGGCGCGGGCGCGCGAGCTAGCGACGCCCAGGAACTGAGCGTGGCGGTGCTCCAGCGCGCCGCCGCGTCCTCACCGATGGTCACGGCGCCGCACGCGGCCATCGTCATCATTGTCATCGCCGCCGCGCGCGTCGTCGCGGTGGTCCCTCGTCCGCGGCCGCTCGTCATCCTTCCGCGTCGGAGCCTGCGTCCCGTCGTCGCGGTGGTCCCGCGTCGTCGGCCGCTCGTCGTGCGTCGGCGTCGGCGTCGGCGCGTCGCGATGATCCTCGACCCGCGCCCGGCCGGCATGGCCACCGGCGCCGCCGCCGTCGCGGTGATCGACCACGGTCGGGCGCGCGCCGCCGCCGACGTCCAGCGCGACCGACCAGCCGCCGTCGAGCCAGACCCAGGCGCCGCCGAGCCACACCCACTCGCCGGCGACCCACACCGCGTCGGCCACCGGCGGCTCGCCGTACTGCTCGTCCAGCGGTGGCGGCATCGGCGGCCGCGGCCGCGCGCCGAGCCACTCGAGGTACGCGACGACGTCCGCGCGCACCGCCAGCGCGACCTGGTAGCGGCGATCCTCCTCGAGCTGCCGCGCGACGCGCACGCGCCGCGCCGCCTCGGCCCGCGCGTCGGCCTCGGCCCGCAGGCGCGCCGCCGCGACGCGCGCGCGGTGCCCCGGGTCCGCGCCGCACACGCCTGCCAGGTAGGCGAGCTGCGCGCCGCGGACGTCGACCGCCGCGGCCCACAGCCGCGCGCGCGCCTCGGCCTCGATCCGCAGCTCGGCCTCGGCCTCGGCCCGCGCGCGCCACTCGACCTCGAGGCGCGCCTGCGCCTCGGCGTCGACGCGCGCCTGGGCCTCGGCCGCCGCGCGCACGCGCCGCCCGGGATCCGCGCCGTACGCCACCAGCGTCGCGGCCACCTGGGCGCGGGCCGCGCCGGCCGCGGCCCGCACCTCCGCGCGCGCGGCGCGGCGCTCGGCCGCGAGGTCGACGCGGCGGATCACCTCGAACGTGCCGGTCGCGCCGTCGGCGTCGGCCAGCGTCATCGTGCAGGCGCCGGCGCCCGCGGCCACCACCTCGACGCGCCCGCGGTACGTCCCCGCGCCGACGTCGCCCGGCGGCAGCGCGACCTCGTCGCTCACCACCGCCGCGGCCACCGCGTCGCCCGCGGCCTGGCCGTCGACGGCGACCTCGGCGCGCGCCTCGCCCGCCGGCGTCGACGCGCCCGCGCTCGCGCCGACGCCGCCGAGCACCGCGCCTGTCAGCGACGCCACCGCGGCGCGCTCGCGGTCGCGCGCGGCGCGCAGCTCGGCGAGCCGGCGCGCCGTGTACGCGTCGTGCGTCTCGCCCGCCACGCCCTCCACCGCGTCGCCGCCGCCGCACGCGACCGTCCAGCGCACCTCCATCGCGCGCGGCACCGCGATCGTCCACCGCACCTCGTGGAGCCCGGGCGCCGGCACGGTGACGCCGCCGGCGCCGGGGGCGCCCGTCACGCTCCCCTCGGATGCCACCGCCACCGCGGTGCCCGTGCCGAGGGTCTCGGTGCGGTAGCGCGCCCCGCACGCCACCAGCGACATCGATAGAGAGACGATCGCGACGCGACGCATGGACGGCGCCCAGTGCAACGGCCAGGCCGCCGGGCGCGCGCAACGCGCTGGCCCGCGCGTTGCGAGGACGCCGGGCATGCATCGCCGCAACGCCTCGACTTCCGCCGCGTCCCCCGCCGATCTCCCCCCGCGTCGTGAACGCCGGTCCACGCCGGCCCTTGCCACACGGTGGCGCGGTCGCCACGCCGCGGCCGCCGCCCTCGCGCTCGCCGCGCTGGCCGCGTGCGGCGGCCGTCACACCGACAGCTACCAGCAGGCGACGTCGAAGCAGGAGACGTGCTGCGAGCACCTCACCGGCGCCGAGCGCGACCAGTGCCTGGCGCAGATCGTCCGGGTCGGTGACCCGGGCGTCGCGGCCAGCGACGCCAACCAGGCGACCTACCGCTGCGTCGAGGACCACTTCGCGTGCGACGCGGCCTCGGGCCACGCCACGCGCGAGTCGGCGCAGGAGCAGTACGACTGCATCGCCGACCTCGGGCTGTAGCCGCCCGGGCGCGCGCCCCGAAACGGCGCGAGGGCCGTGACCCCCGCGCGGGGATCGCCGGCCCTCGAACCTGGCGTGGCTTCGAATCAGCCGATCAGAAGTCCATGCCGCCCATGCCGCCCATGCCGCCCATGCCGCCGCCGCCGTGGCTGTGGCCACCGGCCGCCGGCGCGTCCTTCTTGGGCTTCTCGGCGATCATCGCGTCCGTCGTCAGCAGCAGGCCCGCGACCGAGGCCGCGTTCTGCAGCGCCGTGCGCACGACCTTGGTCGGGTCGATCACGCCGGCCGCGATCAGGTCCTCGTACTCGAGCTTGGCGGCGTTGAAGCCGAACGCGCCCGAGGCCTCCTTGACCTTGGCGATGACGATCGAGCCGTCGGTGCCCGCGTTGGTCGAGATCTGGCGCAGCGGCTCCTCGACCGCGCGGCGGATGATCGACACGCCGAACATCTGCTCCTCGTTGAGCTTGAGGTCCTCGAGCGCCTTCTGCGCGCGGATCAGCGCGACGCCGCCGCCGGGGACGATGCCCTCCTCGACGGCCGCGCGCGTGGCGTGCATCGCGTCCTCGACGCGCGCCTTCTTCTCCTTCATCTCGACCTCGGTGGCCGCGCCGACCTTGATCACGGCGACGCCGCCGACCAGCTTGGCGAGGCGCTCCTGGAGCTTCTCGCGGTCGTAGTCGCTCGTGGTCTCCTCGACCTGCATCCGGATCGTCTTGACCCGCGCGTCGATGTCCGCCTTCTTGCCGGCGCCGTCGACGATCGTCGTGTTGTCCTTGTCGACCGTGATGCTCTTGGCGGTGCCGAGGTCCGCCAGCGTGACGTTCTCGAGCTTGAGCCCGAGGTCCTCGGTGATCGCCTGGCCGCCGGTGAGGACGGCGATGTCCTTGAGCATCTCCTTGCGGCGGTCGCCGAAGCCGGGCGCCTTGACCGCGCACACGTGGAGCGTGCCGCGCAGCTTGTTGACGACCAGCGTCGCGAGCGCCTCGCCGTCGACGTCCTCGGCGATGATCAGCAGCGGGCGGCCGCTCTTGGCCACCTGCTCGAGGAGCGGGAGCAGCTCCTTCATGTTGCTGATCTTCTTCTCGTGGGTGAGGACGTACGCGTCCTTGAGCGCGACGACCATGCGCTCGCCGTCGGTGACGAAGTACGGCGAGAGGTAGCCGCGGTCGAACTGCATGCCCTCGACGACGTCGAGCTCGCTCGACAGCGTCTTGGCCTCCTCGACCGTGATCACGCCCTCCTTGCCGACCTTCTCCATCGCCTCGGCGATCATCTCGCCGATCGCCTCGTCGCCGTTCGCGCTGATCGTGCCGACCTGCGCGATCTCCTTGCGGTCCTTGGTGTCCTTCGACTGCGCCTTGAGCGCGTCGACGATCTTGCCCACCGCGAGGTCGATGCCGCGCTTGAGGTCCATCGGGTTGTGACCGGCCGCGACAAGCTTGCTGCCCTCGCGGAAGATCGCCTGGGCGAGGACCGTGGCGGTCGTCGTGCCGTCGCCGGCGTTGTCAGACGTCTTGGAGGCGACCTCCTTGACCATCTGCGCGCCCATGTTCTCGAACTTGTTCTCGAGCTCGATCTCCTTGGCGACGGTGACGCCGTCCTTGGTGACCGTGGGGGCGCCCCACGACTTCTCGATCACGACGTTGCGGCCGCGCGGGCCGAGGGTGACCTTGACCGCGTTGGCGAGGGTGTCGACGCCGGCGAGGACGCGCGCGCGGGCGCGCTCGTCGAAGATGATTTCCTTGGCGCTCATTGATGTCTCCTTGGGGCCTGGCTCAGATCACTCGCGGATCACTCGATGACGCCGAGGACTTCGTCCTCGCGCAGGATGAGGTGCTCGACGCCGTCGACCTTGATCTCGGTCCCGGCGTACTTGCCGAACAGGATCCGGTCGCCCGCCTTGACGTCGAGCGCGACCAGCGTGCCGTCCTCGAGGCGCTTGCCGTTGCCGACGGCGACGACCTTGCCCTCGAGCGGGCGCTCCTTCGCGGAGTCCGGGATGATGATCCCGCCCTTGGTGGTCTCGACTTCTTCGACCCGGCGCACCAGCAGCCGGTCCTGCAGCGGACGAACGTTCATGGTCCTCGTCTCCTGTGCTGTGTCTGTGTGAGCGAACTTTGCTAGCACTCACTCGGGGCGAGTGCTAACGGCGCGCATACTAAGCCCGGTCAGTGGACGCGCAACCCCCTACTTCTGGGAAATCGCTGGGGACTACCTGGTCGGGCAGGGTAGCCAGAGGTGCGACCTCGGCCTGCACGGCCACACGCGCCCGGGAGCGCCGTCAAGCCCCTGGAAACGCAGGCGAAACTTGAAACGGCGCGGATCCGCCCGATAACGGAAGTATGGATGTTTCCCCGATTGTGTCGGTCGATGGGTTCTTCCACGAGGTCGTGACGGACGCGCTCGAGGCGGTCCACCTGGACGCCGCGGAGACGACCGAGTGGTACCTGGTCTCGCTGCTCGGCGAGTTCGCGCAGGCCCGGATCACGGACGAGCCGCTGGTGATGAAGCTGGCCGGCAGCGCCGCGGCCGAGCCGGCCGAGCGGTTCAAGCAGCTCAAGGAGGTCGGCGACACCTCGCTCTACGTCAGCGGGTTCTTCGCCGAGTCGCTCGGCCACAAGCTGGTCGACGTCGACTACTACGTCGGCCTCGGCAGCCGCGCCTACGCCGAGCTCGCGGGCCAGATCGGCACGTCGAACGGCTCGCTGACCGACGTCTACCGCGAGCTGTCCGAGAAGTTCCCGCGGTTCGTCGACGTGCTCGGCGAGGTGCGGCGGCGCTGCGACTTCGCCGGCGCCGACGTCGTCAGCCTGTACGAGCAGTGGCTGCGCACCCGCGACGCCTGGGTCGAGAAGAAGCTCAAGGCGCTCGGGGTGCTCGTCGACCCGGTCGGGACGCTGCAGTAGATGTCGGCCACGCTCACCCGGCTGCAGGGCGGGCTCGAGGCGCTGTACCGGATCGCGACCGGCGTCGCCGTCAGCGACTTCGTCGTCGACGAGGCGACGCGCGACGCGATCGCCCCGGCGCGGGCCGCGCGCGAGCAGCTGCTCGTCGCCGACGACGGCGGCGAGGTGTCGATCGCGCTGTTCGTGTGCGGGCACGCGCTCGCCAACCTCGAGCGCCGCGACCCGGCGCGCCGGCTCGACGCGTCGAACACCGCCGACTTCCTGCTCGCGCTCGAGGGCGTCAGCCACTTCGTCTACACGGTGTGGTGCGCGCGCGCCGAGCGCGCCGTGAGCGCGCTCGAGCTCGAGCTGCAGGCCGAGGTCGACAAGTACGTCACGTGCGTGCTGCTCGCCGACGCCGACCGCGAGGCGTCGGTGGTGTGGCGGCGGCGCCTGTTCGAGCAGTTCGCCTACGAGCCCGACCTCGACGCCGAGGAGCGCGACCGCTACAAGGTCGCCAACGACAACGCCCAGCGCTACGCCGCGGCGCTCGAGCGGCGCTACGTCGCGACGGCGCGCGTGCCGGAGATGCTCGCCGAGCTGCGCCGGTTCTACCGGCTGCCGCTCGCCGGCAAGCTCGAGCGGATCGCCCAGCGCGGGTGACGGCGGCGCGTCACAGGCCGAGCCACGCCGCGGCGTGGTGGCTCGACCACAGCCCGACGTCGCGGCCGTAGGCCGGCTTGCCCGGTAGGCTCGCGCTCGCGCCGCCGCCGGCGTCGTCGCCCGCGCCGCCGGGATCGACCGCGTAGCCGTGGGCCATGCCGGCGATCGTGACGGTGGCGATCACCGTCCGGCCGTCGGACGCGCGGTAGGTGCGCAGGACGTGGCCGGCGTGGCCCGGCTTGAGCGCGCCCTCGGCGTCGGCGACGGCGTCGGCGCCCTGGGCGTCGGTCCACTGCTCGACCAGCTCGCGGGTGTAGCTCGGGTGGACGGTCGCGTCGGCGTCGCCGACGAACGCGAGCACCGGCGGGTACGGGCCGGGGCCGGGCATGACCGCGGCGCGCGCCGCCGGCGTCTGGTCGTGCTCGGTGAAGATGTAGCCGAGCGTCCCGACGTCCGTGCCGGTGTAGCCGCGGTAGGGCAGGGCGGCGTGGACGACGCCGCCGGCGAAACGATCGGGCGAGGTCGCGAGCAGGTTGACCGCGAGCGCCGCGCCCGACGAGAACCCGACGACGTAGACGCGCGCGGGATCGATCGACCACGTCGCCGAGACGGCGTCGATCATCGCCAGCACGCCGGCCGCGTCGCCGCCGCCGGCCTGCGACGTCGCGCTCCACCAGTCGAGGCACTGCTGGACCTGCGCGGGCTCCTCGGCGTGGACGACGTAGAGCCGGCGCGCGTCGGCGACGTCGTTCCACCCGGCGTTGGCGGCGTGGACCGCGGCGTCCTCCCAGCAGCCGTGGAGCACGACGACGAGCGGCCGCGGCTCGCCGACGCCGAGGCCGGCCGGGACGTGGACGTAGCCGGCGAGGCCGCCGAAGCTCCCGGCCAGCGGCGCGAAGTCGACGGGCGCGTGGGTCGCGCCGGCGGCGTCGGGCGGCGCGGCCGCGTCGTCGGCGGGCGCGGCGTCGGGCGTCGCGTCGCTCCAGGGGGCGGCGTCGGGCGG
>WYBA01000500.1 GCA_011526095.1 Myxococcales bacterium | reverse complement strand
TGCGCGGCGCGGTCGCCGCGGTCGCGCTGTCGGTGACGCTGCAGGTGATCCTGTTCGACATCTTCCTGCCGGTCGCGGTGCTCGGCGTGCTGGTGTCGTTCGTGCTCGCGGTCGTGGCCGGGCGCGTCTCCGGCGAGACCAACGTCACGCCGATCGGCGCGATGGGCAAGGTGACCCAGCTGATGTTCGGCGCGCTCGCGCCGGGCCAGGTCGCGCCGAACCTGATGGCCGCCAACGTCACCGGGGGCGCGGCCAGCCAGTGCGCGGATCTGATGCACGACATGAAGGCCGGCTACCTGCTCGGCGCGATGCCGCGCTACCAGGCGCTCGCCCAGGTCATGGGCGCGCTCGCCGGCGCGTGCATCGGCAGCGCCGCCTACCTGATCCTGATCCCGGATCCGAAGACGATGCTGCTCACCGAGGAGTGGCCGGCGCCGGCGGTGGCGACGTGGAAGGCGGTCGCCGAGGTGTTCAAGGAGGGGTTCCACGCGATGCCCGGCGGCGCGGCGTGGGCGATCCTGATCGCGGGCGTGGCGGGCGTCGTGCTCGCGGTGCTGGAGAAGACGCTGCCGAAGGCGGCGCGGCGCGCGGTGCCGAGCCCGTCGGCGATCGGCCTGGCGTTCGTGCTGCCCGCGTACAACGCGATCTCGATGTGCTTCGGCGCGATCGTCGCCGCCGTCGTCGGGCGGGCGAGCCCGCGGTGGAGCGTGCGGTTCATCGTCGTGATCGCCGCGGGGCTGATCGCCGGCGAGAGCCTCGCGGGCGTCGGCATCGCGATCGAGAGCATGCTGACGCGGTGAGCACGCCCACGTCACGAGCGCGTCACGATCACGCCGCCGCAGAAACGCACCCCGCGTCAAGACGGGCGCCCTGGAACGGGTGCAGGATGTCGCCCATGGGGAAGACCAGGGAGCCGTCCACCACGTCTCGTCCGAAGCTCGTGCGCGCCGCCGAGGCGACCGCGCCCACCGCCGCGCCCGACGCCACGCCCGTCGCCGCGCCGTCCGGCGACCGGACACAGCAGATCGCCGAGCGGGCGTACTACCTCGCCGAGCAGCGCGGGTTCGCCCCGGGCGGCGAGCTCGAGGACTGGCTCGCGGCCGAGCGCGCGGTCGACGCCCAGCGCGGCGCCGGCCCGCGCGCGTGACGTGCCCCGTCAGCGCCGCACCCCCGCGGGCGTGCGCGTAACCAGATCGTCGTCGCTCCCGTCCTAGGCCCACGCGCGGCCGTGCCATGCTCCGGCCGCGCGGGCCAGCCGCCGCGCCCAGGAGGGAACCCGATGAAGCTCTACATGCACCCCGCGTCCACCGCGTCGCGCCCCGTCCGCCTGCTGATCGCCGAGAAGAAGCTCCCGGTCGAGGAGCATGTCGTCGACATCCTCAGCGGCGAGCACTACAAGGACGAGTACACCGCGCTCAACCCCAGCCGCCAGGTCCCGTTCCTCGAGGACGGCGACTTCCGGATGACCGAGAGCTCGGCGATCCTCAAGTACCTGGGCTCGAAGTTCGAGCTGCCGGAGTACCCGACCGACCTCAAGAAGCGCGCGCGCGTCGACGAGGTCATGGACTGGTTCAACACCCAGTTCATGCGCGACTTCGCCTACGGCCTGCTCTACCCGCAGGTGTTCCCGCACCACAAGCGACCGTCCGACGAGATCCACCAGGGCGTCATCGCGTGGGGCAAGGACAAGGCCCAGGTGTGGTTCGGCGTGCTCGACAAGCACATCATCGGTAGCAAGCCGTACACCTGCGGCGATTCGATCACGATCGCCGACTACTTCGGCGGGTGCATCGTCACCGCCGGCGAGCTGATCGGCTGCACCTACGAGGGCCTGCCCAACGTCCAGCGCTGGCTCGGCAACGTCAAGCAGCTGTCGAGCTGGGCGTCGGTCAACGAGGTGCTGTACGGCTTCGCGGCCTCGCTCAAGGACAAGCCGTTCGCGCGGCTGTGATCGGACGCCCGCCATGATCAAGGGCCTCCACCACAACGCGTATCGCTGCCGCGACTCCGAGGAGACCCGGCGGTTCTACGAGGACTTCCTCGGGCTGCCGCTGGTCAACGCGTTCGAGATCACCGAGACCAAGAGCGGGCGCAACACCCACGTGCTGCACTCGTTCTACCGGATGGACGACGGCTCGTGCCTGGCGTTCTTCGAGGTCCCGGACAGCCCGTTCGACTTCAAGCCGCAGCACGACTACGACCTGCACATCGCGCTCGAGGTGCCGTACGCGGCGCTCGAGCCGACGATGGCGCGGGCGCGCGCGGCCGGCCTGGAGGTCCGGGGGATCGCGGACCACGGGATGATCGACTCGATCTACCTGCGCGACCCCAACGGCTACGTGATCGAGCTGACCGCGAAGCGGCCGGATCACGACGCGCGGATGGACCCGGCGCAGAACCGCGCGCGCGATCACCTCGCGGCGTGGCAGCGCGACAAGGCCGGCTACGCGAAGTAGCCGCGGTGGCTGCCCCAGGTCGCCGCCCAGTCGTCGAGGGGCGCGGCCCACGGCGTCAGCGACGGCGCCAGCGCCGACTCGAGCTGGAACCACAGCGCGCCGGACAGGTGGAACGGCGCGTCGGCCTGGGCGTCGGTGAGGCCGCGGATCCGCTCGACGGTGCGGCGGTGCACGCCGTGGCCGGTGAACGGCGGCGTGACGAACACGCAGCCGGGCGCGAACGCGCCGCCGCTCGGCTCGCGCACGACGCCGTTGATCTCGGCGACCGCGTTGCGGTGGAAGAACGGCGGGCGGAACGTCCCGGTCGTCGCGTCCCACCGCGTCGGGAACACGACGAGGTCGAGCGTGTGCGCGCCGGCCTCGTCGAGCGGCGCGGTCAGCACGGTGTAGATCGACGGGTCGCCGTGATCGAACGCGACGTTGGCGACCGGGCAGAACGCGGCGAGGTCGTAGACGAACGGCGCGAGGTCGCCGTGCCAGCCGACGACGTCGAACGGCGAGTGGTCCTGCGACGCCTCGTGGAGCCGACCGCCGAGCTTGGCGACGACGCGCACGTCGGGGGCGAGCCGGTCCTCGAACCACGCCGCCGGCGCGCGCAGGTGGCGCGCGTCGACCCCGCCGTTGGCGCCGAGCGGGCCGCGCTCGGGGAGCTGGAACCGCCGGCCGAACGGCTCGGCGACGTAGCCGCGCGCCCACGGCTCGCGCAGCAGCACCGCGAACACCACGCCGCGCGGGATCACCGCGAGCTGGCCCGGCGCGACGTCGAGCGGGCCGAGCTCGGTCATGACGGTGAGCGCGCCGTGCTCGGGCAGGATCAGCAGGTCGCCGTCGGCGTCGTACAGCGCGCGGCCGTCCATCCCGCGGTTGGCGGCGTAGCGGTGCAGCGCGTAGCCGCGGCGCGCGCGCGCGTCGCCGGCGCCGAGCAGCGTGGTCAGCCCGTCGAGGAAGTCCGTCGGCTCGTCGGCCGCGGGCGGCGGCAGCGGCGCGAACCCGACGAGGTCGACGGCGGGCGGCGCGTCGAACGTGCCGGTGAGCCGCGGGTGCGACAGCGGCGTCGACGCGCGCCGGTGCGCCGACGGCCGGACGCGGTAGGTCCAGGTCCGCGCGTTCGCGGCGCGCGGCGCGGTGAACCCGGTGCCGTTGAGCTGCTCGGCGTACAGGCCGTGCGCCGGGACGCGCGGGCTGTTCTGCACCGGCGGCACCGCGCCCTCGCGCGCCTCGGACTCGAGCGTGCCGAGCGGCGCGCCTGCCGGGTGGGGTCGGCCGAGGATCAGCTCGCGGGCGCGCAGCCGCTGGCGCAGCGTGATCTCGTGGCGATCGCCGGGGCCGCTGACGTCGTCGACGACGGCGCCGGCGGCGCGCAGCCACGCCGCGGTCGCGTCGAGATCGGCGCGCGCGATCCACCGATCGGCGCGGGCGGCGCCGATCAAGACCGGCAGGCCGTCGAGGCGCGGCGGCGGCGCCCACTCCTCGGGCCGGCCGACGCGCGCGCCGGCCGGCGCGATCACCGCGGCGAGCCCCGCGCCGTGGCGGGCGGCGTACTCGAGCGCGAGGCACGCGCCCTGCGAGAACCCGGCGAGCACGAGCGCGGCGCCGGGCGCGCGCGCGGCCAGCGCGCGCCGGGCGGCGTCGACGCGGCCGATCGCGGCGGTGACCTCGGGATCGGCGCCGGCGCCGGGCTCGCCGTAGCGCACGGCGTACCAGCGATCACCGGGGCCGGGCTCGGCCGGCGCGCGCAGCCCGACGACGCAGACGTCCGGATCGTGGCCGGCGATCTCGCGCATGCGGCGGGCGATCGTCCCGGCCTCGGCGCCGCGCCCGTGCAGCGCGAGCACGATCCGGCGCGCGCGCTCCGGCGGCGGGCCGAGCACCAGCGCCTCGGCGCCGCCGAGGTCGAGCCGGCCACCGGCGCCCGGCGGGCGCAGCCCCACGAGCGCGTCGAGCGCGATCGCCGCGGGCAGGTCGGGCCGCGCCGTCAGCGCCGCGCGCACCGCGTCGGGCGTCGCGGCCGGGCCGAGCGCCGTGAGCGCGACCGGGCAGCCGGCGCGGACCAGCAGATCGTGCAGGTACGCGTCGAGGTCGGGGCGATCGACCGCGGCCTCGAGCGCCGCGAGCGTCGCGGGGTCGGCCGCGCGCAGGTGCGCGAGGAACTGCGGCAAGAGCAGCGCGTGCAGCGGGGCGTGCTCGACGCCGAGAACGCCGCCGAGCAGGTGGGCGAGGCCGTGCTGCGCGCCGGGCCGGCCGGCGTCGAGCGCGCGCGCGCAGCCGCTGGCGCCGCGCGCCGCGTGCTCGCGCGGGCCGAGCGCGCGCGGCCACATCAGCAGATCCTCGAGCGCGCGCAGCGTCCCGGCCGCCGCGGCGAGCGCGTCGGCACGGACGAGCGGGTCGGTCAGCGACGGCAGCGCGCTCGCGACGTGAGCGAGCGCGTTGCACAGGCTCTGGGTCGTGAGCGCGACCGGCGTGTCGCGCGCCAGCGCCGGGTCGTAGACGACCAGGTCGGGGCGGACCCGCTCGTCGCGCCCGGTCTGCTTGTCGCCGCCGCGCGTCGTGCCGTGGATCGACGTCATCTCCGAGCCGGCGTAGGTCGTCGGCACCGCGACGAGCCTGACGTCGTGCGACAGCCGGAGCGCCTTGCCCAGGCCGATCGGCGCGCCGCCGCCGATCGCGACGAGCACGTCGGCGCCGCACGCCCGCAGCGCCGCCTCGGCGCGCTCGACGACCTCGACCGGGACGTGGACGACCGCGCCGTCGAACACGACCGGGTCGAGCGCGTCGAGCGCCGCGGTCGCGCGCGCGACGAACCGCCGCGACGGACCGCACAGGATCAGCGCGCGGCGCGCGCCCGACGCGGCGAGGCGGGCGGCGAGCGCGGCGAAGCCGTCGCGCACGAACAGCGTCTCGGTCATGCCCGACGATAGCCTGATGCGCGGCGGCAGAGCGTTGTGGAAGTAGGCGACCTCACACGGATCACGGCGCAACGAACGTCGTCTCGCTCACGCCCGTCACAGCCTGTGACACGCGTGCGCGGCGCGGTGATCGACCGTTGCACAACGCCCCGCGTGCGCACGTGTGCGCGCGACGCGCGGACGGTGACATGCGCGCGTGGCACATCGCGTGCTCTTCGACACCGCTCATGCTGGGCAAGACGATCCTCGTGTGCACGAACGACCGCCATGTCGCACGCAGCCTCACCGCGCACCTGCGCGGCGCGGGCAACGAGGTGGTGGTCGCCGACGACGCGACCGCCGCCCGGGATCTGATCGCGGCGCGCGCGATCGATCTCGTCGTCGTCGACGAGGCCGGCGCCGCGGCGGACGCGGGGCCTCACGCCGTGATCGACGCCGCCGCCGACGTCGTCCCCGTCGTCGCGCTGGTCGCGCGCGAGCTCTCCGCCGCCGTGGTCGACCTCGTGTGCGCGCGCGGCGTGGCGCACGTGCTCGCGCGCGGCGACGACGGCGCGATCGCGCCACGCGACGTCGTCACCACCGTCGAGAAGGTGCTGCGCGGCGAGCTGTTCGGGCTCGACAAGTACCTGCCGGGGTTCGGCGTCGAGATCTCCGAGCTCGAGGTCCGCGGCGCGCTCGATCGCGACACCGCGGTCGAGTGCATCGGCGACCACGCCGAGTGGCTCGGCGCCGGGCGCGAGGCGCGCCGCGCGGTCGAGTCGGTGGTCGACGAGCTGGTGACCAACGCGGTCTACGACGCCCCGCGCGACGCCGACGGCACCGCGCGCTACGCCGCGGTCGACCGCCGCACCAAGGTCACGCTGCGCCCGTCGGAGCACGTCACCGTGCGGTGGGGCGGCGACGGCGACGTCCTGGTGATCGCGGTCAGCGACCCGTTCGGCGCGCTCGAGCCGGCGCGGGTGCGCGAGCGGCTGCGCGCGTGCCTGTCCGGCGGCGACGCGATCGAGCACAAGGCGGGCGGCGCCGGGCTCGGCCTGTACACGGTGCTGTCGCACTGCGCGCGGCTGGCGATCAACGTCGACCGCGGCGTCCGCACCGAGGTGATCGCGACGATCGACCTGCGGCGCCGCGGCCACGGCGCGCGTGGCGCGACCGCGCTCCACCTGTTCTTCGACGACTCGCGGGCGCGCGCGCTCGACGCCGGCGCCGCGCCGACGACGATCGAGGTGTGCGAGTCGCTGCGGGTCGAGCTGCGCGAGCGGCTGGCGCCGAGCCGGCGCAAGACCGAGGTCGTCGCGCTGCTCCAGCCCAAGCGCGCCGAGGCGCCGGCGGTGCGGGCGCGCGGGTCGAGCCCGCCGCCGCAGGCCGAGCCGATCGGCGCCGACACCGCGCGCGGCCTGCTCCACGGCGCGATGGACCCGGACGCCGCGATCGGGATCGCGCTGCGGTTCCTCGCCCACCACCACCACGCGGCCGTCGCCTACGCGGTCGAGGGCGACCAGCTCGTCGCGCGCGCGCGCAGCGGCCGCGTCCGCGACTGGGCGCGGCTGCGCGAGGTCGAGCTGCCGCGCACCTCGACCGCCGCGGTCGCGGCGCTGGCGACGCGGGGCGAGACGACGGCGTTCCGCCCGCTGCGCCCGGCCGACGCCCGCCTCGCGATGCTCGCGACCGGCGACGCCGACGCCACCGCCCACGTCCTGCCGCTCGGCGTCGCGGGCGAGCTGCGCTGGGTCCTCTACGCCGCCGGCCCGCGCGCCGACGCGCCGGTGTCGACCGAGCTCGTCGACGCCGTCCGCCGCGAGCTCGAGGCGTGCCTGTGCCGGCTCGATCCCGAGGAGCCGGTGATCGAGATCAGCGTGAGCTGATCGCCCGGCTCACGATCCGCACGCCGGATCGCCCGGCTCGCACGGCTGGATCACCAGCGCGTAGGCGCCGGCGGCGGCCCCGAACGTGTCGACGACGACCAGGTGGTCGCCGGCGGGCAGCGTGCGGTCGACCAGCCGGTCGGCGCGCTCGACGCACGCGCCGTCGACCAGGACGTGGACGTCGACGTCGACCTCGGCGCCCGGCGCGTCGCCGTCGAGCACGACGAACCGCAGCGCGGCCGGGGCGTCGAGGTGCAGCGCGTACGTCCGTTCCGGCCCGGACTCGTCCTGGCCGGCGTCGCACGCGGGGTAGCCGTCGCGCGCGGCCTCGCCGCCGCGCGTGTCGCCGGCGTGAGTGAACGGCAGGGTGTCGATCACGTACGGCGCGGCGGCGGTGCCCTCCCCCGCCAGCGCCGGCACGACCGGCGCGTCCGGCGCGGCCTCGCCGGCGACGACGACGCGGCGCGCGGCGTCGAGCAGCTCCACCGAGCGCAGGTTGCGGACGTTGTAGTTGAAGCCCAGCCCCTCCGCCGTGAACACGCACGGCTCGTCGCCGCCGCCGCCCGGATCGACGTAGACGTTGCCGTGCAGGCCGTCGCCGCCGAGCCCCTGATCCGCCAGCGGCGACGACGCGACGTACAGGCTCAGGTACGGCACCTGGCGCGCCTCGGCCAGCGCGCGGGTCACGCTGTCCCACGTCGGCACCCAGCGCGCGGCCTCGGCGTCGTCGGCGCGCGGGTTGAGCCCGGTGACGATCGGCACGACGCCCGCGGCCTCGAGCTGATCGAGCAGCGCGTTCAGGTTGCGCCAGAACGGCGCGAGCGCGGCGCCGTAGCTCGCGGCGGCCTCCATGTCGTTGGTGCCGTAGTTGACGAACGCGAACCGCGGCGTCGTCGCGGCCAGCTCCTGCGCCAGCGGCGACGGGTCGCCCGCGAGCGCCCACGCCGCGGTCCGCCCGACCTCGGCCGCGAGCGTCGCGCGATCGAACGGGGTGTCGCCGTCGACCAGCCCGGCGCGGAAGTGCGCCAGGGTCGGCTCGAGCGCGGCGCGGCCGTCGAGGTCGATCACGTAGCCCGGCTGGTGCGCCGGCCCGGCGAGGCACCACAGAAACCGCGCGCTCACCGTGCCCGAGGCGCCCGCCTTGAGGAACACGTCGTCGCGCTGCGCCGGCCCGGCCGCGGCGATCGCGCGCAGCCGCGCCACGACCGCCGGCGTCACCGGCGAGCGCTCTGCGCCCGCCGGGTAGCGCGTCGGGCCGTCGTCGGTGATCCCGGCGTCGACCGTGCCGTCGGGCGCGGCGCCCGCGTCGCGGCCGGCGGCGTCTGGCGCGTCCGTGCCGCCGCCGCACGCGGCCCCGCACGCGATCACGACGAGGGCCACGGCGCGCATCCCCCGTGGATCGCGCGCGGCCCGGGGCCTGTCAAGGTGGGCTAGGATCGCGGCATGGGGACCTGGAGCTGGCGGTCACTGGCCGCGCTGGCCTGCCTGACGCTCGCGCCGTCCTGCAGTGGCGGTGATGGCGGCAGCGGGGACGCCGCGCCCGCCTCGCGGTGCGAGGCGATCGCCGAGCGGATCTGCCCCGAGGCGTGCGCGTGCGCCGACTGCTGGCTGCGCGCGACCTCCGACACGCAGGGCGTGATGCGCGTCCGCTACGGCGGCGGCTGCGTCGAGGGCTTCGTCGCCGACGTCTGCGGCGACCCGACCAAGCCCGCGGCGCTGTTCGACGCGTGCCTCGGCCAGCTCGAGGCCGAGCCCGCGTCGGCGGCGTGCATGGAGGAGGACGGCGACACGTACTACTTCCTCCCCGAGGGCTGCCACGGCCTGCTCGACTGCGAGGCCGGCCCGTGCCTGAACTGAGCCCGGGGGGCTCGCGGCCCTGCCCGCCCCGGCCCCGCGTCAGCGCTTGAACGGGTCGGCGAACCGCTCGTCGGCGAGCAGCGCCTCGTCGGTGAGGGTCTCGAGGAACGCGACCAGCGCGGCGACCTCGTCGTCGGTGAGATCGAGCCGGCGCGGCGCGCCGCCGGGCGCGCGCAGCCGCGGGTCGAGGTTGGGGTGGGCCTGGACGCCGGTCGAGTAGTGGCGGACGACCTGCTCGAGCGTCGAGAACCGGCCGTCGTGCATGTACGGCGCGCCGAGCGCGACGTTGCGCAGCGACGGCGACTTGAACCGGCCGGCGTCCTGCGGCAGGTCGGTGACGTCGCCGCGGCCGTTGTCGTCGACGTTCGTCGTCGCGTCGAGGCCGTTGTTGGTCGGAATGTCGATCAGGAAGATGGCCTGGTTGGGGCGCGGGCCCGGCCCCGGCGGGCCCGCCTCGAGGTGGCACACCGCGCACCCGCCGCGCCCCAGGAACAGGTCCTTGCCGAGGTTCTCCTCGGCGGTGAACGAGGGGAACGGCAGGGCGATGTCGCCGGCCTCGGCGAGCCCGACGTCGTAGCGCGAGCGGTACGACACGATCGCGCGCGAGAACTGCGCCAGCGCCAGCGCGATCCGCTCGCTCGTCACGTCCGGGTCGCCGAACGCCTGCTCGAACAGGTAGCCGTAGTACGGCCGGCCGGCGACGCGCTCGACCAGCTCGTCGAGCGTCAGCCCCATCTCGACCTCGTTCTGGATCGGCAGCAAGACCTGCTCCTCGAGCGTCGCGGCGCGCTCGTCCCAGAAGAACCGGCCGTTGCGGTAGAACCGCGCCTCCATCACCGGCATCGAGTTGCGCCCGGTGAGGCCGCCGTCGAACCCGGTGGAGAACCGCGCCGGATCGGTGAACGCGGTCGACTGATCGTGGCACGACGCGCACGCCACCGTGTCGTTGGCCGACAGCGTCGTGTCGTAGAAGAGCACGCGCCCGAGCGTCGCGCCGTCGTCGGTGATGCCGTTGTCACCGGGGGTGTTGTCCAGACCGCGGACGAACGCGGTCTGGAAGTGCGCCGGCAGCGTGTCGGTGTAGTCGAACGGGTCGTCGGGGAGGTCGAGGACGTCGGCGACCTCGTCGGGCAGGCCGCCCTCGTCGTCGGGCGCCGCGTCGACGTCGACCTCGGCGCCGGCGTCGGGCGCGTCGTCGTCGTCGTCGGCCGGGGTCGCGGGGTCTCCGCCGCAGGCGGCGGCGACCAGGGTCAGGGAGCAGGCGATGAAGCGAGGGGGGAAGCGCATGGCGGACGCTTCAGCAAGCGCGGGGCCACCGCGTCACCCAGCGCGCGGGCCCGTGCGGCGCGTCGGTCCCCCGGGGTTGCGCAGCCGCGCTGCGCAGCGCCTCGCGCAGCTGCGCAGCTGCCCGCGCAACGCCGCGCCGGCGTCACCGCGCGCCGGCGTCACGGCGCCAGGTAGGTCACGCGTAGCAGCGGCCGCTCGGCGGCGACCTCGTGCTCGCTCGAGCGGAGCTGACCGCCGCGGCCGTCGGGCGACGTGCTCGTCCACACCACGCCGTGGTTGGTCGCGGGCGCCGCGATCCAGCCCGCCACGACCGCGGGGTCGAGCGCGATCGCGACCGGCGCGACGTCGCGCGGCGCGACCTCGGCGACGAGCCGCGTGAGGTCCGCCGACGGCGCGGTGGCGCCCGGGCCGGTCCACGGCACGCCGGGCTCGCGCAGCACGTACGTCGCGGCGTCCTCGCTCCACGCCTCGGTCAGCGGGAACAGCCGGAACGCGCCGGACTCGATCGGATCGAACACGACGACGTCGAGGGTCGCGCCGACGACCGTCGCGCCCGGCGGGATCGCGGAGAGGTCGAAGCGCAGCAGCGCGACCTTGATCGGATCGGCGTCGATCTCGAGGAACGCGTCGCCGCCGACGTTCACCGTCGGATCGAGCAGGTGGAGCGTGGTGTCGCTGGTGACGCCGCGGACGTCGGCGTCGTCGCGCTCGCCGAAGGTCACGGTGGCCGCGCCGGGCGGCGCGTCGGGCGCCGCGGCGTCGGCCCCCGTCGGCGGCGCGGCCTCGCCCGCGTCGGGCGCCGCGCCCGGCTCGCCGGCGGCCAGGCACCGGCCGTCGATGCACTCGAACCCGGCCGGGCACGCCGGCTCGACCCGCGCGCACGCGTAGCTCGTCCCGTCGAAGCCGGGAGGGTCGAACGCGCACCCGGCGGCGACGCTCGCGGCGGCGGCGCCGAGCAGGGCTGACAGTCCACGGTCCATCGACGCAGCCCGGTTGCACGCGCCATACCTCGATCTCGCCCGTGATCCCGAGGGCTTGGCGAACCGGAACCGGGACCCCGGGCACCCGGCATGGGGCCGCGACGCCCCCGCGGCCGGCGCGTCACGCCGGCACGGCCGCGCGCTCCGGGGTTGCGAATATCAACCCCGGAGCGGGGAGGCATGGGGTGAGGTCGCGTCATTTCGGCGGGTTGTCCGGGGCCCTCCGCTTGCACCCTCGCGCGCGCGATGAGGTCGTGCGCGCCCCTGCTCCTGGCGTCCCTGCTCGTCGCGTGCGGGGCGCCGGCCGGTGACCGGCCGGACGCGGACGGCCCCCCGGCCGGCGATGCCGCGCCCGCCGACGCCGCGCCCGATCCGCTCGCGCACTGCCCCGCGCCCGCGCCGCTGCCGGCGTGGGCCGAGGCCGCGGGCGACGCGGCGCTCACCGCGCGGTGCGCCGCGCACACGCTCCACGTCGCCGCGCTCGCCGACGGGATCGTGCGGCTGCGCTACGCCCGCCCCGACGACCCGCGCGGCCCCGCCGGCACCGCGACGTCGTGGGCCGTGGCCGAGGCGCCCGCGCCCGCGCCGCAGATCCGGCTGTCCGGCGGACCGGAGCGCGCGATCGTGTGCACGCCCGAGGCGCGCGTGACGATCGACGCCGCCTGCCTCGCCACCGTCGCCGACGCCGCCGGCCGCGTGCTCGCCGAGGACGTCGCGCTCGACGTCGCCGCCGCCGGGCGCACGACGCTGCGCCGCCGCGCGCCCGCCGGCGAGCGCTACTACGGGCTCGGCGAGAAGACCGGCCCGCTCGATCGCCGCGGCCGCCGCCTCACGTTCTGGAACACCGACGCCTACGACCCGTCGCGCGGCGGCTACCGCCCCGATCAGGACCCGCTCTACCTGTCGATCCCGATGTTCCACGCGCTGCGCGACGGCCTCGCGCACGGCGTCTTCACCGACTTCGCCGGTCGCGCCGTGCTCGACCTCGCCGCCGCGACGCCCGACGCGTACGCCGTCGAGGTCGACGCCGACGCGCTCGACCAGTACGTCTACCTCGGGCCGCGCCTGGCCGACGTCACGCGCCGCCACGCCGCGCTCACCGGACGGATCGCGCTGCCGCCGCGGTGGGCGCTCGGCTTCCACCAGTCTCGCTGGGGCTACGCGCCGGCGGCGCAGCTCGACGAGCTCGCCGCGCGGTTCCGCGCCGAGCGCATCCCCGCCGACGCGCTGTGGCTCGACATCCAGCACCTCGACGGCTACCGCACGTTCACCTGGGACCCGACCGCGTTCCCCGAGCCCGAGGCGCTGATCGCGCGGCTCGCCGCGCACGGCTTCGCCGCCGTGGCGATCGCCGACCCGGGGATCAAGGTCGACCCGGCGTGGGACGTCTACGCCGGCGGCGTCGCGGGCGATCACTTCCTGCGCACGCCCGCCGGGGCGATCTACGAGGGCGTGGCGTGGCCCGGCGCCTCGGCGTTCCCCGACTTCACCCGCGCCGCGACGCGCGCGTGGTGGGCCGGCCACGTCGGCGGCATGGCGGCGCGCGGGCTGCGCGGCGTGTGGCTCGACGTCAACGAGCCGACGATCTTCCCCGAGGCCGACGGCGACGAGATCCCGCTCGACCTGCCGGTCGCCAGCGACGGCCACGACGACGGCCGCGCCGCGACGCTCGGCGACGTCCACAACGCCTACGCGCTCGCCGAGGCGCGCGCGACCGTCGACGGGCTGCGGGCGGCCGCGCCGGACCGCCGGCCGTTCGTGCTGTCGCGCGCCGGCTACGCCGGGATCCAGCGCCACGCCGCGGTGTGGACCGGCGACGTCGTCAGCGACTGGGACGGGCTGCGCGGCACGCTGCCGATGCTGCTCGGCATGGGGGTGTCCGGCGTGCCGCTCGTCGGCAGCGACGTCGGCGGCTACTCCGGCGGCGCGACGCCGGAGCTGTACGCGCGGTGGATGGCGCTCGGCTCGATCAGCCCGCTGTTCCGCGCCCACGTCACCAGCGGCGTCCCCGGGCAGGAGCCGTGGCAGTTCGGCACCGAGGTGCGCGACGTCAGCCGCGCGCTGATCGAGGCGCGCTACCGGCTGCTGCCCACCTGGTACAGCCTCGTCCACGAGGCGCACGCGACCGGCGCGCCGATCCTGCGCCCCCTGGTCTACGAGTTCCAGGACGACCCGGCCACGCACACGATCGACGACCAGGCGATGCTCGGGCCGTGGCTGCTCGTCGCGCCGGTGGTCGAGCCCGGCGCGACGACGCGATCGGTCTACCTGCCAGCGGGGCGGTGGTTCGAGGTCGCCTCGGGCGCCGCCTACGACGGCCCGGCGACGATCGAGGTGTCGGTCACGACCGCGGCGCTGCCGATGTTCGCGCGCGCCGGCGCGATCGTCGCCCACGGGCCGGTGATGCAGCACACCGGCGAGGCGCCGCTGGCGCCGCTCGCGCTCGACCTCTACCCCGGGGCGCCCGGCGACGCGCCGTCGACGTTCGACCTCTACGAGGACGCCGGCGACGGCGACGGGCCGGGCGCGATCACGCGCTACACGCTGGCGGCCACGGCCACCGGCGCGCGCCTCACGATCGCCGCGCGCGCCGGCGCCTACGCGCCGCCGCCGCGCCGGCTGACGATCCGGCTGCGCCGCGCCGACGGGGAGGTCACCGGCGTCGCGGTCGACGGCGTCGCGCTGCCGCCGCGCGCGCCCGGCGCCGCGGACGGCACCGGCTGGTCCGCCGACCCCGACGACCGCGCGATCGTCGTGGCGCTCGACGACCTCGCCGGCGCGACGCTCGACTTCACCTACGACCGCGCGATCGCCGAGCTGCGCCCGGCCGTCGCGGTCACGCTCGAGGTCCGGGTTCCGGACGGCACGCCCGCCGACCCGCCGGTCCACGTCGCGACCTCGGCGAACGGCTGGACCCACCAGCCGCTGGCGTGGACCGACGAGCCCGGCGTCGCCCGAGGCACCGTGCTGGTCCCGCGCGGCGAGTGGTTCTTCTACAAGTACACGCGCGGGAGCTGGGACACCGTCGAGAAGTGGCCGGACTGTGCGGAGGCGTCCAACCGCTACCGGTTCGGCGCCGCGACCGCCAGGCAGGCGGACACGGTCTACCGGTGGCGTGACGGCTGCCCCTGACCGGCCAGCCAGACGGCGCGACCCGGCGCACACCCCCCCGCCCGGGTCCGGACTTTTTCGGAGATGTCGTGAGCCGTCGTGCCACCATCCGGGCTCCCTCCATGTCGATGTCCCACCGCACCCTCCTCCCCTCCACCCTCGCCACCCTCGCCACCGTCCTCCTCGCCGCCGCGTGCGGCGGCGGCTCGGACGCCACGCCCGATGCCGGCCCCGACGCCGAGCCCGCGCCGGACGGCCTCGTCCGCCCGGTGTTCCGCAACCCGGTCGACCTCTCCGACGACGCGCTCGCCCTGCAGGCGCTGCAGCTCCTCGGCGCCGACGTCGAGGGCTCGGAGCGCAACTGCGACATCTGCCACGGCATGACGCGCGCCCGGTTCCACGGGTGGAGCGACCTGTCGACGACCGCGATGTCGAGCTGCCTGACCGACCTCGAGGTCGACGATCCCGCCGACGCGCGCGCGATGATCGCCTGCCTGCGCGAGGATCCGGAGGACGAGAGCTCGCCGTTCGATCCGGCGCACCTCGGCATGTACGCGACCGCGGTCCACCTGCCGTGGTTCCAGTACCTGTTCGCGCTCGCCTACCCCGAGGACTGGCAGGTGCGCCACGAGGAGCTGGTCGACCGCGCGCTGATGCCGCGCGGCGGCCACCCGGCGTTCGACCAGGCCGACTTCGACATCATCGCCGAGTGGACCGCGCGAGGCATGCCGCTGGTCGACTCGCTCGTGCCCGAGACGCCGACCGGTGACTGCACGCCCGAGATCGGCCCGGAGGTCGCGGCGCACGTCGCGGCGATGGAGACCCAGGGCTGGGCGGCGGTCAACGCCGCCGCCGGGATCACGATGCACGGCTGCGCCGCCGCGACGACCGCGCGCGAGTGCCTCACCACCTACCCGCGCGCGTCCGACACCGACTGGGCGCGGACGTGGGAGCAGGACCTGCCCGCCTCGGCGATCCGCATCCTCTACACGATGAGCTACGCCTCGTCGTTCTGGACCCGCAGCTCGGCCGACGGCCGGTTCGTCGCGCACGGCGGCGGCAACGGCGCCGGCGGCAGCTCGACGATCATCGACCTCGCCACGCCAGGCCGGCTGATCGGCACGACCGCGTTCTACGATCCCGGGTTCTTCCCCGACAACTCGGGGTTCGCGTTCCAGGGCGGCGGCGCGTCGGTGTGCGAGCAGGGCCTGCTCAGCGCGCTGCCGCACGACAACTTCGTCGACTACAGCGAGGCGGCCTGCAACACCGCCAGCGGCGTCGGCCTGTACCAGCACATGGGCGCGTCCGTCGGCGGCGACTACTGGATCGTCAACAGCCAGTGGGCCGGCGACAACGGCGGCCAGGGCCCGGGCGAGGATCCGGGCGCGTGGTTCGACGCCAACGCGACGATCCGCCTGATCCCCATGATCCACGACGGCGGCGGCTTCCAGGAGCGGGGCGGCATCGACCAGGTCGCGCCGTACGAGGGCGACACCGTGCTGTCCCCGGCGGCGGAGCTGCTGGTCAGCCGGATCAGCAGCGCGTCGGGCCAGGCCGGCTACCGCCTGCGCAAGCTCGACGCGACGCCGAGCGGTGACTCGTACACCGTCGAGACGCCGGTGATCGCGACGTACTGCCTCGACGGCGCCAAGCCGGCGATCTCGTACGACGAGCGGTGGCTGATCACGCACCACTACACCGAGGACACCGACGCCGACGCGATCGACCTCGGCTTCACCGGCCGCACCGACGGCGGGTTCCGCCCCTACGTCCAGCAGGGCAGCGCGAACCTGCACCTCGTCGATCTGCTCAGCGGCGACCGGATCCGGATCACGCGGATGGCGCCCGGCCAGTTCGCGCTGTTCCCCCACTTCCGCTCCGACGGCTGGATCTACTTCAACGTCCGCACCGCCGGCGGCCCCGAGCACATCGCCGCGAGCGACGCGGCGCTCGTCGCGGCCGGCAAGTAGCCGCCGCGGAGCGCTGCCCCACTCACCACCGCGCGCGGTGGCACGGCACGACCGTGCTCCACCCGGTGCGCAGCGACACGAACGCGACGGCGGCGCGCTCCGGGTCCTGGCGCGGGTGCTCGGTCCACGTCGCGTACAGCTCGGGATCCTCGGGCAGCTTGGCCGGCGCCGCGACGCCCGCGCTGTGCACCAGCTCCGACACCAGGAACCACCGCCCCGCGGGCCGCAGCATCAGCGCGCGCGCGAACCCGGCGTGGCGCGCGTCGGTGACCAGCGCCGCGCACGCCGCGGCGGCGTCGGGCGGCTCGATCGCCGTGGCCATCACCGTCGGCGCGACCCCGACGTCGCGCTCGCCGCTGTCGGGGCGAAACGTCTCGTAGACCGCCGCCTCGCCGCGCAGCGCGTCGATCGCCGCGGCGACCTCCGCCGCGGTCTGCGGCCGGCGCTCGCGCGCCTTCTCCAGCATGCGCAGGCACAGCGCCTCCCACGCCGGCGGCACCGCCGGGTTGCGCCGCGACGGCGGCTCCGGCGTCTTGGTCAGGTGGCCGATCATCACGTCGCCGAGCTGGCCGTCGAACGGCAGCGTCCGCGTCAGCATCTCGTAGAGGATCACGCCGAGCGAGTAGATGTCGCTGCGGTGATCGATCTGCCCCTTGCCCTCGCACTGCTCGGGGCTCATGTACGGCGGCGTGCCGATCACGACGCCGTACTGGGTGCGGCGCACGCCCGGCGTCGGCGCCGCGAGCTTCGCCGTGCCGAAGTCGAGCACCTTGACGAACAGCGGATCGAACGTGTGCGCGCACAGGTAGATGTTCGACGGCTTGAGGTCGCGGTGGATGATGCCCTTGCGGTGGCACGCGATCAGCGCCGACGCGATCTGCGCCATGACGTGGCCGATCTCGTCGAGCGTGAGCCCCTGGCCGCGCAGCCGCTTGTCGAGGCTCTCGCCGATCAGGCTCTCCATCATCAGGTACGTGCGCGCGCCGTCGGGCAGCTCGATCGTCCCGTAGTCGATCACGCCGATGATGTTGGGGTGGCCGATGTCGGCCGCCGCCTTGGCCTCCTGGAAGAACCGCGCGACCTGATCGGGGTCGCGCGCCTGGTCGTCGTGCAGCACCTTGACCGCGACCTCGCGGTCGATCAGCGTGTGGCGGCAGGCGTAGACCGCGCCGGTGCCGCCGGCGCCGAGCAGGCGGTCGACGACGTAGCTGCCGATGTGCTGGCCGACGAGGTTCATGGCGTCATTGTCTCACCGTCTCGGGTCACGGCGCCCGCCGCACGACGACCTCGGTCGGCGCGCTGGTCACGCACTCGGGCAGCGGCAGGCACGCCGTCCGGGTCAGCGTCAGCTCGTCGCCGTCGAGCGCGAGCGAGAACGCCTGGAACTCGGCGGCCGCGCCCTCGGTCGCCCACATCCGCAGCGTCGCGCCGTTCTCCTCCTCGCCGAAGCCAGTCTGCGTCGAGGCCTGCGTGCCGGTCTGGGTCGCGCAGGTGTCGTCGGAGAACAGCCGCGTCGTCATCACGCGCTCGAACAGCTGGCGGTCGTCGATCGAGATCGCCATCGACATCATCGCCCACGTCGTCCCGGCCTCGACCTCGAGGCAGGTCTCGGCGGGGATCGTGTCGCCGTCGACCGTGATCGTCACCAGCTCCCAGTCGCCGACCGTCGTCGTCGACCACGGCGGCACGCGATCACACGTCACGGTGTCGGGCGGGTTGTCGGCGGTGTCGCGCGGGTCGTCGGCGTCGTGGGTGAGCACGAGCCGGTCGCCGGCGAGCGCGGCGTCGAACACCGCGACCTCGTCGGGCGCGGTCTGCAGCACCCAGCGGTCGGCGGTCCCGACCGCCTCGACCGTGAGCTGCTGCTCGCCCGCGAACACCTCGCCCGCCGGCAGGCCCTGGAGCAGCGCGAGCTGGCGGACGTGCATCGTGCCGGTCGCGTCGCCGGTCGGGGTGACGAGCGCGTCGGCGCGCAGCGACAGCGGCACGCCGTCGCGCCGGATCACGCCCGGCTCCTCGTCCCCGAAGTCCATCTCGGTGATCAGCCACAGCCCCGCGTAGTCCGCGGCGCGCGCGACGTGGGCGTCGGGCGGCGGGCTGGCGTCGGGGATCGGCGCGTCGGGCGCGCCGTCGTCGCCGCCACACGCGGCGGCGGCGAGCAGGGCGGCGAGGAGCAGGCGGGGGGTGCGCATGGGAGGCCTCCTGGCTGCGGCCAGGAAGTGCATCCCCCATTCCAGCGGCGCGATCCGTGTCCGCCCGGGCGCTACTTCGGCGCGCCCGACGGGAACATCAGGGCGCGCATGTCCGACTCCAGGTTGTCGCGGATGAACTGGATGGTCCGACCGCGCAGCCGCTCCTTGGTCGCCTGGTACGGCATCCGGCCGAGCGCGCCGAGCCGGGTGGCCTCGGCCACCGCGCGCGTCACGACCTGGTCCGCCGCGACGACCTCGTCGACGTAGCCGGCGGCGAGCGCCTCCTCCGGGGTGTGGACGTGGGCGAGCAGCGTCGCGCGGGTCAGCGCCGCGGGCGCGAGGCGATCGCGCGCCAGCTCCATCGCCAGCACCGGCACCGGCATGCCGATCGCGACCTCGTTGAGGCCGATCTTGAACGCGCCCGCCGCCGCGATCCGCACGTCGCCGGTGAGCACGACCAGCGCGCCGCCGGCGAGGGCGTGGCCCGTGCACGCGATCACCACCGGGAGCGGCGAGCCGTAGAGCCGCATCAGCAGCTCCGAGCCGCGCGACAGCAGCGCCTTGGCGCGGTCGGGGCCGGACATCATCACGCGCAGGTCGAAGCCGGCGCAGAACCGCTCCGCCCGCCCGGCCAGCACCACCGCGCTCGCCTCGCCCTCGGCGCGGGTCAACGCGACGAGCAGCGCCTCGATCATCGTGTCGGACAGGGCGTTGGCCTTGCCGTCGTCCATCTCGAGGATCGCGGTCTTGCCTTCCAGTCGGTAACGCACGAGGTCGCTCATGGCGGGCAGCCTACCCCAGGCGCGCGAGAGATCTTCGCAGCGCGCGCGACAACCCTCCGTGCGCCCGGCGCAACCGCTGCGGGTCGCCCCACCCGCCCCGCAATGAATGCGCGTTCGGGCGGCCCGGGGCACGCCGTGCGCTGGCGCACGACTTGAAGGACCTGGCGGCATGGCGATCGAACGCTTCCCCCACCGCTACACCGTCCACCTCGAGGACCGCACGTTGACCGCCCCGCCGCGCGCGCCGATCGCGGCCGGCGCGCCGCCACAGTTCGGGGGCACCGACGACGTGTGGAGCCCCGAGGAGCTGCTGGTCGGCGCGGTGATCGAGTGCCTGTGGACGACGTTCGAGGCCTACGCGCGGCGCGACAAGCTGTCGGTGTGCCACTGGGCCGGCTCGGGCGTCGGCGTGCTCGACAAGGGTCAGGGCGGCCCGGTGTTCACGTCGATCGACCTGACCGTCGAGCTGACCGTGATCGCGGGCGACGAGGAGCGCGCGCGCAAGACGCTCGAGACCGCGGAGCAGAACTGCATCATCTCGCGCGCGCTCAAGGCGCCCGTGCGGCTGGAGATCGTGACGCGCACCGTGACCGCGTGCTCCGCGGCGTGAGCCGATCGAAGCGCGGGACCCCGGCAGGCGCCTTGCAGCGACGCCGGCCATGCGGATCGCGCTCGTCCTGCTGCTCGTCGTCCACGGCCTGATCCACGCGCTCGGCGTCGCGTCGAGCTGGAAGCTCGCCACCGTGCCGCAGCTGTCCGGCCGCGCGACGTTCGCGCTGCCCGACGCGATCGCCGGCGCGCTGTGGCTGATCGCCGGCGTCGCGCTGCTCGGCGCGGCGGTGATGGTCGGGTTGCGGTCGGGTAGCTGGTGGCTGGTCGCGGCGATCGGCGCGGTGACGTCGCAGGTGATGATCGTCCAGGCGTGGCACGACGCGCGGTTCGGCACCGTCGCCAACCTGCTGCTGGTGCTGCCGATCGCGATCGGCCTCGGCCGCGCGCGGTTCGACGCCGCGACCGACCGGGCCGTCGCCGCGCTGTACCGCGCGGCGCCGGCCGCCGCGGGCGACGTGATCACCGCCAACGAGCTCGCGCCGCTGCCGCCGCCGGTGCAGCGCTGGCTCACCGCCGCGGGCGTGGTCGGCGCGCCGCGCGTGCGCGCGGTGCGACTGCGCCAGCGCGGGCAGATGCGCACCGCTCCCGACGGGGCGTGGATGGACGCGACCGCCGAGCAGTACTTCACGGTCGAGCCGCCCGGCTTCGTGTGGGCCGTCGACGTGACGATGGCGCGCGTGCTGCCCGTGATCGGCCGCGACACCTATGCCGGTGGCCATGGCCGGATGCTGATCCTCGCCGGTGGGCTCGTCCCGGTGGTCGACAGCCGCGGCGACGAGATCGACCAGGGCTCCGCGCTGCGGTTCCTCGGCGAGCTGGTGTGGTTCCCGAGCGCCGCGCTCGCGCCGTACCTGCGGTGGGAGCCGCTCGACGCACGGCGGGCGAAGGTCACGATGACCGACGGCGGCCGAGAGGTGAGCGCCGAGCTGACGTTCGACGACGCCGGCCACGTCACCGAGCTGACGGCGCTGCGCTACTTCGGCGGCGGCGACGACGCCCGCCTCGAGCGGTGGGTGATCCCGATGCGCGGCTGGCAGCGCCGCGATCGGTTCGAGATCCCGACCGAGGGCGAGGTCACGTGGCGGCTGCCGGCGGGTGACTTCACCTACTACCGGTGGCAGCTCGACGAGGTCGAGTACGACCAGCCGGCGCGGTTCGCGGCGCGGTGACGGAGGCTCGCCGGGGTTTGCCGGCCTCGCGCCCTTGGCGGCGCGACGACGCGCCCCAGACTGGCCGCATGACCGCTCGCCTGATCACCGCGTCCGTGTTCCTGTCCGCCATGGCGGCCTGCGGCGGCGCGCCGCCGGCCGCGCGTCCCGCCGCCGCCGAGCCCGCGCCACCGGCGTCGGTGATCGTGGTCGGCGAGCCCGGGACGGGAGACGAGCCCGCGGCGGCGGCCACGGAGGCGCCGCGCGCGACGACGGAGTCCACCGGCGCGGACGACGCGTCGTGCGCGACGTGGCGAGAGGTCACGCCGGTGGACGAGCAGGACGCCGAGGACGCCTACGCCGCCGGCATCACCGAGCTCGAGCCCACGCTCGACGGCGAGCGGCGACGGCTGAGCCCCGCGCTGGTGCTGGCGGTCCTGGACCGCCTCGACGGCTGGCCCGCGCGCGGCGCGCGGATCGTGCCGTCGATCAAGAAGGGCGTGCCCAACGGGGTCAAGCTGTACGCGATCAAGGCGACGTCCGTGTACGCGCGGCTCGGGTTCGCCAACGGCGACACGCTGCACACGCTCAACGGCGTGCCCGTCTCGGCGGACACGGCCCGCTGCACCTTGCTGGGCCTGCGCGGCGCCTCGACGATCGAGGCGCGGCTGACCCGGCGCGGCAAGCCGCTGACGCTGCGGTTCGAGGTCCGCTGACCGCGCGTCACGGCCGGCGCATCGCGAACGTCTGGTCGATCACCGCGTACAGGCTGTAGCCGAGCCGCGCGATCGGCCGCGCCCGCGTGATGTCGACGCGCCCCTCGACGATCAGCGCGTCGGCGACGTGGACGCCGATCCGCACCTCCGCTCGTCCTGAGCCTCTCACCGACGTCGTCGGAAATTGCCGTCAGACGAACAGCCATGTTCCGCTCACCCTGAGCTGCGCCGAGCGCCAGCGAGGCGCTGGTCGAAGGGTGTTGACAGTCCT
>WYBA01000499.1 GCA_011526095.1 Myxococcales bacterium | reverse complement strand
CGCCAAGCAGCGGCGTGCTTCGTGCTCATCCGTGATCTTCCGTTGCTCTCTCATCGATTCCTCCTCGGAATCGACAAGGCTCTCGGCCGCACGCCGCGGCGTCATCCCGGCGTCGCTGATGGCTCACGGTGCGAGGACGCGCATGAAGGTCACCCCGGTCGAGACCTCGTTCCCCGGCCCGCCCGCGACGCGGCTGACGTCGCGGGCACCATCAGAACGAGTCGGGTCAGACCTCGACGTCGAGGTCACGGTCAGAACGCGACGGGCAAACGAGTCGGATCCGGTCCGCCGTCTACACCCCCCGACCCTCAACCATGGAGGTTGGGGAGATGCCATTGTCGTCGAGGGGGAAAGTAGTTGACGCCAGCCTGCGCGCCCGGACGAAGGAGAAGATCAGCGACGTCGCAGCACGTCGAGTGCATCGGCTCGGAGCTCCGCGAGCCTGCGCTCTAGCAGGTCGAGCAACTCGTCTTCTTTCCGCTTCAACACCACCAGTGCCATCTCGACCTGCGCCTCACTGGTGCAGCATGTCTTGGCATGGACCTTCTGGATGTAAAGTCTTCTGCAACGTCCACAGACGTAGACCGGTCGTTGAGTAGCGGCTGCCATAGGCTGAGCATAGGTTGGCGACCGCTACATCGGCCCGTAGACAGCCCGCCGGCGTCATCCGGAACGACTTGCACCACCGCCTTGCGCACGCTGCGCCGGGCTATTCGCTCATCGATCGTCTCCTGGGCCGCAAGTTCACCGTCTTGGCCAACCAGTCGCGCACGAGCACCGTGGCCAGCAGGTCGTCCTCGTTGTACTCGAGTAGGGCCTTGCGAGCGCTGCGCAGCCGGCCACTTGCCCATTCCTCGAACCAGAAAGGAGCGGAGCGGCCAGTCGCCGCCGGATCACGCCACTGGAAGCCGAGCCCGCCAGCGACGTCCTTCAACCCCGAGCCCCTGCACGGAAGCGCCGCGTGTTGCCGGACGAGTGGAGCGAGGTCGACGATCGGGCGTGGAACGAGGGGTGCCTCTGCCGCGTCTGCCATTCCAGCAAGGATCTGCTTGTCGTAGTTCCCGTAGTGGAACATGGGGACGTCGGCGGCGAATGAGTTGATGCGCCGGGCGAAACGACGCCATGCCCTCGCAAACGAAGGGAAGTCCCACGAGTCCTCCGCCCGTGCGAGGAACGGCTCGTACTTTACGCGGTCGCGAACCCGAACCAGCAGTCCGAACAGGAAGGCGTCGTCGCGGTTCGACTCACCGAGTCCCTCAGCGTCCACGAACAGCTCGGTCTTTGAACGCGACGGGATCGCCGGAGCGCCCACGATCCGGGGCACACCGTCCGCGTACGCCTTCGCCTGTGCCACGACGCGCACGGCAACGTCAGGACCGCGCAGGTACGGCACGCCCAGGAGCGTCCGCGGTTCGACCGTCGCAAGCTGCTCCAGCGACTCGATTCCACGTCGGCGCAAGGGCTCGATCATGTCTCGCCGGATGCCATTGACCTGGCTCAGATGCCCAGAGGTCCTCGCATCACGGGCGCACGAAGTCTGCCAGCCACATCTCGAGCACTCGCTGCTGATGTGCGGTCCAGGGTCGGCTGCGTCCTCCAGCATGCGGCGAAGGACGTCCACGACTTCGAGGGTCGGTCGCTCGTACTGGCTTGTCGGAAACTCCTGCACCCCGTCGACTCTCCGCAGCCGAAACATGCCGGCAGGTCGGTCCTGGATCTTGCCAACGAGCAGCGAGTAGAACGCAACAGGGAGCACGTGCGCACGGGTGGTGTTGCGCTTGCTCCCAGACTTGGCGTCCTCCACCTCGTAGTGGTGGTGCTTGCCCACCTTCGACGGCCCAAGCCGCCGCGTTAGCCAGTCGGGATTCCCCCACCAGTCTTCCCAATTCAGGACACCTTGCGCGATCTCCGGAACGCCCTGTTCCATGTGCTGGAGCGTCCATCGGGCCTTGTCCCGAACCGAGAGCTCGCCCGGCGGTGCTGGCACGTCGATGTGTGGCCTGGTCCTGGTAGCCGTCGCCACGGACTCCTCGTGAGCCAGGCCGGCGTCTAGAAGTTCCTCCCGCGCCGGTGGCTCGTCGCGCTCCTCCGGGTCGGCGAACCTGTTCATGAACGGCAGCCGGCGACAGACCACGTGGTCCCGTATCAGGGATCCCGAGATCGAGCGCAGGGTCGGGCGAAGGCGCACGCGATCCTCACGCGCCCAGCCCGCGGAACGGCAGCGTGATCGTCGTGTCGGTCATCGTGGCGTTCTTGACGGCGTAGATGCGGGTGAAGTTGCCCTCCGGCCTGGGCTCCATCACCTCGAAACCGAGGCGGCCGAGGCCATTGGTGAACGCGTGCACGTCGTCGAAGTAGCTGGTGGGCTCCCAGACGTGGAGCATGCCGTCGAGGCGGAGGCAGCGGTGGGCCTCGCGCAGGTAGTCGGTGAAGTTGGCGCCCATGAGCGCGAGGCAGAAGATCGCGACGTCGAGGCTCTCGTCTTCGAGCGGGACGTGGGCGATGTCGCACGCGATCACGCGGTCGTCGACGGCGACGTGATCGAAGCTGTGGACGGTGTGACGCTCGGCCACCTCCGTCGCGAGAAGCGCCTCGCCGCACCCGAAGTCACCCACGACCAGGCCCTCGCGCGCCGCCAGCCATCGCACCTCCTCCTTGAAGGGAACGACCGGCCACGTCGCCCGGAGCTGCCGGTACATCGTGTGGTAATGGGCCCATTCCTCGGGCGTCGTGGCTAGGCGCGCGTGGGTCTTGTCGCTGCCTGACATGTACCAGCGGTTGTTCACCTTCTGAAAGTCGCCGTAGGCCGCCATGCGCCGCGCCACATCGGCGGGCTCGCTCGACAGCGGGATCTTGATCTGCTGCCGCGCCACCTCGACGAGCTTGCCGGCCTCCAGCCTGGCGAGCCAGTCCATCACGTCTTGCTGGGCCTGCGCCGGCGTGCGTAGGTTGCCCTCCGGAACCACGCCATCCACGGCGGCGTCGGCGATCGACTTCTTGTATTCGAGCCGGTGGAGCTTCGACTCGCAGTAGCTCCAGCGCTGCCCGTTCACGACCGCGTAGGTGACGGGGATGATCACTTCGACTCGGTCGAACGCGCTCCCCTGCCGCCAGAGTCGCCCGACGAGCTGCTCGTACTCGGCGTTCGTCCAGGGGAGCGAGTTGATGATGAGCTTCTGGCACACGTACTGAAGCCCGTTGACGCCCGTCCCGATGCGACTCGACGCGATCAAGACGTCTACCGCGCCGCGTGGATCGAGAAACGACCGGAGATCGTTGTCATCGGTCTCCCCCGTGAGCATCCCGACCCGGTGGCCGTGCCGAAGCAGCTCGTCGCGCAGAGTCCCGACGATGCCCTCGATGTAGTGCGTGTAGATGAGCACCTTCTCGCCGCGCCGGATGTGCTTGAGGATCTCGGGCATCCGCAGCACGGTGAGCACCTTCTCCAGCTCCAGCACCGTGCCGCGTCCCACCTTGCGGATGTCGTCGAGCGCATCGCCGAGGTCGATCTCCGGCTTCTTGACGTCGAGCTGGATCTTGTAGTCCGGGCGCCAGCGGGTTCCGAGGGTGACGAGCCTCTGGTAGAGACGCATGCAGTTCTGCACGGTCGCCGCCGTCTCGAGGTCGTCGTGGCGGTGCCCGGTGATCATTTCGACCAGGCTTTTGCCCTCCTGGAGCGTGTTGATGACGGGGGTCCCCGACATCCCCAGAACGCAGAGATCGCTATTCTTCTTGCCGGCTTCCAGCACGAGCCCTTGCACCAGCCGCTTGCGCTTGCTGAGCGCAGTACCTGGCTCGCGGTGCTTGGCGTAGTGGATCTCGTCGATGACGATGAAGTCGACGGTGTGGGCCTCGGCGAACTTGACGAGCTTCTCCTCGGAGTTGGGCTGCTGGAACTGCTCGTAGTTCATCACCAGGTAGCGCGGTGCGTTCGCGATCGGGTCCCGCCACACCGGCTCCCACGTCTTTGTCTGGATGTCTGAGTCCGGGAACGCGTTGGAGATCTCCGTCGCCCATCCGTTCACCACCGCGTTGGGGCAGCAGACCACGGTGAGCCCCGCGCCGACCACGCGCGTCGCCAACGCTGCGCTCAGCGTCTTGCCGGCGCCCATCCCCGACCAGTTGCCGAAGCGTCGCATCTCGCGCACGCACACGGCAACGCGCTTCTGCATGAGGTTCGGAAGGACGATTGGTCCGCCAGGCTTGGCGCGGAAGGCGTACCCCTTGGGAACGACGAGAGACTCGGCGTCGTCGTACTCGGCGAGGAAGCGATCCCGCACGATCGTCGAGTAGGTGTCGCCAGCGAACGCGGCGGCCTGTGCTCGGGCCGCGGCCGGATCGACGTAGGCGTGCCGCCATAGCTTCGCCTTGGCACTGGCCAGGAGGAACGCCACTGTCTCGGCGTCGGCGCTCGCGATCAGAACCTTGTCGAGCGCGGAGAGTGCCGCGGCCGTCTCGATGACCGGTAGGTTCTTACCGTCGGGGTCCTCGCCCGTCGCTTCAGCCTCGACCTGGGTCATCGTGACCGCATGGCTCACGTCGAGAATGGCGCCCGTATCGTCGTGGATCCCGTCTGCCTTCGCCGGCAACGCATAGGGGTCGATTACCTCGGGCCCCTTGATCGAGCTCCCCGGAGCATTCTCCGGGTGCGTGAGAACGAGCGGTTCCCCCAAGGCCGAGTCCACCGCCGAGGGCTCCCCCTTCGCGAACTTCTCCAGCTCCTCGACCGGGAAGCGCCCGTTCGACAGGGACATCACGAACGGCCGGCCCTTGTCCTTGAGCACACCGGCCTGCATCGCGAGCGCGAATAGCTCGCTCGGCTCGAGCGCGTGGACGTGCGCGACGATGGAGCGCACGAACTCGCGCAGGTTCTCCAGTGACCAACCGCCGTAGCACGACGGACAGCGTCGACCACTCTTGGCGCGCGCGCGGACCGTGGCCTGGTACTCGTGCCCGCTCGGACAGACCCACCACGCGTTCATCACGTGGTCGGCCTCGATCTCGTTCGGTGCGATCGCATTCTTGACGGGGTGCCACTCCTTCGCAACCTCGGGCGCGACCGCTGCGAGCGAGGTGATCGCGAGCGCGCACGCCGGGCACGCGTCGTCGGCGAGCATCCTCACGGGCAGCCGCTGGAATCGGTGGTCGTTTGGACACCGCCACCACACCGGCCCCGCGTAGGTGGCATCCAACGATGCGAATGACAGTCCGGCATTCTCCGTCTTGTCGAACATGGTGACGAGGCCGGGCCGGAGTTTGCTGATGCTGGTATGGGTGGGCGCCTTGCTGCACGCCGGACAGCTCGCGTCCCGCTGCATCTGGCGCGGTGATCGCTGGAAGGAGTGCCCCTTTGGGCAACGCCACGCCGCGGGTCGGTAGCTGATCGCGGCAACCTTCGAGGCCGCCTCGGTGTTGGCTACTGTGTCCCAGAGCGGCGCGAGGGTTGGGTCGTCGGCGACGGACTCAGCCATGGCGGCTCCCTCCGCCGTCGTGGGCCGGCGGCACGATGCAGTCGTTACTCATCCAACGGGGGTCCTTGCGATCTAGGTAGGCTGGAAGACCAGGGCCGCGGACCGTGCGCCCCATCTCCTCATCCTCTGCGACGGTCTGATTGAGTTCCAGCAAGAACTCGACCGCGTCCTGGTGCGGCGGGAAACCGTATGCTTCGGCGACCGCGTGATCGAGCGCCTCCTGTGCGTCGTTTAGCGGATGCGGCCCTACAACCTGCGCCGCTTGATAGAGCTGCCGCAGGGACCAGCCGTTCTGCTGCATCAGAGCGTCACGTACGCGGCGAACCTCCCTCCCAGCGGCGGCCACCGCGGCCACCTGTTCCTCCGTCGGATCCTGAGGCCACGGGAACGTGCGCCACACCGCGGTCGTGTACTGGATCCTCTCGGTCACCTTGCTCCCCTTTGCACGCGTCCACTCCCAGTGGTGCCGCGACTGCATCACGCCGAAGCTGTAGTCGTCCTCAAATCCGAACAGCTTCATTGTGTCGTTGGGGACGAAGGCCATCGAGATGTACGCGAATGCCGGTCTCGAGGAGACCTTCGGGCAGACCAACAGGCGAGCATATCCTCGAACGGTCGTGAAGAACTCATCGCGTGCCCAGTGTGGCTTCCACCAGAAGCTCAACCAGCTCCTGTAGTGCTCGGTCGCGCCGCCGCTCTCTGCGCGCTCCTTGATGATCGTGTAGACATGCTTTCTCAGGTGATCGAACGCTGGGCCGCCGACGCGCTTGGCCTCCACCTCTGATGAGCAGTTGCGGAGATCGATGCAGTAGTCTGGATCGACCGAGAGCCGACTTCTCAGGAGGTCGTCTCCAGTCGCGACCGGACGGATGCACGACCTACCCCGGACTTCCTCAAGCACGAAGCCATTAGTGCCACCAGATCGGAAGGCAGGGTTACCGAAGCTAACGCCCTCGGCCATGCCCGCCGAGTTCGCGGCAATGTCCTTCGTGCAGCTCACGTCCGCATGGAGCTGAAGGTGCGTCGGTACCCGCTCAACAAGAAAGGACTGATCGCCGACCACGAGCGTATGGGGGCCTTCCTTGGCTCCACGGACCCAGTTGACCATCGAGACGTTCACCGCAGCCGCCTCCCCGGGCCACTCGCGGGAGGAAACCGCGTTCGTGATCGTGCCGCCGTTCGCTACAATGTAGTCGAGTGCTCCCTCGCGCGCCTTGCCAACGCGGATTCCACTTGTGCCGACGAGGCCAGCCCGACCGCCGATCGCGAGTCGCTCGTGGGCTCGACGAAACCAGTAGACACACAGATCCGTGCGTCCTTCGACATCGGGGAACCCCACGAGCAATCTTCCCAGGTAGGCCTCGCCGAGGTCTCCACGGATCTTCGTGCCACCGAGGAAGGGCGGGTTGCCAACGATGGCTTCAACCTCCGGCCAGTCGGTGAACAGCGCGTCCGCGCGAACGATGTTGGCGTCGAGGTTGTCGAGCGGCAACGAGGGATCGATGTTGGCCTGCATCTGGCCGACGAGGGCGAACACCTGCTCCTTGCGTTCCTCGAAGGCGAGCTTCTTCGCGATGCTCAGCTCGACCTTGGCCAACTCAACGGCGAACGGGTTGATGTCGATGCCGTAGAAGTTCGTCGCCGAGATGCCGCTGGCCCACTCGAGCTTGCCCTGCATCGAGGGGAACTCGGCCATCCGCGATAGCAACTCGGTGTCGAATCGATATAGCTCGCGAAACGCAACGTAGAGGAAGTTGCCGCTGCCACACGCCGGGTCGAGCACGCGGAAGCGGAACAGCTCGGCGCGCAGCGCCTTCAGCTCGTCGAGCGTCCTGGCCGCCTGGATCCGCGCGCGCCAGGGCTCCACGATCGTCGGACCGACCACGCGCATGATGTCGTCGTGCGCCGTGTAGTGGGAGCCCATCGCGTGGCGCTCGTCGTCGTCCATGGTGCCCTGGAAGACGCTGCCAAAGATGTGCGGGTCCACGTACGTCCAGTTCGCCTCGGCGGCCTTGGTGAGCGCGACGATCTGCGCCGAGCCGAGCGACAACGTGGTGGCTTCAGTGAAGAGGCCGCCGTTGAAGTACGGGACCGCGCGCGCCTGGGACTGATCCGGATCGTTCATCTGCTCGAACAAGGCGCGCAGCCGAGCCTCGACATCGCCGCTCTTGGCGCCCTGGTAGAGGAGCGAGGTGAGGTAGTGCCGGGGCAGCAGCCCGATGTCCTCGGCAAACATCGCGATGATGCACTGGAGCGTGAACCGGATGACGTCGCGCTCGCGGTCCGGGTGCTGCGCCTTGACGCTCCGGTAGAGGCGCGCAACGAGGTCGGCGACTTCCTGAGAGACCTTCTCGACGTTGACGATCTTCGGCGCAGCGCCGGGCTTCCAGTCAGTCGTGAAGAACGGAAACGCCTCGCTGTACTTTGGAAGGTCTTCGAGCGGGATGGCCAGCCGGGGGGCCTCGCGGTCCCGCGAGAGATCGTACAGGTGGAGGTCGCGCTGGTTCGTCAGCACGACGTACTGAGGCACCGGATCGAGCTGCAGGCAAACGCGGACCAGCTCACGCCACTTGGACTCCAGCGCGGCATCGTGTGGCGCGACCTCCACCAGCGTGCGCCGCTCGCGCCACCACAAGGCGACCTCGCGGGAGACGTGCTTGCCCGCCTCAGCGATCGAGAAGGTCTTGGGAAGCTCGGCGCCCTCGGGCCGCCCGTCCTTCCACCCAAACGACTCGAGGAGGTGGGTCACGAAGTCGATGTGCGCACCGCGCCCCGTGTAGCCGCCCGCGGCGGCGATCGTAAACTGCCGGAGCGCCGCCTTGAGCGACCCCGACAACACAGCCTCGGTCGGCGTCACGCCGCCACGGCGCCGCTTTCCCTTGGGGGGCTTCGGCGGCGAAGACTCGTCGGGCGTCTTCGCCTTGGTCCGCGAGCTGGTTCGTGGCGCCGTCGCGCGAGCAGCCTTGGCCTTGGCGGATGCGCGTGGATTGGCCTTGCTCGTCACGGAACTTCCCCACCGACTGACGTCATGGTGCCGGCATTCTACTTGCCCAGCCCCACAGCGCGAGTGCTCTCGTTGGAATGAACGACGTCGCAGCGCGGGAGGGATCTGCGCGGACTTGCCAAGGTTCGGCGTCTCCAGTAGACCGCCTCCCTGGAACCGATGAAGCACTTGGTCGACGACGTACGCAGGGCGGTGGACGCGCAGTGCTGGTACTCGGCGCTCACTCTGGCACTGGTCCTCCCCGACGCGTGCGCCAAGATCGATCTGCCAGGACAGAACGTGGGCAGCCGCTACGTCGCTTGGGCCGGCCAGTACTTCGTTCCGTACGTGACCGCGGGCGGTCGCCCGTTCGTCACTGGGCGCGAGCTGTACCGACTCCGCTGCGCGTTCTGCCATGCGGGCGATCTCGAGGTAGAGGACCACGTGCCGGTGGAGGCCGAGCCCGGCGAGGCGATGTTCGAGGTGCTCAACGAGGTCGTTCTGTTCGCCAACGCCGTCGTGCCATCACGCGCGATGTCCTCGTCGAACGAGGCCCGACGTACCTCGTACGTGGTCAGCGTAGGCGAGCTGTGCGAGTGGATCTGCAGCGCTGCCGAGGACTGGCTCGAAATCGCGCGCCAAGACGCCGGACGGGCGACTGCGATCGGTCGGCTTCGCCGGATCGCGTGGATGAACCAGGACGCAAGCCGGACGCCGATCTGACGCGTTCTCGCGGCGCCGGTGGACGAACGGGACACTAGAACACAAATCCCCCCGACCCTTGGAGCTGCCACTCGGCCGGTGAACTCGTCCAGATGAACTCGTACTGTTCCCGCATGTTGCCAAGTGCTCTGCACTGAGTGGTGAGTCGGTGCCCCCAAGCGGCGACGTTCTCGTCCGCGAACTGCATCGCGTACCCAAGGGAGTACTTGTCGTACCGAGCGAAGAAGCGTTCACGAGCCTCCTCAAGGCGCAGGCGACGTGCAGCGAGGGTGCCAGGAGACACAACGGAAACGCCTTGTGACTCCGCCTTCTTGACAAGGCCTGCGTCACGCGTGACGAGTGGAATTCCCTGCTTCGCGCAATAGCCCGCTATCAACGTATCGTTGGCGGCAGTACCTCCGGCGTTCGCATTGAGTGCCGCCAGCTTCCACCCGGGGCAGACGTACTCCCGAACGAAGTAGAGCCAGGCAGTCACCCAGTCGCCGCCCCAGGATCCTGGGGGCGCCCTGCGCGTAGCGAACCCAAATGGCTCGTGACCGAGTGAAATGGATGCCACCCCCTCGTCATCCAGTGCCATCGACATCCAGAGCGAGTCACGCGCTCGCAATCGGCGGGCCTCGACGTCTGCAACGAGGCCCTCTGTGTGGACGACTGCCCCCAAGGCTCGTTCGAGGTCGACGAATGTGAAAAGTTCGTTGATGACGTTGCTGTCGACGAACAGTGTCGGTGGCGGTCCCTCCCATTGGTGCCGTTGCGCGAGCTCCTCGTACGTGTCACCAGTGGCACCGAACTCCGCAGGTGGTTCTTCCTCGCCTGGCATGGTCTCGCTCGGGAATTCTAAGCCCTCTTCGCCGTCCACCTGCTGCTCACTCCGCCGCTGGCAGCGAAGTACGTCGTTGCACGCTTCTTCCCCTTCGTCCTGATTGCCTTCGCGGCGATCAAGTTGCGCAAGGGCAACGCAAGGTCGGCTGTGGTCGTTCCAAGTTGCGCGTTGATCTGCTCAACGCGGAGGCCCGGATGCCCCACGATGAACTCCAGCACCCTGGCCTGCAGGGCGGCCAGTTCGTCTTTAGGACGCTTCGCCCCCTTGCTACGTTCTGCCACCGCGCCGACATTGGGCGTGGCCCTACGCCTTCTAGGCCCAGCAGGCCCACTCGTCAGCCCAGCGAGCCCACTCGTGAGGCTCGCGACTGCCGCCTGTTGAACGAGTGCTGTGATCTTGCCCGCCGCCTCCGCAATGATGACTTGGACCTGGCTCTGAAAGTCGGGCACGTGGGGAACCTCGAATGATGTACTTGTGACGATATCGGTGATCTCATTCAGGAGCCAGCTCGGCTGGATTCAAATATCACTATCATCCCGACCGACTGGCTCCCAATGTCATACCGCCGCAGTACACAGGGACATGGTCCAAGCAGCAATAGCTGTTCCCCGTGGGTGGATCGTTTGCAAGGAGGATGTCCATACGTTGATAGCTGCTGCGGCTCCTCGACGAGCGCATGCCGATTGCCTAACGGTGTCGCTCGGCGCCGAGGCCGCGCGACTCCTTCGCGATCGGCGGCGACATCAATGGCTCGCCCCATGGGTTCTGGGCTGGTCGAGCCACGAGTTGTGGGACGGTCGGTTCGGTGCGCTCGAAGAGATCCGATTCAGGTACGGTATTAGTCCGTGGTGGGACGCTTCCGCCACGATGCACGGCATCGTCTACGATGGCCTCGCGCCCCTCGCGCTCGACATCTCAGAGACCCGGCCTGAAGCCATGCTCGCGCAACTCGTCACGGCGGCGTCGAACGGGGCCCAAGACGTCGAGATCGAGCTCTTTCGCTACGATGAATGGAGAATCGGTGTGGCGCGCTCGCCGTTTGCGCATCTCGGCGTCACACGCAGGCAAGTCGAGATCCTGTTGAGCTTGGGCGCGCGGGTCAAGTCGGCAGAAGCGGTCGTGGCGGACCAGAGCCCGTGCAGTCCCAACCAAGAGTGATCCAGCGCAAGCCTCCCACCCTGAACACAGCCCGGGGACGCGACAGCAGGGCGGCCGCTCCCGTGACGAGCACGGCGTCCAGAGGCGACGAGCCCCTGAACTCCGTGACATGCTCCCATCATGAAGCTCATCGCGTCGGGGTTCGCACTCATGCTGGCTTCGCTCGGGCTCACCGGGTGCCCTGCGGACGATGATCCGCTCGGAGGGGTCTGCGGCGCCGGCTTCAACGCCGGCAATGGAACGGTTGGTGACTTCGGCACCACCGAGGCCGCTCTCAAGGTCGAGGCGTTCCTGACCGCCTCCGCCGATCTCTACGGCGCGGCGGTGGACCTCGAAGGCGACGTCCTGGGTGCGTGCACGGCGATGGCCGTGGACCTCGACATCCCGACCGGCGAGCTCGACCCCGGCGCTGGAGAGCTGGAGGTGTCGGCGGCGTGCGGTCGCGTGGCCGAGGAGATCGACGCGATCATCGCGACGCTGCCCACCGGCGTCGCGTTGGGCATCTCGATCACGCCGGCCGAGTGCACGGTCGACCTCGACGTTGCCGCGACGTGCGCCGCGGAGTGCGATGTCGAGATCGAAGGCAGCGCCGAGGTCGAATGCAGCGGTGAGCTGCACGGATCGTGTAGCGGTGCCTGTAGCGGCAGCTGCGCCGTCGAAGGAACCGTGAGTTGCGAGGGCGAGTGCAGCGGCTCGTGTACCGGGACTTGCAGTGGCACCTGCACCGGGACATGTAGCGTTCCGTGCGACGTCGAGGACGGGCAAGGAAACTGTGCCGGGACGTGCGCGGGCACGTGCACCGGCACCTGTGACGCCGAGTGCACCGGCACCTGCACTGGAACCTGCACCGCCGAGGTCACGGGTAGCTGTGCGGGCGAGTGCTACGGCAGCTGCGACGCCACTTGGGAAGCCGAGTGCAACGGTGAGGCGAACGTCACGGCCAACGCGGACTGCAAGGCCGCATGTGACGTAAGCGCGAACGCGTCGGCAACATGCACCGCTCCGGAGGTCACGATCGTCGGCGTCGACGTCGGCGACCCGACGGCGCAGGCCCGCCTCGACGCGCTGATCGCGACGCTGGACGCGAACTACCCGACGCTGCTCCAGGCACAGGCGCGGATCCAGTACGCCCTGGCGCCCTCGCTCGAGAGCTTCGTCTCGTCGCTGACGGTCGCTGCGACGTCACTCGCGGATGTGGGCGTGCAGGCCGCTGCGTGCCTGGGCGTCGCCGTGGACGCCGTGACCGATGCCGCAGCACGGATCGACGCGTCGGTGACGGTCACCGTGGAGGTCTCGGCCTCCGTGTCCGCAGAGGGCGGCACCTAGCGAGCGGACTGGTGCGGCCGCCGGTTCCTGTGCCCACTGCCCTTGGTAGTCCCCCGGGCGTGTCCGCCGCTACCAGCCCATGCAGACGTCGATCGAGATCGGTCCCTGCTCGATCACCGAGCAGTCCGTGTTCTCGATGGTGTCGATGCACTGGAAGCGCTCTTCCTCGGTGATTGGGAGCGAGCCCTCGCAACCATCGTGGTCGGCGCAGCAGCGTTCGTACAGCTCGTCAGGACAGCGCGCCGCGTCCAGCCCCTCGTCGAGGCCGCAAGCCGTTCGCGCCTCGCAGTTCTCCAGCGCGTTGATAAGGCACATCTGAAACGTCTCGGTGCCCCCGATGTTGTCGCCGCACCCAGGCGCCGCGGCCAGCGCGAGAAGCAGAAGCACGGTCCGGTTCACGCGCTGGTTGTACCACCGAACTCACTCAACCGCCGCCCCGCCGCTGATGGCCTGGACCTCGGCGAGACTCAGCGCACGGTTGTAGATGCGGACCTCGTCGATGTCGCCATCGAAGTAAGCAGGAATACCCGCACCGTCGCGTCCGATCGTGACCGGTTCATCGCTCGCCTCGAAGACACCCGTATGGGTGTTCTCGGTCACGAGCGCGCCGGTCACATACATGCGGCCGTTCGTCGCCGTACGAACCGCAACGATGTTCGTGTAGGTCGCGTTCGAGATCGCGCTCGTTGAGTAGACGCTGTGTCCTCCCGCCCCGACCGCCCACATGAAGCGCGCGAACCCTGCGGAGGACGCTGCGTCGTCCTCGATGATGCGAAGAGAGTACACGCCGCTGCCACCCGCCCCGCTCTTGCCAACCACCCCACGATGGTCCGCGTCGCTATCTGGCTTGATGATGGCGACGATGCTAAGTGTGCCGAGATCGAAGTCGCTCTCGGTGGGCAGTGTCAGCATGTTGTTGAGGCCGTTGAACCGAAGCGCTCCACTGGGTCGACCGAAGCGATCCTCAACGAAGAACATCCCGGCAGGAACGGTTGCGTCATGCCCGTTTCCTGAGAAGTCATTGGCGTCGCCGTTGAAGAAGTACCCAGCGACAAGCCCATCCGTCACGAGCACCGTGACATCGATGGCTCTTGTATCGCCAAGCACTCCGTCTGTCACTTCGCAGGTCACCGTGGCGATTCCCTCCGTGGCGGGTGCGGTCCACTGAATCGTCGCGGCCGTGCCAGTGAACGAACCCGAGGAGACCGTCCACGTGTAGGACAACGCGTCGCCGTCCGGATCCGTCGCCGTGCACGTGATCGGAACGGTGATCGCAGGCGCGACTCTCGCCGCTACCGTGAGGTCCGTGATCACTGGAGCGCCGGGGACTGCGTCCGGAACCTCGGCATCAACCCCGGCGTCGGGCGTGCCGGCATCATCAGCGGTCATCTCGAGACAGTCACCACTGATCGACTCCTCGACATCGAGGTCTGACCAACGCATCCCAGACGCGCAGTCCGCGGAGGGGTAGGCGCAGAATGAATGGCCTGTCGCGGGATTCTCGGTGCAGCGACCGCCAGCGGCCAGGCGACAACTTGTGTCATCGACGCACTGGATGAATTCTGGCTCGTTGGCTCCACAGGCGAGCACGCCGACGGCCAGGAAGGCTAGACCGAGTTGCTTGCTGTTCATGATGATCAGTTCCCTCAACGTGTGTCGACCGACGTCGACGGCCCCAGACGGCGCCTGGCCCAGTTCGCTGCTCGCAAGTCCTTCACGACACCCACCACCAGATCGCAACCCCGCCCCCGACGACGAAGAATGCTGGCCACCAACCCCACGCTGGGTGGTATGGGCTCAAATCCACGTGCGGCGAAGGCGCCGCGACGACGAGTCCATCAGCCTCGGGCATCGCCGCGCGCAGTGACGCGATGGCATCCCTGGCCGGCTTCGTGGACGCCGCCCTCCAGTGCACACTTCGCCGGTACGCGCCGGTGCCAGTCGGAGCCCAGGAGCCGATCTCGGTCTGTACCGAGCTGACCCAGATGTCGGCAGCGGCCCGGCGCGCCGCATCGTAGGTGGCGACCGAGCGGCCACGAGCCTGCGCGATCTCGCGTGCCTGCGCGAGCTGCTCCCACGTGCCGATCCATGCGGCGCGTGCTTCCTCTCGGAGTTGCGCGAGGTCTTCGCCGGACATCGTCGCGCGCATCCGACGCGGGATGGTCTCGAACTGCCGCACGAGCTCGCCTGCGACACCGAGGTGCTGCGCAAACTGGACGAGCTGCTTATGGCCGTCGCGGTAGGTCACGGAGGTCCGTCTTCCTCGACCTTGCCGCTCTCATCGGCGCCCCATTTCAGCGCGAACTCCTCGAGCAAGCCAACGACCTCCGCATAGACCGACACTTCCACCTGGGAGGTGTCGAAGGTCGCCTCTTCCCGCGCCTCACCACGGACAACGGCGACGGTTGCGGTGGTCGCGCCCGGCGGGTGCCGGTGTGGGGCGACGTTCGGGAAGGGTGTGCCGGCAAGCCGACGGACCAGCTCTTCGAATGTTGTCGCGTCGACTGTGAAACGGTGGCGCCACATGCGGCCGCGCTGTCGGCGCAGGTGGTCCACCGAGCCGCCACGATGAAATACGAAGAGCTGCGCGCCGTACCGGGAGTCGGGCGCATTCTCGTTGCCGCACGCGTAGAGTACTTGCTGAACGCTCAAGGTAGGTGTTGCCGCGAACCGCTCTGCGGCGCCCCACCAGGTATCCGGGTCCGTCGTCCCGAACCCATCCCGCTCCTCGTGCGCATGCAGCATCCAAAAGGACGCCAGCAACTCAAGCTGGGGCGATGAAGCGCTTCGGGCGAGGAGCCGAAGGAAGTGACGCACATGCTCGAAGCGCCAACCCGGGGAATTCAAGCAGCGCCACGCGCCGTCGAGTGTGTTCGGTCCAATCAGACGAGCGCAAAGTCCGCTTTGCAGTCGAACCACCAGCCACGGTGGCGTCTCGACCCGAGTCCTGAGCATGCGTTGCTGGTCCGCGGTGAGCTCCACGCCCGACGCTACCCGCAGGTCGATGTCGGCATCGACTCCCCCGCGGAATGGCCATCGTCCTCGGTACGCCTGAGGTGACACGCTCCACGGAGGATCGACGTCGAACAACGGAACCCCGCGGTACTCCACGGCCTGCCCCTGACGCCCAGCCACGCGAACCGCGCCGGTGACATCCACGGCGAGGGCGTTTGCCAGCGACCGCGCTGTGTCGATCCCCTGGGCGCGGATGCTCTGAACAACGAGGTGAAAAGCGAGCTGCCCCCAGGACCGGAACGACTCCGTGACGCGGCATTCGTTGCTCGGATCGCACTCGACGATCACGGGGGGACGCTCGATCATCGGGTCCAGCCACCACCCAACCAGCACGCCCGAAGGATAGACCCCGAACGGGAGCAGGGCGGGCGGGAATCCCCGGACGGTTGACGGTGGCGCGAGAACTCCTCGCAGCGCATCGGCGAACTCGCCTCGAGCCAGCCGGGCCGACTGGCTCGAAAGTGCGAACGCCTCGATGAGGCGATCACGTGCAACGTCGACGTCAGCAGTGCTCACGTGGCCCCGTGGGATGCGGTTGGCGGTACTGCGGCATGGCGACGATCCTCATCTGTACGGGACACTCCCCACGAGGATCCACTCTGAGCCGCCGACCGTGGCCGTTCTGGGCGACTCCGTCAGGAGGATGTCGTACAGCAGGATCGCAGCCGACGCGGGGGCATCGAGAGTTCGAGCACCCTGTTCCGCGAGGTGCTCGATGATCGTTGTGTCGTACGAGAAGCCTTGGAGCGCTTCACTGATCGAAGACGTCGGCGACGAGAGGACCTCGGCCTCCCGCGTTGCATCGTTGAAGTACCCAACGCCGAATGCCTCGGCGAACGGCGGGGCGATCCAGTCGCCATCGGACGTGTACCCGGCGCGGAGGATCGCCTCCAGCACGTCCGGCTTAGTTTCCGTGCCGACCCAGACCGAGACGTACCCTTCCGATCTCATGACCTACTCCGGAGCCAGTCGTCCTGGCAGGCCCTCTGCTCCGCCGGCCAGCCGATAGTTGGACCACATTCGCAGCCGTCGCACGAAGTCGTCGTACGTGAGCGCGCTATCGATGATCTCAAGCAACTCGTTGTGTGCCTTCGTGGATCCCTTGCCACCGTGACGGCCTTCAGGGTTGGTGAACTGGACGTTGTCGATCGTGGTTCGCAGAACCTTGATGTCTTCGACCGTCAGGCCCCATCGCTTGAATCGGTTCGCTCTGGAGACCAGATGCCATTCGTGGAGCCCACCTGGATGACGGAGCCTTGCTTCGATGGTCTCGCGGACGTCGGGGTTCTTCCAGAGCTCGTCGAACTCATCTGCCGCGAGCGTATCGAACCATCGATTGAACTCCCCGTCCCGAACGCTCGGGACGTCCTTGCCGCTCTGTACCATCCAGGCCGGGACCGGCTCCTTCGCGCGCGGCTCTTGCGCGTGCGAGGGATCGCGGTCGCCTCCCTCTGAGTGCCGGCCCGCGACGCTCGCGTCGTCATGCCGCGGGCCAGGGGGAGCTGCACCCGAGCGACCCAGCCGTGTGAGGTAGCCGAGCATCGAGCTCATCACGCCGCCCGCCGGCCCAGCCATCGCCGCGATCGCTGCGGTCGTGGCGGTGGGTGCGACCTGCTGTGCCATGGTGTCAAGATGACGCTCGTGGAGCGTCGTCGCGGGATCGACGATGCCTGCTTGTGCGTCGATCCAGTAGTCCCCCATCAGGCTGTTGTCGTGGCGAACCCCGGGACCCTGCGGATGCGCGCGATCGGGCGCGAGGCCGGAGGGGTCGTGGTACTCGTCTCGGAGCCCGAACGCGGCGTGACCAACCTCGTGTGCGTGGGTCGTGGGGTCGCCATGCACGTACCACATGCCGACGTTGGCGTTGAGCGCGTTGCCCGGCATCACGTCGACGTTGATGTGCGCGTCCGAGAGGACGTCCACGAACTCGACCTCGAGGTGGAGGCGCGACGTGTCACCTCTGCCCGTAGGCAGCGCGTGCTTGAAGTTGTAGTGCCGGTCGACGCCGGCTCGAACTTGCTGGTGGAAGTGGGCCAGGTCAGCCGGGCTCACGGCCGCGGGGTCGTACCGCAGATGGATACGCAGTACGACGTTGACGAGGCCATGTGAGAACTGCTGCGAGTCGTGGCCGTAGGCCCACGCGTACCCGCCATCGACGGCCTGCCCTCGCGTGGGCGTCACCTGCTGCGCCTCCCGCTCCATCTGCTTGTAGAAGTCCCGCAGCTCGGACTGCGCTTGCTCGTATGCCGGTCCCTTCGTAACACCCGTGACGCCGTCGACCTGGGCCTGCAACGCCGGCGGTTCGGCGACGACCGACGCTGCCGTCTCGGCGAAAGCCTCGATCGCGGCAGCATTGGGCCCAGTGGCCTTGTCCGGGATCGAGGAGACCACCTCGATCGTGGTTCGCCCGTCGGGCGACGTCAGCGTGTGGCGCTGGTTGCCCTCCGGCAGCGTCTCCGCGGCGTCGTTGAAGCCCTTGGCCGTGTAGTCCGCCACCACGGCCTGCACGCGCTCCGGCGGCCCCGAGTACGTCCGCCCCGGCACGATCGTGTCGAGGCCGAGGGTCGCGGCGACGTGGCCAGAGGTCATCGCGTCGACATCGGCAAGGTGCTGCGCGGCGCCCATCTTCCACGCCTCGACCATGTCGGGCGACAACCCGAGGCGCTGCAGGTCCGCGGGCGTTGCCTCGGCGAGATTCTGGTACTCGGCGAGCTCCGCTTCGATCAGCTCGCGATCCTGGCGGAGCAGGTCGAGCGCCTCGGCCGGGTCGCCGGACTCCTCGACCTTGTGGGCGAGCTTCTCGAGCTGCTTGCCGCGCATGT
>WYBA01000498.1 GCA_011526095.1 Myxococcales bacterium | reverse complement strand
GGGGGGGGTGGGGGGGCGTCGCGCCCCCTGCCGGGTTTTCCGGGGGGGGGTGGGGGTGGGGTGGGGGGGGGCTCGCTCCCCCCCCCTCACCACTCCTACACCCCCCTGGGGGCTTGGCGCCGGGGGGGGGGGGGGCCCCCCCCCCCCCCCCCCGCCGAGTCGAAGGGCCAGCCTGTCGCGACCACCGCCGAGCCCGAGGCCTACGTCATCTACACCTCCGGCTCGACCGGCAAGCCCAAGGGCGTGCGCGTCCCGCACCGCGCCGTCGTGAACCTGCTCGCCTCGCTCGCGCGCGAGCCCGGCATGACCCCGGACGACGCGGTCGTGGCCGTCACGACGCTGTCGTTCGACATCGCCGTGCTCGAGCTGATCCTGCCGCTCGTCGTCGGCGCACAGGTCGTGCTCGCAACGCGCGACCAGGCGGTCGACGGCCAGGCGCTCGCGCGGCTGATCGAGGGCGGCGGCGTGACCGTCATGCAGGCCACCCCGGCGACGTGGCGGCTGCTGCTCGAGTCGGCGTGGCCGGGGCGTCCGGGGCTGAAGGCGCTGTGCGGCGGCGAGCCCCTGCCGAGGGACCTCGCCGAGGCGCTGCGCACACGCACCGCGTCGCTGTGGAACATGTACGGCCCGACCGAGACGACCGTGTGGTCGTCGGTCGACCGCGTCGTCGACGACGGCCCGGTGCTGATCGGCCGCCCGATCGCGAACACGCAGGTCCACGTCCTCGACCCCGACGGCCAGGCCGTGCCGCCCGGCGTCGTCGGCGAGCTCTACATCGGCGGCGACGGCGTCACGCTCGGCTACCTCGGGCGCGCCGAGCTCACCGCCGAGCGGTTCGTGCCCGACCCGTTCGCCGCGCACCCCGGCGCGCGGATGTACCGGACCGGCGATCTCGGCCGGTGGCTACCCGGCGCCGGCGGTCGGCTGCAGTGCCTCGGTCGCACCGACTTCCAGGTCAAGGTGCGCGGCTACCGCATCGAGCTGGGCGAGATCGAGGTCGCGCTCGCGCGCCACCCGGACGTCGCGCAAGCGGTGGTCGTCGCGCGCGAGGACGTCCCCGGCGACGTCCGCCTCGTCGGCTACGTCGTGCCGCGCGACCCGGCCGCGCCGCCCGCCGCCGACGGGCTGCGCGAGCACCTCAAACGCACGTTGCCCGAGTACATGATCCCGCGCCACGTCGTCGCGCTCGCCGCGCTGCCGCTCACCGGCAGCGGCAAGGTCGACCGCAAGGCGCTCCCCGCGCCCGACGGCGCCAGCGCCGCGTCCGACGCGGCGGCGCACGTCGCGCCGCGCACCGAGCTCGAGGGCACGATCGCCCGGGCGTTCGCCGAGGTGCTGCGCGCGCCCGCCGTCGGCGTCCACGACGACTTCTTCGCCCTCGGCGGCCACTCGCTGCTCGTCGCGCAGCTCACCGCGCGCCTCGGCCGCGAGCTCGGCGTCGCGCTGCCGATGCGCGTCGGCTTCGAGCGCCCGACCGTCGCCGGGCTCGCCGCGTGGATCGAGGCGCAGCAGGCCGCCGCCGCGCCGCCGCCGCCGGCGATCGCGCCGCGCCCCGACGCTGGCCCCGCGCCGCTGTCGCTGATGCAGCAGCGCGTCTGGTACCTCGAGCAGCTCCAGCTCGGGCGCACCGTGTTCAACGTCCCGTCGGCGCACCACCTGCGCGGCGCGCTCGACGAGGCCGCGTTCGGCCGCGCGTTCGACGCGCTCGTCCGGCGCCAGCCCGCGCTGCGCACCGTGATCCGCACCGTCGGCGACGCGCCGGCCCAGGTCGTGCTCGAGCCGTTCTCGACCCCGCTGTTCCCCGCGGTCGACCTGTCGGCGCTCCCCGCCGACGCCCGCGAGCGCGAGCTGCAGCGCCGGATCGACGACGACATCGCGCGCCCGTTCGCGCTCGACGGCGCGCCGCTGTTCCGCGCGCGGATGTACCGGCTCGCGCCCGACGAGCACGTCCTGTACTTCATGCCCCACCACCTGATCTGGGACGGGTGGTCGTTCGACCTGTTCTACGAGGAGATGGCGGACCTCTACGTCGCCGAGCGCGCCGGCCGCGCGCCGGCCCGCCCGGCCCCGACCGTGACCTATGCCGACTTCGCGGCGTGGCACCGCGACTGGATGACCGGCCCCGAGCTCGACCGCCAGCTCGCCTACTGGAAGGCCAGGCTCGCCGGCGCGCCCGACGCGCTCGACGTCCCGGCCGACCGGCCGCGCCCGGCGATCCAGAGCGGCGACGGCGCGACCGAGTGGCTGTCGCTGTCGCCCGGCGTCGCCGGCGGGCTGCGCGAGCTGGCGCGGCGCGAGGGCACGACGCTGTTCGTCACGCTGCTCGCCGCGTGGACGCTGCTGCTCCACCGGTTCACCGGCCAGCGCGACCTCGTCGTCGGCACGCCGGTGCGCGGGCGGATGCTGCCCGAGCTCGAGCCGATCATGGGGTTCTTCGTCAACGCGCTGCCGCTGCGCCTCGCGGTCGACCCGGCGCGCGGCTTCGCCGACCACCTGCGGGCGGTGCGCGCCGAGGTGGTCGAGGCGTTCGGTCACCAGGACGTGCCGTTCGAGCACCTGGTGCGCGTGCTCGGCCACGCCCGCGACGAGAGCCGGTTTCCGCTGTACCAGGCGTTCTTCTCCTACCAGGACGCGCGCCAGCGCCCGACCCGGTGGGGCGACCTCGAGCACCATAACGTCCCGGTGTTCCAGCCGGCGGCGGCGCAGGACGTCGCGCTGTGGTTCCTCGACAACGCCGACGGCGTCGTCGGCGGGCTCAACTACAACCTCGACGTGATCGCGCCGGAGACCGCGGCGCTGCTCGCGGCGCGGATGACCGCGATGCTCGGCGAGATCGCGCGCGACGCGGCGCGCCCGTGCGCCGCGCTCACCGCGATCTCGGCCGAGGAGCGCGCGCAGCTCGCGCGGTGGAACCGGCTCGACACGATCGACGCGGCGCCGCTGCCGGCGCCGACCGTCGACGCCTACCTCGCCCCGGCGTTCGCGGCCGCGGGCGATCGCGTCGCGGTCCACGTCGCCGACGTCCAGGTGACGTACGAGGCGCTCGGGCTCCACGCCGACCGGATCGCGGCGGCGCTGCGCGCGCGCGGCGCTGGCCGCGGCGACGTCGTCGCGCTCTACCTCGATCGCGTGCCGTGCATGGTCGCGGCGCTGCTCGGGGCGCTGCGCGCCGGCGCCACCTACCTGCCGCTCGACCCCGCGCTGCCGCCGGAGCGGCTGCGCTACATGATCGCCGACAGCGGCGCGCGGCTGGTGATCAGCGACGAGCCCGGCGCCGCCGCCACCCTCGGGGTCACGCCGGCGCAGGTCGTGCCGGCCAACCACGACCTGCCCGATCCCGACGGCGTCGCCGCCAGCGGCGCCGGCCCCGCCGACACGGCCTACCTGATCTACACCTCCGGCTCGACCGGCAAGCCCAAGGGCGTGCGCGTGCCGCACCGCGCGGTCGTGCGGTTCCTCGACGCGATGCGCGCCGAGCCCGGGCTGACCGCGCGCGATCGCCTCGTCGCGGTCACGACGCTGTCGTTCGACATCGCCGTGCTCGAGCTGCTGCTGCCGCTCGCGGTCGGCGCGGAGATCGTGCTCGCCTCGCGCGAGCAGGCGATCGACGGCCACGCGCTGCGCGGGCTGCTCGAGCGGCACCGCGCGACGGTGATGCAGGCGACGCCGGCGACGTGGCGCCTGCTGATCGAGGCGGGGTGGCGCGGCGGGCCGGGGTTCACCGCGCTGTGCGGCGGCGAGGCGCTGCCGGTCGAGGTCGCCGAGGCGCTGCTGGCGCGCACCGGCGCGCTGTGGAACATGTACGGCCCTACCGAGACGACCGTGTGGTCGAGCTGCGCGAAGATCGTCCCCGGCCAGGGCGCGATCACGATCGGCCGGCCGATCGCCGGCACGCAGATCTGGGTCGTCGACGAGGCCGGCGCGCTCGCGCCGATCGGCGTCGCGGGCGAGCTCGTGATCGGCGGCGACGGCGTCGCGCTCGGCTACCACGACCGCCCCGAGCTCACCGCCGAGAAGTTCGTGCCCGACGCGTTCTCCGGGCGTGACGGCGCGCGCGTCTATCGCACCGGGGACCTGGGGCGGTGGCGCGCCGACGGCGCGCTCCAGCACCTGGGGCGCACCGACTTCCAGGTGAAGCTCCGCGGCTACCGGATCGAGCTGGGCGAGATCGAGGTCGCGCTGACCCGCCACCCGGCGATCGCCCAGGCCGTCGTCGTCGCGGCGCAGGTCGGCGGCGACGCGCGGCTCGTCGCCTTCGTCGTCGGCAAGGCCGGCGTCGTGCCGCCCGCGGCCGAGCTGCGCGAGCGGCTGCGCGGCGAGCTGCCGGAGTACATGCTGCCGGGGCACTACGTCGCGCTGCCGGCGCTGCCGCTGACGCCGAACGGCAAGATCGACCGCAAGGCGCTGCCCGCGCCGGTGGTCGACGGCGCCGGCGCGCCGGGTGGCGACGGCGCGTCGCTGGCGGCGCACGCCGCGCCGCGCACCCCGACCGAGCGGCTGGTCGCCGAGGTGTGGCGCGAGCTGCTCGGGGTGCAACGCATCTCCGTGCTCGACAACTTCCTCGACCTCGGCGGGCACTCGCTCTTGATCATGCGCGCCGTGACGATCCTCGAGGGCAAGACCGGGCGCCGGGTGTCGCCGCGCGCGTTCATCTTCCAGACGCTCGAGCAGCTCGCGCTCGACTACGAGCGGCCCGAGCCCGCCGCCGAGGCGCCGGCGGCGCCGACGCTGGCGCCGCCCTC
>WYBA01000497.1 GCA_011526095.1 Myxococcales bacterium | reverse complement strand
GGCGACGCCGCGCACGCGCCGTCGCCAGGCTATCCGCCCGGCTCGCCGACCGCGCCGGTGCACGCGGCCGGCGGGTACGGCCAGCTCGATCCCGCGATGCTCGTGTCGCTGCCGCCGGTCGAGCAGGTGTTCCCCGGCTACCAGGCGGCGCACGCCGGCTACGCGCACGGCGCGCACGCCGGCTACCCGGACACGACGCTGCGCACGCACACGCCGCTCAAGCGCTACCCGCCGTGGGTGCTCGGCGTCGTGTTCTTCGCGGTCGTCGCGCTCGCCACCGGGCTCACCGTCGCGCTCGTCCGTGCGTTCGGCGCCTGAGGCGAGTGGAAGCGAGGCGACCTCTGCTCAGGAGCCGCGAGCCCGTCTGCGGGCGAGCAAGCCGATCGACAGAGCCTGCGAGGCTGAAAGCCTCACAGGCTCTAGCCGAGCGGAAGCGAGGCGACCTCTGCTCAGGCGCCGCGAGCCCGTCTGCGGGCGAGCCCGCCGATCGGCCGGGCGCCCTCGCGCGCGTCGCGATCGTCAGGCGTCGCGCAGCAGCCGGGCGAGCCGGTTGCGGCTGATCTGCAGCGCGCGCGCCGCGGCGGAGCGGTTGCCGCCGGCGCGGGCGAGCGCGGCGCGGGCGTAGCGGCGCTCGGCGTCCTCGAGGGGGAGATCTGCGGGGAGCGTGACCGCGGCGCCGGCGTCTGGGGGCGCCGTCCCCGCCGGCGGCGCGCCATCGGCGGCGGCGTCGTCGGCGCCAGCGTCGTCGTCGGGCGCGTCGTCGACCGCCAGCAGCCCGAGCGCGTCGGCGTCGATCACGTCGTCGCACATCACGACCGCGCGCTCGATCGCGTGCTCGAGCTCGCGGACGTTGCCGGGCCACGGGTGGGCCGCGAGCACCGGCCGCGCCTCGGGCGCGAGCCGCGCCGCCGGCTTGCCGTAGCGGCGCGCGTAGATCGCGACGAAGTGCTCCGCGAGCGCGAGGATGTCGTCGGGGCCGCGCCGGCGCAGCGGCGGCAGCTCGATGTCGACGACGCGGACGCGGTAGTAGAGGTCGCTGCGGAACGTGCCCGCCTTGACCTGCGCGGCGAGGTCGCGATTGGTCGCCGCGACGATCCGCGCGTCCGAGGTCAGCGGCGCGCGCCCGCCGACGCGCTCGAACGTGCGCTCCTGGACGAACCGCAGCAGCTTGCCCTGCAGGTCGAGCGGCAGCTCGCCGAGCTCGTCGAGGAACAGCGTGCCGCCCGCGGCGGCCTCGACCTTGCCGATCACGCGGGCGTCGGCGCCGGTGTACGCGCCGCGCTCGTGCCCGAACAGCTCGCTCTCGACCAGGCCGGCGGGCAGCGTCGTGCAGTCGACGTGGACGAACGGCCCGTCGCGGCGCGCGCTGTTGACGTGGATCGCGCGCGCGATCAGCCCCTTGCCGGTGCCGGTCTCGCCGTGCAGCAGGACGATCGCGTCGGTGCGCGCGGCGCGCTGGATCGCGTCGTAGACGCCCTGCATCGCGGCCGAGTTGCCGATGACGTGGTTGAACCGGCCGGCGACGGCGACGCCGGCGCGCGCGCCGTCGCCGCGCAGCGACGTATAGTCCAGCGCGCGGCCGATCTGGTCGGCGAGCACGCGCGCGAACCCCTCGTCCTGCGCGGTGAACGCGCCGCCGCGCTTGTTGAGGATCTGGACGACGCCGCGACGGCGCCCGTCGTGGCCGTCGACCGGCACGGCGAGCACCGAGGACGTGTGGTAGCCGGTGCGCGCGTCGTGGTCGCGCGACCACCGCGGATCGGTCGAGGCGTCGTCGACGCGCACGACGTCGCCGGTGCGCGCGACGTGGCCGGCGAGGCCGCGCGCCGGCGGCAGGCGCAGCGCGTCGAGCTCGGCGTCGTTGGCGACGCGCGCGCGCAGCCCGCCGGTCGCGCTGTCGACCAGCCACAAGGTCGCGCGGTCGGCCGCCATCGCGCGCGCGACGCGCTCGGCGAACGTCGCGAGCAGCTCGTCGAGCTCGACCTCGCGCGCGATCATCGCGCCGAGATCGGCGAGCAGCTCGAACTTCTGCGCGTCCTCGCTCATGTCGCGGCGGCGGGCCGATCCGAGCATCGCACAACCTCCTGGCGTCAGGCCGCGGACGCGGCCACCCCGTCGGCCGCGGCGGCGACGTCGAGCACCTCGCCCTCGCGCGCCGCGACGGCGCCGGGGAACGCGGCGCGCGCCCGCGCCTCGAGGTCGGCGACCGCGTCGTCGGAGCGGCGCGGGTCGTGGTGGAACAGCACGAGCGTGCGCACGCCCGCGGCACGCGCGAGCTCGACGCCGGCCTGCCACGTCGAGTGGCCCCAGCCGACCTTCGCCGGGCCGTGGTCGCCGCGGTACTCCTCGGGCGTGTACTGCGCGTCGTAGATCAGCACGTCGGCGTCGGCGGCGAGCCGGCGCAGCACGGGGTCGACGCACGCGTAGTGCTCCGTGTCGGTGGCGTAGACGACGCTGCGCCCGCCGCGCTCGATGCGGTAGCCCCACACCGGGTCGGGGTGGTTGAGCCGCGCCAGCCGCACGGTCGCGTCACCGACGCGCACGACCTCGCCGGCGCGCGCCTCGCGCACGTCGAGCCGGCCGCCGACGTCGTCGAGCTCGACCGGGAAGAACGGCGCCGTCATCTGGCGGCGGAGCGCGTCGTGCAGCGGCATCACGCCGTTGGCGCCGGACACGACCTCGACCCGGTGGCCGGGCACGTAGAGCGGCGTGAAGAACGGCAGGCCCTGGATGTGATCCCAGTGCAGGTGGGACAGCAGCAGCGTCGTGTCCGAGCCGCCCTGGGCGACGAGCTCGTCGCCGAGCGCGCGCAGGCCGCTGCCCGCGTCGAGCACGATCCGGTGATCGCCGACGGTGACCTCGACGCAGCTGGTGTTGCCGCCGACGGCCGCCGTGGTCGGGCCGGGCGTGGCGAGCGAGCCGCGGACACCGCGGAACCGCAGGGTGATGTTCGATGCGTTCATGTGCGCCTCCTCGACGGGGAGGAAGTGCAGCCGGGATGCCAGCCGCGGCGCGCGCGGGATCGCGGGGTTGGCGGGTGGCGCGGTGCTCCACGGCGGAGCACCCGCGCCGGGACGGATCAGGCCGCGCGCCGGCGGCGGAGCTGGCGCAGCACGCCGATGAAGTCCTGCGCGATCGGGCGCGCGACGACGAACGCGGCGACGATGTAGGAGAGCGCGCCGACGACGATCTCGACCGCGAGCAGCAGGCGCGGGTCGTCGAGGCCCGCGCCGGACAGGCCGAACCGCGCGCCGAGCACGGCCGCGGCCATCACGCCGCACGCGGCCAGCGGGCGGGTCACGGCCCACACCATGCCCGCCGGCGACGGGCCGGTCTTCCCGACGACGTAGATCCCGATCGCGGCGTGCAGCCCGAACGCGATCCCGACGCTGAACGCGGCGGCGTCGATCCCCCAGCGGTGGAGGACGACGATCCCGCCGAACAGCGGCACGAGCTTGCCGATCTCGAGCCACATGAACGTCGAGGTCTGCTCGGTCGCCTCGAGGTACGAGCTCAGCGTCCACGTGATCGGCCGGAAGACCGAGAGCACCGCGAGGATGGTCAGCAGCGGCGCCACGTCCTGCCACTCGGGGGACAGCAGCGACGCGACGAGCGAGTCGGCGACGACCGCGAGCCCGACGGCCATCGGGAAGATGAGCAGCGAGATCAGCGCCGTCGCGCGCACCAGCGCGGCCGGTCGCCGCTCGGGTGGCAGCTCCGCCAGCGACGGCAGCAGCACCTGGCCGACCTGCTCGCCGACGTAGATCGCCGGGATGTCGGCGAGGTTGTAGGCCATCGAGTAGTGCGCCATCGGGCCCGGCCCGAAGTAGCGCGCCATCAGCAGGCGGTCGCCCTGGCGCGCGGCGTTGTACGCCACCGACTCGATCCCCAGCGGCAGCCCGAACCGGATCATGTCGCGCAGGCGCGCGGCCGAGACGCGCGTCGGGGTGGTCCACGACCGCAGCCCGGCGGCGGACACCATGACCGCGAGCATCGCCGCGCTCTGCGCGATGTTGCCGTAGACGATGCTCATCCCGCCGTGGCCCCGCCACGCCAGCAGCAGCGACACGCCGGTGTAGGCCGACTCGCCGACGGCGAGCGACAGGCCGATCGCGCGGAACTGCATCTTGCGGGTGAGGATCTTCTCCGGCACCGCCGCGATCCGTCGCAGCACCATCGCGAGCGCCATGCCCGGGACGAACACCGCGCCGTCGGCGGCGTTGAACCACGGCATCGCGTAGCCGCCGACGAGCGCGGCGATCGCCATCGCGCCGCCGCCCATGCACAGGTGGGCCAGCGTCACGTGCCACACCACCTCCGCCTCGGCGTCGCCGCGCCCCTTCACGATCAGGTACTGGCCGAACCCCCAGTTGGAGATCCAGTTGAACACCATCACGACGATCGTCGCGGCGGCGACCTCACCCATCACGTCGGGGGCGAGCAGGTGGGTCATCACCAGCGTGCCCGCGACGCCGATGCCGCGCGCGACGAGCCCGAACAGGATCGTCCACGCGGCGCCGCGCGCCGCCTTCTGCGAGACTGACATCGACCCCGCCATTTACTACGGAACCTGGTCCGGGCGCGAGGGCCGCGGCGCGCGCGCGCGCGCCGCGCCTGACGTTTCCGCGGCGGCGCCCGCTTGTCGTTGCATGAGGTGGATCCCTGCGGTGGCCGTGCTGGCGATATCGGGCTGTTACGCGGAGGCCTGGGTCGGCGCCGAGCGCCGGACCCTGGATGGCCAGCGCGGCGACGGCTGGGTCGCCGGGGCGTCGATCGGCACGTTCTGGGGCGCCGAGTCGCCCGGCCGGGCGGTCGTGGTCAACGCCGGGCTGGCGACGGCGACGCGGCGAGGCGGCGGCCTGACCCGCAGCGACGCCGACGGCGTGCGCGCGCGCGTCGATCTGATGGCGACGTCCCGGCTCGGGCTGTCGGCCAGCGGCGATCTGGGGTGGGTCCGCACGCTCGAGGCCGACGACCTGATGCTCCGCCAGCAGGGCCGCGTCCGCCGCGGCGCGCTCGGCGTCGCGTTCGACGCGATCGTCCGCCCGAACAACACCGGCACGCTCGCGCTGTCCGCGAGCCGCTCGGACTGGAGCGACCTGCCCGTCGCGCAGTCGGCGGTCGGCGTGGAGCTCAGCTTCCGCTGGCTGTGGGCCTCGCCGAGCGCGTTCGGCTGCGACCCGAGCAACCCGTCGGACTGCTACACGCCGCCGACCGCGGTCGAGGGGCCGGGCCTGCTCGGGGCGTTCCTGTCGCACGAGGTGTCCCGGCCCGACGCGCCGCTGCCGACGCCGACGCCGACCTGCTCCACCGTCGAGACCTGCTCGAGCGGCCGGTTCGGCATGCGCTGCTCGTCCAGCACGGTGTGCCGGTGAGGGCCGCGGTCGCGCCGCTCACGGCGGTGTTCGTCGTCGTCGTCGTCGTCGTCGTCGTGGGCGCCGCCGCGCCGGCCCGCGCCGACGGGATCTCGGTCATGGACCTGTGCGCGCACCTGCCCCACAAGGACGTCTGCGACGGCGTCGAGCCGTACGAGCCCTACGGCTCCGACGACCGGACGACCGGGACGGTCTCCACCGCGGTCAAGCTCGGCTCGATCGCCGAGCCGTCCGCCGTCGACGACACCCAGCGGATCTACGCGCTCGAGCTCGACGCGTGGGCGACGTTCGGCCGGCGCAGCGCGTTCCTCACGACGATGCAGATCGGCGGCGGCTCGGACGGCGGGACGTGGCTCCGCTACGAGGCGGGCTGCGGCCTGGGGCGCACCACCGCGCGCGCCTCGTACGGCGCGTGGGGGATGTTCGGGTTCGATGTCCTGACCGAGCGGCTCGGGTTCAGCCTCGTGATCGGCGGCGGCGCACGCGTCGCGATCCGGCTGCCGCGCGTCACTGTCGAGGCCGTCGGCGACTACCGCTACCGCAACTACGACGACCTGATGGACCCGACCGCGCCCGGCCCGAACCGCTGGCTGCCGCGCGGGCGCCTCAACCTGCTGCTCGGCCACCGCGTCAACGACTTCGCTGACCAGTCCTACTACGGCACGCGCCTCGGGCTCGAGGTCGAGGAGTGGGAGGGCACGCGCGTGTACTGGCTATCGTTCGGCACCGGCCTGGTGTTCGGCCGGCTGCCGCGGTGACGACGGCGTCACGCGCGCGCGCGCCTCGAACGCGTCGCGGAGCCGGCGCGCGCCGTGCGCGGGCGCGATCACGTCCCGCGTCGAGATCGCGGCGACGAACGCGAAGAACTGGCTGATCCGCGGATGGAACGGGCGCGCCAGCGTCATCGCGACGCGCAGCGGGGCGACGGGGAGCCGGCGCACCCGCGGCGGCCGGCCGAGCGCCGCGAACGCCAGCTCCGCGATCGCGCGGCGCGACAGCACCTCGGGGCCGCCGACGTCGAGCTCGAGCGCGGGCGCGTCCGCGGCGACGGCGTCGGCGCACACCGCGGCGAGGTCGGCGTCGGCGATCGGGTTGGTGCGCGCGGCGCCGCCGCCGAGCTCGGGGAGCGGCCCCTTGCGCGCCAGGTCGACGTGGGCGGCGAGCGCGGAGAAGAACCCGGTCGGACGGATCACGGCGTGGGGCAGGCCCGAGGCGCGCAGGTGGTCGACGACGCGCTCGTGCGCGTCGACGTAGGCGAGGCGTCGCAGCGCCGGCGTGTGGAACACCGAGACGTAGGCGAACCGCGCGACGCCGGCGGCGCGCGCGGCGTCGACGAGGCCGCGGTTGAGCGGCCAGTCGACCGCGCCGAACCCGCGCCACCCCAGCCCGAGCGCGGGCAGGACCGGCGCGCCGAGGCAGGAGAACACCGCGTCGACGCCGGCCACCGCGCCCGCGACGACCGCCGCGTCGCGCGCGTCCCCGACGACGACCTCGGCCCCGCCGCGCACGTCGGGCGCGAGCCGGGCCGGATCGCGCGCGAGCGCGCGGACGCGCCAGCCGCGCGCGGCGAGCTGCCGCGCCGTCTCCGTCCCCAGGGCGCCAGACGCGCCCGCGATCAAGACCGTGCCGGCCATGGCGCCTGGGATGCCACGGCGCGCGCGCCCGGGGCGCGACACGCTGCCGCAACCGGCTGGTACGATGAGCCGGACGTGGCCACCGAGGAGAGTCCGCCCGAGACGGCGCGCCAGCGCCGGCGCCGCGAGCGCGCCGAGCGGCGTGGCGACGCGACGCCGACGTCGGTCGCGGCGGTGGCGCGCGCGGTCGTCCCGCTCGAGCTGCGGCGCTACCTCACCGGCGTGCAGCGGATGTGGCCGGGCAACCAGGTCACGCTGCTCCGCCGCGGCGAGGAGACGTTCCCGGCGATGCTCGCGGCGATCGCGGGCGCGCGCCGGCAGGTGCTGCTCGAGACGTACATCCTCGAGGACGACCGCACCGGCAACCGGTTCGCCGAGGCGCTGCGCGAGCGGGCGCGCGCCGGCGTCGACGTCCGCCTGCTGTTCGACGGCATCGGCGGCATGGGGCTGTCCGGCGCGTGGATCGACGCGCTCCGCCGCGACGGCGTGCGCGTGCTCGAGTACCACCCGATCGCGCCGTGGCGCAGCCGATGGAACCTGACCAACCGCGACCACCGCAAGATCCTCGTCGTCGACGACGAGGTCGCGTTCACCGGCGGGCTCAACATCAGCGACGACTACGCCGCCGTCGCGGACGGGGGCAAGGGCTGGCACGACCTGCACTGCGCGCTGCGCGGGCCGATCGTGCTCGAGCTGTCGCGGCTGTTCCGCCGGACGTGGCTGCGGCACGACGGCTCGCCGTACCCGGCGCCGCCGCGGGCGTCGACGCGCGTGGCCCGCGGCGCGGCCGGCGAGGGCGCGTGGGCGCGCGTGCTGGAGAACAGCCTGCGCCGGCGCCGCCGCGCGATCCGGCGCGCCTACGCCAACGCGATCGACGGCGCGCGGCGGCGCGTGCTGCTCGAGAACGCGTACTTCCTGCCCGAGGGCGTGATGCGGCGCGCGCTCGCCCGCGCGGTGCGCCGCGGCGTCGAGGTCCACGTGATCGTGCCGGGCCAGTCGGACGTCAAGGCGGTCGAGCTCGCGGGCCTCTACGTGTTCCGCCGGCTGACGCGGATGGGCGTCCAGATCCACCGCCACCGCGGCGCGATGATGCACGCCAAGGCCGCGGTGATCGACGGCGTGTGGTCGACGATCGGCAGCTACAACTTCGACGCGCGCAGCCTGTTCTACAACCTCGAGGTCGTCGCCGAGATCGCGGACCCCGCGTTCGGCGCGGTCATGTCCGCGCAGCTCGAGGCCGACCTGCGCGACTGCGATCCGTTCGACGAGCACGACTGGACCCGCCTGCCGTGGTGGAAGAAGGCGCTGGCGTGGCTGGCGTTCCAGTTCGAGAAGTACCTGTAGGAGGCAGAGACGGAGACGGAGACGGAGACGGAGACGGAGACGGAGACGGAGGCGGAGACGGAGACGGAGGCGGAGACGGAGACGGTGACGGTGACGGAGACGGTGACGGAGACGGTGACGGAGACGGTGACGGTGACGGAGACGGTGACGGAATCGGAGACGGAGACCGGGACGGAGTCGGAGGCGGAGACGGAGACGGAGTCGGAGACGGAGTCGGTGACGGAGCGAGCTCCGCTCATCCTGAGCAGGGCCGAGCGTCAGCGAGGCCCGCGTCGAAGGATGGTGACAGTCGTGGCTCGCGGTGGGCCGCGCACGCCGCGCGCGTCCTCGTCGCGCGTGCGCGGCGCATCCGCCGGCACGAGCACCGGGTGACTCGGAGGCGATGCGCGGGCCGGATGGGCCCCTCGGTCCGGGGTTCACCCCCGGATCGCGCACGCGCCGCGCCGACCCGTCCGAGGGGAGGGC
>WYBA01000496.1 GCA_011526095.1 Myxococcales bacterium | reverse complement strand
GTACCAGGATCCCGGCGCGGCGCGGTCACCGCGCCCGCGCGGCGCGCGCGGCCTCCTCGTCGCGCATCCGCCCGGTCCACACGGCCAGGCCGATCTTGAGCGCGACCGTGAGGATCAGCAGGCCCAGCGCCCAGATGCCGGCGGTGATCTTCCACTCGGTGATCGACGGCGTGTACTCGACCAGCTCGTGCAGCGTCGACGGGACGAAGCCGGGGATGATCAGGCCCATCCCCTTCTCGATGTAGATCCCGATGAACGCGAACACGCACGCGGTGATCAGCCACCGCCGGGACGTCCGGCTCCGCGGCAGGTGGAGGATCACCGCGGACGCGACGTTGAGCGCGACCGCGGTCCAGATGTACGGCACCAGCGCGTGCTTGCCGTGCATCCCGAAGAACAGGTACTTCACCGCGGCCGCGTGCGAGCTGCCGCTGTACAGCGCGGTGAACAGCTCGGACACGAGCATGAACAGGTTGAGCAGCACGGTGACGCGCATGATCCGCGTCAGCGTGACGATCGGCCCGTCGCCGAACTTGAGGCCGCCGTACTTGCGCACGACCTCGAGCAGCACGATCACGAACGCCGGTCCGGAGATGAACGCGGTCGCGAGGAACCGCGGCGCCAGCAGCGCCGAGTTCCAGAACGGCCGCCCGCCGAGGCCCTGGTAGAGGAACGCCGTCACCGTGTGGATCGAGATCGCCCAGAAGATGCTGAGGAACACGAACGGCAGGTACCAGCGGCGCGCCGGGCGCTGGCCGAGGTAGCGCTTGTAGATGAGGTAGCCGGTGATGTGGAGGTTGATCAGCAGGTAGCCGTTGAGGACGATCACGTCCCACGTCAGCATCGACACCGGCCAGTGGAACCGGCCGATGCCGGGCAGGATGTGCCAGAACCGATCGGGCCGGCCCATGTCGACGACGATGAACCCCAGGCACACGCAGATCGCGGCGATCGCGAGGATCTCGCCGACGATCACGACGTCGTGCATGTCGTGGTCGTCGTAGAGGTACGCGGGGATCACCATCATCACGGCGCCGGCGGCGAGCCCGACGCCGAACGTGAAGTTGGCGATGTACAGGCCCCACGACACGTGGTCGGTCAGCGCGGTCACCTGCATGCCGTGCAGCAGCTGCTCGCCCCAGGCGTTGAGCCCGACGAGGAACACGGCGGTGAGCACCGCCATCCACGCGTAGAACCGCCACGTGCCGTCGAACGCGAGCACCAGGCTGCGCCACAGGAAGCGCAGGTAGGTGACGCGGTGGGGCGCCGGTGTGGCCGGTGGGTTGGGCAGGTTGATCGCGTCGGTGGGAGTCGCCACGCTGGACCTCACACGTCGAAGAAGTAGAAGAAGCGGGGGCGCGTCCCGAGCTCTTCCTTGAGCACGTAGACGCGCTTGTTCTCGAGCACCCAGCGGATCTCGCTGTCGGGGTCGAGCAGGTTGCCGAACACGCGCGCGCCGGTCGGGCACGCCTCGAGGCACGCGGGCAGCCGGCCCTGGCGGGTGCGGTGCAGGCAGAAGGTGCACTTCTCGACCACGCCCTGGGGTCGAATGCGGTTCGACAGGTAGCCCTGGTCGGGGTTGATCTCGTCGGGCGGGATCTCGGGGCGTGTCCAGTTGAAACGACGCGCGTGATAAGGACACGCCGCCTCGCAGTAGCGGCAGCCGATGCACCAGGAGTAGTCGACGACGACGATGCCGTCCTTCTCCTTCCACGTCGCCTCGACCGGGCAGACCTTCACGCACGGCGCGTCGTCGCACTGGTGACACTGCACCGGCATGTAGTACTTGCCGGGCGCCGGCACGGCGTGGTCGTAGTCGACGTTGCCGCGCTCCATGTCGAACGAGCCCTGGTCCATCTCCAGGACGCGGATGTACGAGTTGTTGGTGCGGCGGTCGTGGTTGTTCTCCTTGTGACACGCCTCCGCGCACTTCCTGCACCCGATGCACACCGAGAGATTCAGCGCATAGCCGAACTGCACCCCTTCTTGCGCGGGGTAGTCCTCGATGTGCACGTCGACACCGTGCACTTCCTTCGTTTCGGCCTCGAGCTTGCGCAAGATCTGCGTCAGCTCGTCGCGGGTCAGCTCCTTGTAGTGATGGCGCAGGACCTCGTCGATCGACTGGTCGGCGGCCCACTGCACCAGGGGGCGCGAGGCGTAGGCGAACGCGCCCGCGCCGAGCGTCGCGCCGATCACCTTGAGCGCGACGCGGCGGTTGGGGCCGTTGCGGATGACCGGGCTGTCACTCATCGGGCGGCTCCTTCGGCGTGGCCGGCGCGCGCGGGGTGCTCGCCGCGGTTGGCGCGGACGCCCCGATCCTGCGGCCGCAGCACCGGCAAGGACGGCTGGAACGCGGGCATGTGCGGGTCGTGGCAGTCGACGCAGTGGTTGCGGACGCGGTCGCCGGCGGACAGGTCCCAGTGGCCGTTCATCCCGCCGTGCGCGCCGTGCGAGTAGTCGCGGAACTGCGGCCCGTGGCACTGCGCGCACAGCGACATCGCGTCGCGCATCGCGATCGCGGTGCCGTCGGCGCGGCGCAGCTCGGACTGGTCGCCGACGACATGGCAGCTGCCGCACGACAGCTCGCCGTGCTGGAAGGTGAGCCCGCCGTGGAACTCGTCGAGCTCCGCCATCGACGCGGGTAACGCGTCGGGGCGACGCAGCGAGTGACACGACACGCAGCTGGCGCGCAGCGGCTTGCCGAGCGCGTCGACCTCGCCGGTGGGCACGCTGGTGAGGCGGTCAGGGATGTGGATCGTGACGGTGCCCGTCTTCGCACCCGGCGCCGGGCGAAGGCGCTCGGGGCGGTCGGCGCGGCAGCCTGCCGCGGCCAGCAGGCCCGTCACCACGAGGTACCAATGGACGCGCAGCACGACGGTCCGCACTGCACCCGTCGGGCCAGGCGCCGGTTCGCGCGCGTCCTCGCGTCGGCCCGCGACTTGCTGAGGAGCCTGGGCACGATGACCGTCAGCGGCCTGGTCGTGACCCTCACTCGAGACGCCGACGCGCGTTCGGCGCTGGCGCGGCTGCACGCCGATCCGCGGCTCACCCTCGGCGAGCCGGTCGCGGACCGGCTGCCGCTGGTCGCGGAGGCGCCGGACGCGCGCGCCGGCGAGGCGCTGGTGCGCGAGCTCGAGGCGACGCCGGGCGTGGCGCGCGTCGACGTCATCTCGATCGACTTCTCCTCGGAGGACCCAGATGGACCGTCGTGACTTCCTCAAGACCACCGCGCTCGCCGCCGCGAGCGCCGCGGCCTACCGGCTGGCGCAGGGCGGCGACTCCGCCGCCGCGCCCGGCACCCGCGTGACCGACGCGCCGGGCGGTGACGTGACGTGGGACAAGGCGCCGTGCCGGTTCTGCGGCACCGGCTGCCACGTCCAGGTCGGCGTGCGCGGCGGCAAGGTCGTCGCGATCGCCGGCGACGACAAGGCGGAGGTGAACAAGGGCCTGCTTTGCGTCAAGGGCTACCACGTCGGGCTCGCGCTCTACGGCAAGGACCGGCTGACCCGGCCGCTGTTGCGCAAGAACGGCAAGCTCGAGCCGATCACGTGGGACCAGGCGCTCGACATCGTCGCCGACCGCGTGATGCAGAACCCGGCGGGGTTCGCGATCTACGGCAGCGGCCAGTGGACGATCCCCGAGGGCTACGCGGCGAACAAGCTGATCAAGGCCGGGCTCGCCAACAACCAGATCGATCCGAACGCCCGGCTGTGCATGGCGTCGGCGGTGACGGGCTTCCTGTCGACGTACGGCGTCGACGAGCCGGCCGGCTGCTACGACGACCTCGACGCCGCGGACGTCATCATCATGTGGGGCAACAACCCCGCCGAGATGCACCCGGTGCTGTTCTCGCGGATCGTCGACCGGCGGTCGCGCGGCGAGGACGTCAAGATCATCGACCTGACGACGCGGCGGACGCGCACCAGCGGGTTCAGCCAGCACACGCTGTTCTTCAAGCCGCAGAGCGACCTCGCGATCGCCAACGGCATCGCCCACCTGCTGGTCGAGCGCGGCACGTTCGACCGGGCGTTCGTCGACGCCTACTGCAACTTCCGCCAGCGCACCGAGCCGCCCACCCTCGACGGCCAGGCGATGAGCTTTGAACAGTACAAGGCGGCGCTCGCCGACTACACGCCGGAGAAGGTCGAGGAGATCTCGGGCGTCTCGGCGGCGGACATCCGCATGCTCGCCGACCTGTTCGGCAACCGCGACCTCAAGATCACGAGCCTGTGGTGCATGGGGATGAACCAGCACACGCGCGGCACGGCGATCAACGACCTCGTCCACGGCATCCACTTGCTGTCCGGCCACTTCGGGCGCCCGGGCGACGCGCCGACCAGCCTCACCGGGCAGCCGTCGGCGTGCGGCACCGTGCGCGAGGCCGGGACGCTGGCCCACGCGCTGCCCGGCGGGTTCGTCGTCGCCAAGCCGGAGCACCGCCAGAAGGCGGAGGAGATCTGGAACCTGCCGGCGGGCCGGATCAAGGACAAGCCCGGCTACCACACCGTCGAGATGTGGCGGCGGTTCAGCAAGCCGGCGGATCAGGGCGGCGACATCGACACGATCTGGGTGCAGGTCACGAACCCCGCGCGCAGCCTGCCCAACATCAACGAGCTGTTCGAGCCGAGCCGCAAGCTGCCGGGCAAGTTCCTGATCGTCTCCGACGTCTACCCGACGGCGACGGCGATGGCGGCGGACCTCGTGCTGCCGAGCGCGATGTGGGTCGAGAAGAACGGGATGTTCGGCAACTCGGAGCGCCGCACCCAGCAGTGGTTCAAGATGGTGCCGCCGCCGGGCGAGGCGCGCGACGACTGCTGGCAGACGCTCGCGGTGGCGCGCCGGCTGTACGACCGCGGCCTGCCCGGGATGAAGGACAAGGACGGCAAGTTCCTGTTCGACATCAAGGACGCCGCCGGCAAGTCCGTGCCGTTCTGGGAGTGGCCGCGCTACTACGACGTCAACGTCGATCGCGCGCTGTTCGAGGAGTACCGCAAGTTCTCCCGGTTCAAGCACAAGGACCTCGCGCCGTACGACGAGTACGTCAAGGCGCGCGGGCTGCGCTGGCCGGTGGTCGAGCAGCCCGATGGATCGTGGCGCGAGACCCGGTTCCGGTTCTCCAAGCACGACGACCCGTACGTCACCAAGGGCGAGCACCAGTTCTACCACTCGGTCACCAAGGACGACCGCGCGCTGATCTGGTTCCACCCCTACGACCCGCCGCCGGAGTCGCCTGACGCGGACTACCCGCTGTGGCTGTGCACCGGCCGCGTGATCGAGCACTGGCACACCGGGACGATGACGATGCGCATCCCGCAGCTGCAGCGCGCGATGCCCGAGGCGTACGTCGAGATGCACCGCGACGACGCGCGCGCGCTCGGCGTGCAGGACGGCGAGATCGTGATCGTCGAGAGCCGGCGCGGGTCGCTCGAGCTGCCGGTGTGGCTCGACGGCCGGGCCGAGCCGGCGCGCGGCAGCGTGTTCGTGCCGTTCTTCGACGAGCGGCTCGCGATCAACCGCGCGACGCTCGACGCCCACGACCCCTTGTCGAAGCAGCCCGACTACAAGAAGTGCGCGGTGCGGGTGCGGCGCCGCGGGAAGGCGGCGCCGTGAGCAGGCAGCGCGGCCTCGAGGTCGGGCTGGTCGTCGCGCTCAGCGTCGCGGCGATCGGCCTGGTCACGGGCGTCACCGGCACCGGGCGCGAGGTCCGCGAGTACGTCGGTGACCGCCCCGCCGCGCAGTCGGAGGTCGAGGCGCGCGGCTACGCCGACATGCGCGCCGCGCCGCACGGCCCCAACGCGGCGGCGCAGGGCGAGTGGTTCGACCAGCTCCCGACCGGCCCGGACGTGTTCGCGCCGGTGGTGCAGACCGCGGAGGATCGCGCCGCCGCGCTGGCGCGGCGCGCGACGCGCCGGGCGTACGACGGCGCGCCGCCGACGATCCCCCACGCGATCGATCAGCTCGCGGTGCCGTCGTGCCTGGCGTGCCACGACCGCGGCAAGGTGATCGCCGGGATGACGGCGCCGCGGATGAGCCACGCGCGCCACGATAGCTGCGTGCAGTGCCACGTCGTGTCGGATGATCCCCGGCGCGCGGTGGCCGCGACGCCGCCGGCGCCCGAGACGCTGTTCGTCGGGCTGGAGTCGGTGCGCGGCGGCGAGCGAGCGTGGCCGGGCGCGCCGCCGACGACGCCGCACTCGACGCTGATGCGCGAGCGGTGCGACGCCTGCCACGGCACGCTCGGCGCGCTCGGCATGCGGTCGACGCACCCGTGGCGGCAGTCGTGCGTGCAGTGCCACGCGCCGTCGGCCGCGCTCGATCAGCGCGGGCCGACCGCGAGGAGGCCGTGATGCTGTCGCGGCGCGAGCTGCTGTGGCCGTTCGGCCGGCGCGCCGAGCCGGCGCCGGCGCCGCCGGTCGCCGCGGTCGCGCCGCCGCTGGCCGTGGTCTCGCCCGCGCCCCGCGCGCGCGGGTTCGCCGGACGGGGCGTGCCGGGCGCGACGCCGCTGCCGGCGACGCTGGTGCCGCGCGTCGACCCGGCGCGGTGCATGGCGACGCGGATGGCGTGCGCGGCGTGCGTCGAGCGGTGCCCGGCGCCCGGCGCGATGCGGTGGGCGGGCCCGATGCCCGAGGTCGTCGCCGCGGCGTGCACCGGGTGCGGGCAGTGCCTGGCGGTGTGTCCGGCGCCGGTGCTCGCGCTGGAGCTGCAGCCGAGGAGGACGTCATGAACACTCCGACGCCCGAGACGATCGACGTGGTGTCGTTGCGCGAGGCGGTGCTGGACGAGGCGGGCGTCGACGCGCTGTTCACCGATCTGGCGATGGCGGCGACGCTGCTCGGCGTCACGACCAAGGGCGGCGCGCGGACCCGCGCCGTCGACGGAGCCGGCGATCCGCGGCGGGATCTCGACGCCGCGCGCGCAGCGCTGCGCGCCGGGACGATCGCGGGCGTGCAGGTCCGCTACGTCCACGCCGAGCGGCAGTGGTGGGACACGCTTCTGCGCGTTCCGGGTGGGGTGCGGCTGGTCCGCATCTGCCACGACGACGCGCTTCGAGGAGAACCATGATGAAGAACAAGAGCCTGCTGGGACTGTCATCGCTGATCGCGCTCGCCGTGGCGCCCGCGATCGCCGCCGCCGACGAGCCCGTCGACGGCGAAGGCACCGAGGGCGAGGCCGGCGACGCCGGCGCGCTGCCCGAGGACGACGCCGCTCCGCCCGACGAGGCGGCGCCGGCCGAGGCGACGAGCGAGGAGGCGGCGCCCGCGCCCGCCGCGCCGGCCGCCAGGCCCGGGCTGACGTTGCCCGCCGGCAAGATCAACATCGCCGTCAACGTCGAGATGAACGTCGGCGCCGACGCCGTGGCCAAGCCGGTGTCGATCGCGCCCGATGTGTCGTACGGCGTCAACGACGACCTGACCGTGTCGCTCGTCCACTCGCGGTTCGCCCGGACGGGGTTCCGCGGCGCGGCGGGCGGCGGCCTGTGCCTCACCGGTGAGGAGAACGGCTGCGCCAAGGTCTACGACAACGTCGGGCTCGAGGGCCTGTACACGGTCGCGCGCGGCCCGCTGACGGTGGCGGCGAACGGCGGCGTCCACGCGATCTCGCTCGACGCGGGCTTCTACTCGATCAAGCTGGGCGCGAAGATCCGCTACACCGCGGGCAAGGTCGGCGTGTTGACCTCGCCGAGCGTGTTCGTCGCGGCGACCGAGCGCGACGCCAACCTCGACACGATCTGGGTGCCGGTGATCGTCGGCTACACCGTCTCGCCCAAGGTCTGGGTCGCGGGCGGCACCGGGTTCAAGGGGCCGCTCGACGGCTTCGGCGACGCCTGGCAGCTCGCGGTCGGCGCGCTCGGCACGTACAAGATCGACGCCAAGCTGACGGTCGGCGCGTCGCTGATCTTCGGCCAGATCGCGGGCGGCGGCGACGCCACCGGCGCGGACTACCGCTGGCTGCAGGGCTGGGTCAGCTACACGCTGTGACCGGCGCCGCGCCGCGCCAGCGCGGCGCGCGCGACCGCCGCGTCGCTGAACGGCGTCTTGACCCCGCGCACCTCCTGCTCCTCCTCGTGGCCCTTGCCGGCGATCACGACGAGGTCGTCGGGCGTGGCCTCGGCGACCGCCCAGGCGATCGCCGCGGCGCGGTCGAGCTCGACGTGCCACCGCGCGCGCGGCGCGGGCACCCCGGCGCGCACCTCGTCGGCGATCGCGGCCGGCTCCTCGTGGCGCGGGTTGTCGGTGGTCAGCACGACGACGTCGGCGAGGCGGTCGGCGATCGCGCCCATCTGCGGGCGCTTGCCGCGATCGCGTCCGCCGCCGCAGCCGAACACGCAGATCACCCGGCCGCGCCCGGCGGTCGCGATGATCTCGCGCGCCGTCTGCAGCGTGCCGTCGAGCCCGTCGGGCGTGTGCGCGTAGTCCACCGTGGTCAGCGGCGCCGTGCCGACGATCTGGAACCGCCCCGGCGCGCCCGCGAACGTCCCCAGCCCGCGCGCGATCGCGTCGGGCTTGTAGCCGAGCGCGTCGGCGGCGAGCACCGCGGCCAGCGCGTTCTGGGCGTGGACCGCGCCGGTCACGGCGAGGTCGAGCCGCCCGCCGAGCGCGTCGGCGAGCGGCGACGGCGCGAGCTCGATCGCGGTGCCGCGCGCGGTGCACGTCACCTTCGTCGCCGCCAGCGTCACCTTCGGCTGCCGCACCGAGAACCCGCGGACGCTGACGCCCGGCGGGATCACCTCGCGGATCAGCGCGCTCGAGCCGTCATCGGCGTTGAGCACCGCGCACCCACCGGGCGGCAGCGCCATGAACAGCTGCGCCTTCGACGCCAGGTACGCCTCCGGCGTGCCGTGCATGTCGAGGTGATCGCGCGTGAGGTTGGTGAACACGGCGACCGTCGGTCGCCAGCGCTTCGCCAGCCCGGCGGCGAGCGCCTTCGACGTCACCTCGAGCGCGAGCGTGCGCACGCCGGCCTCGACCGCGCGCTCGACCAGCGCGAGGAACTGCTCGGTCGGCGTCGCGGCCTCGATCACCTCGGTCCCGACCCACCCGCCGATCGTCGTGAGCCGCGCCGACGGCTCGCCCGACGCCGCGACGATCGCGTCGATCATCGAGGTCGTCGTGGTCTTGCCGTTGGTCCCGGTGACCGCCGCGGTGCGCATGCGGCGATGCGCGCGCTGGAACCGCGCGTTGATCTCCTCGGGTCCCGGGGCGGGCCCCGCCGGTGGCGCAGCGTCGGTCATGGATCCACCACGTGCCGCGGGCGCGCGTCGTCGCGGGCCGCTACTCGCTCGCCCAGCCGATGCACTCGCCGGTGGCGTCCCAGTTGACGCACTCGTTGGTCGGCGGCGGGTACTCGTAGCCGTTGATGCACTCGCCGGTGGCGTTCCAGTCGGTGCACTCCCACGTCGGCGCGTACGGATCGGTGTAGCTGATGCACTCGCCCGTCGACGACCACTCGTAGCACTCGCTCGTCGGGTACGCCGACGCCCACTGCACGCACTCGCCGGTGGCGTCCCAGTTGACGCACTCGTCGGCCGGCGCCGGCGCCCACTCGATGCACTCGCCGGCGGCGTCCCAGTTGTAGCACTCGCCGGTCGGCGCCATCGCGCCGCCCTCGGTCGTCGGGCCCGTGGCGTTCGGGTCGGTCACGGTGTTGCTCGGGCCGGCCGGCTGGGCCTGCTGCGCGGGCACGACGCACGCGCCGGCGCCCATGCTCATGGACATCGCCATCATCAAGAACTGCTTGCGGTCGATCGACATGGTCCCCCCAAGGACTGCGGAAGCGAACGGACACCCGAGCAAACCGCGGATCGGCTCACCGGGTCAAGGCGTGCGCGGGCATGGAACGCGCGACCGTGGCGATCAATTCACGGTGTCGGGCAGCGACGCGGGGACCGGCACCGGCCGCGCGCCGGTGCCGTCGCCGAGCTGGCCGTGGACGTTGTTGCCCCAGCAGTACAGGGCGCCGCCGCGGATGCCGCAGGTGTGCTCGAGGCCCGCGTCGATCCGCTGCCAGTCGGTCGCGGTGCCGATCTGCGTCGGGGTCGCGACCGAGAACCCGAGCGCCTCGTTGCCGCACTGCGCGCCGCTGTTGTCGCCCATGCAGTACAGCCGGCCGTCGTCGATCCCGACGGTGTGGCGGGTGCCGGCGCTGAGCTGCTCGAACGTCCGGCCGGCCCCGCCCTGGGTCGGCGACGTCACGTCGGCGTCGCCGGAGCTGTGGCCGAGCTGCTCGTAGTCGTTGCGGCCCCAGCCGCGGAGCTGGCCGCCGTCGGTCGCGACCGCGTGGTCGCCGCGGAACGCCGCGGCGAGCGCGGTCGCGGTGGTCAGCGACGCGATCGCGGTCGGCGTCGGGTGCGTCGAGATCGCCGCGCCGTCGCCCTGCTGGCCGCGGTGGTCGAGGCCCCAGCACGACACCGCGCCGGACGCCGCGAGGGCGCAGCCGAACTGGTTGCCCATGGTCACGGCGATCCACGGCCCGTCGATCGACGTGGGCACGGTGACGGCGAGCGCGTCGTCGCCGTTGCCGAGCCCGTAGCCGAGCGCCAGGCCCCAGCACCACCGCTGGTCGCCGTCGAGCGCGCACACGGCGTTGCCGCCGTGGCTCAGCCCGTGCCACGCCGCCGACGCCGGGCCGATCGTCACGGGCGAGCGCGGCCCGGTCATGCCCTGGCCGGTCTGGCCGTCGGTGTCGGTGCCCCAGCACCACAGCCGGCGGTCGCCGCCGTCCTGCTCGATCGCGCAGCTCGTGCGGTGGCCGACCTCGACCTCGCGCCACGTGCCCCCGGCCGCGCCGATGTCGACGTGGGTCGGCTCGAGCGCCTCGGCGCCCGCGACGCCGAGCTGCGCGCTCTCGTTCCACCCCCAGCAGTACAGCTCGCCGTCGCGGATCCCGCACGAGTGGGTCTCGCCGGTGGACACCCAGGTCCACGCGCCGGCGTCGTCGATCAGCGTCGGCGCGTACTTGGTGGCGATCGTCCCGTCGCCTGGCTCGCCGTGCGGGTTGGCGCCCCAGCACCACACGCCGCCGGCGTGGCTCGCCGCGCACGCGAAGTCCGTGCCGGCGACGACGTCGAACTGGCCGGACGTCAGCGCCGTCGGCGTCGGGGACGTCGCGATCCGCCACGTGCCGTCGCCGAGCGCGCCGGTGTTGCCGTTGCCCCAGCACTGGACGCCGCCGGCGAGCGGCGCGGCGCACGTCGCGTAGGTGCCGACGCCGAAGAACGTCCAGTTGTCGCCGGCCAGCTGCGTCGGGACGTCGGCCTCGGGCACGCCGGGCAGCCCGAGCAGGTTGCCCGAGTTGTCGCCCCAGCAGTACAGCTCGCCGTCGCTGGCGTCGTCGACCTGGCCGAGCGCGCACGTCGCGTTCGCGCCGGCGTCGATCCGCCAGTAGCGCGTGAGGGCGCTCGGGCTCGACGCCGCGACGCGCGTCGGGACGAACCGATCGAGCTCGCTGTCGTCGCCGACCTGGCCGTGATCGTTGCTGCCCCAGCAGTACGCCTCGCCGCCCGCGCGCCGCGCGCAGGTGTGGTCGTACCCGGCGGTCACGTCCTCCCAGTCGGTGTGGACCGCGCCGTCGCTCGACATCGCGACCTCGCGCAGCGCCGCGTTGCCGGTGACGCCCGCGCCGTCGCCGAGCTGGCCGCGGCTGTCGGAGCCCCAGCAGTACAGCCGGCGCTCTCCCGCGACGGCCTCGCGGATGCCGCAGCTGTGGACGCCGCCGGCGGCGATCGCGAGCCAGCCCGAGCCCGAGCCCGAGGGCTGCGTCGGCGCGATCACCGTCGAGCCGCTGCCGCCACACTGGCCCGAGTCATTGTTGCCCCAGCAGAACAGCTCGCCGTTGTTGATGCCGCAGGTGTGGTTCCACCCGGCGTCCACCGCCGACCACGATGTCTCCGCGCCGACGATCTGCGGCATCCCGGTCCGCGCCGGTGCCGTGCCGATCCCGAGCTGGGCGCGGCGGTTGTCGCCCCAGCACACGAGCCGGGTGTCGGCGTCGACCACACATGCGTGGTGGCTGCCCGCCGCGAGGTCCGTCACACGAGATGGCAGCGCCGCGTCGGGCGGCAGCGCCGCGTCGATCGGCGCCCCGTCGTCGGGGACCGCCGCGTCGTCGTCGGGGGCCGCGCACGTCGGCGGGTCGGTCGGATCGCCGGGGCGGTGACAGTAGCCGTCCGCCGCGCACTCCAGGCCGAGCGGGCATGCGAGGTCCTCGCAGGAGATCTTGCAGCGGTCGACCTCGGGCCGGAAGCACGCGGCCGCGACCAGCGCGAGCGTCGCCGCGAGCAGCAGCTCCGCGGAGCTTCCCCTGGCGCGCATGGCGCCGACGATGCCACAATCGCGGTCGAATGGCGACGACGCCGAGTGGTCAGGATCCGTCGGGCGAAGCCCCCGCGATCGGCGACGCCGCCGCGCCGCGGACGCACCACGACGTCGGCCACGCCCAGACGATCGGCACCGGGCCCGTCGCGACCGCGGCGGGCACCGGCGCCGGGTCGTACCAGTACACGATGCCGCGCGCCGACGTCTCGACCGATCTGCCGGCCGGCGAGCTGGTCGGCGAGTACCGGATCGAGCGCAAGATCGGCGAGGGCGGCATGGGCGTCGTCTACGGCGCGGTCCACCCGCTGATCGGCAAGCGCGCGGCGATCAAGGTCCTCAACAAGAACCTGTGCATGCAGCCGGAGGCGGTCGAGCGGTTCGTAACCGAGGCGCGCGCGGTCAACCAGATCGGCCACCCCAACATCGTCGATATCTTCTCGTTCGGCAACCTCGCCGACGGGCGCAGCTACTTCGCGATGGAGTGGCTGGAGGGGCGGAGCCTGGCCGAGCGGCTGCGCAAGGGCCGCCCCGGCCTGGCCGAATCGTGCGCCCTGCTCGACGAGATCGCCGAGGCGCTCGAGTCGGCCCACGCCAAGCGGATCGTCCACCGCGACCTCAAGCCGGACAACATCTTCCTCGTGTCGCTGCCCGGCGGCCGGACGCGGGTCAAGCTGCTCGACTTCGGCATCGCCAAGCTGCTCGACGACTCCGCCGATCGCGTCACGCGGACGCGGACCGGCAGCCTGATGGGCACGCCGCTGTACGTCGCGCCGGAGCAGGCCCGCGGCTACGACATCGACGCGCGCGTCGACGTGTACTCGCTCGGGGCGGTCGCGTTCGAGATGGTCACCGGGCGCCCGCCGTTCGTCGCCGACAACGCGATGGACGTCGTCGCGATGCACCTCCACTCCGAGCCGCCGCGCGCGTCGGCGCAGGTCCCGACGACCCCGCGCGCGCTCGACGAGCTGCTGCTCGCGATGCTCGCCAAGGATCCCGACGCGCGGCCGACCTTGGCGCGGGTCCGCGAGGTCCTCGCCGAGGTGCGCGCGATGCCGCCCGAGGTCGCCGGTGCCGGTGCTGGCGCGGTCGCGGCGCCGGCGGTGACCGCGCCGTCGTCGGCGGTCGCGGCCACGGTGCTGCAGCAGGTGCCCGAGGGCATGCTCGCGGCGCCGCCGGCTCGCGGCGCCGGTCGATGGCTCGCCGTGGTCGGCGCGGTCGCGGTGCTCGGCGGCGGCGCCTTCGTCGTCGCGACGCGCGGCTCGAGCTCCGACGACGCCCCGGCCCGCCCGGCGGCGACGACCGCGGCGGACGGCGTGGATCCGGCCGTGGATCCGGACGTGGATCCGGCCGTGGATCCGGACGATGACGGCGCGGGGCCGGCGGAGCCGGTGATCAAGGAGCCCGAGCAGCCCGCGGCCGGCACGGCGGTCGCGACTGGCGCCGAGGCCGGGACCGCGGCGGTCGCGGCGACGGCGAAGCTGATCCTGAAGGTCGACCCCGACGGCGCGGTCGTGTCGGTCGGCGGCGTCGACCACAAGGCCGCGCGGGGGCGCGTCGAGCTGACGCTCCCGGCGGGCCGCCACGCGGTGCGGGTGTCCGCCGCCGGTCACCAGGACAAGGAGCTGGACCTCGACCTCGCGGCCGACGAGACGCGCGAGGTCAAGGCCGCGCTCGTGCGCAAGAAGCGCGGCGATCGCGGCGACCGGCCCGGCACCGCGCGTGGCACCGGCAAGGCGACCGGCGCCGCGGCGGGCACGTCGGCGGGCACGTCGGCGGGCACGTCGAAGCCGCGGGTCGACGACGGCGAGGGTGTCGTCAACCCGTTCAAGAAGAAGCCGTAGCGTCGGCTGCAGGCACCCCCACCGCGGGCGAGGCGGGATACGATGGTCGCCATGACACGAGAGACGATGCGCGCGTGGGCCGCGGCGGCGGGGCTCGCGGTCGGGGCGGCGTGGGTGGCGACGCCGGCGACGGCGGTGGCGCAGGCGCCGACGGCCGAGGAGCAGGCCGGCGAGCTGGTCGAGCAGGGCAACACCCACTTCAACCTCGCCGAGTACGACGAGGCGATCGCGGCCTACAAGCAGGCCTACAAGCTGGTGCCAGAGCCGCTGCTGCTGTGGAACATCGCGCAGTCGTACCGCGCGGCCGGGGACTGCGCGAACGCGCTGCGGTTCTACAAGAACTACCTGCGCGAGGCGCCGGACGGCGACTACCGCGCGCTCGCCGAGCAGCGCGTGCCGGAGATGGAGGCGTGCGCGAAGTCCACGGGCGGCGGGACGGACACGGGGACGGGGACGGGGACGGACACGGGGACGGGGACAGACACAGGGACGGGGACGGACACGGGGACGGACACGGGGACGGGGACGGACACGGGGACGGGGACGGGGACGGACACGGGCACGGGGGTGGGCGTCGGTCCCGGCCCGGCGCCGGCGCCCGCGGGCGACCCGGGCAAGGTGTTCCACTGGGCGAGCATCGGCGCGATGGCCGTGGGCGGCCTGGCGCTCGCGACCGGCGGCTACTTCTCGCTGCAGGCGATGGATTACTCGTCGCAGGTCGAGGACCTGTGCGCGGAGAGCTGCGTCGGCAGCGAGGCGGTCGCGCTCGAGGACAAGGGCGAGGCGGCGCAGCGCAACGCGACGATCTTCTACATCGCGGGCGGCGTCGCCGTCGCCGCTGGCGTCGGCCTGACCTTCCTGGCGCGGTCCAAGCGCGAGCGCGCGACGCCGGTCGTGCTGCTGCCGGTCGAGGGCGGCGCGGTCGCGCACACCGGCTGGACGTTCTAGCCACGGCCACGCTCATGGCGATCTCCGACGAGTCGCACTACCTGTGGCTCGCCGGCGCGTACGCGCGCGGCGCGCTCGGCCAGCCCGCGCTCGACGACGCGGCCGCGGTCGCCGCGGCCGAGGCGGCGGCGGTGCGGCTGCACCGGTTCAAGCGCACCGCGGGGCTGCCGCGCGTGCGCCGCGTGATCGGCGCGCTGCGCGGCCTCGGCGCGGCCTCGCTCGTCGACCTCGGCACCGGCCGCGGCGCGTTCCTGTGGCCGGTGCTCGACGAGCTGCCGGAGCTCGCGGTCGTCGCGGTCGACGTGCTCCCCCACCGCGTCGTCGATCTCGAGCGGGTGCGGCGCGGCGGGGTCGACCGGCTCGCCGCGGTGCGCGCCGACGCGCGCGCGCTGCCGCTCGCCGACGGCGCGGCCGACGTCGTCACCGCGCTCGAGGTGCTCGAGCACCTGCACGACCCGGCGCCGGCCGCGGCCGAGGCGCTGCGCGTCGCGCGCGCCGCGGTCGTCGCGACCGTGCCGTCGCACGAGGACGACAACCCCGAGCACGTCCAGCTGTTCGACGCCGCGCGGCTCGAGGCGCTGTTCGTCGCGGCCGGCGCGCGGCGGGCGCGCGCCGAGCACGTGCTCGGCCACATCGTGTGCGTGGCGACGCCATGAGCGGGCCCGCGCGCGATCCGCACGGCGCGATCTGGCGCTACCCGCGCACCCCGCACCTGCAGGGCTCGCGGCTGCAGCCAGGCGACGAGGACCTCGACCAGGTGCCGCTCGCGGCGCTGCGCGGGCGCCACGTCGTCGTCGAGGAGAAGCTCGACGGCGCCAACACCGGGCTGTCGCTCGACGAGCGCGGCGGCCTGCGGCTGCAGAGCCGCGGCCACGTGCTGTCGGGCGGGTCGCGCGAGCGCCACTTCGACCTGTTCAAGCAGTGGGCCGCGACCCACGCCGCCGCGCTGCGGCGGGCGCTCGCCGGCGGCCTGGTGATCTACGGCGAGTGGCTGTTCGCCAAGCACACGATCTTCTACGACCGGCTGCCGCACTACTGGCTCGAGTTCGACGTCCGGGATCCGGACGGAACGTTCTGGTCGACGGCGCGCCGCCGCGCCCACCTCGCCGCGACGCCGTGCGTGCGCTCGGTGCCGGTGATCTGGGAGGGCGTGGTCGACGACCCGGCGGCGCTGCCCGGCCTGGTCGCGCGCTCGCTGTACAAGTCGGCGCGGTGGCGCGACGCGCTCGCCGACGCCGCGGCCGGCGCCGGGGTCGAGCCCGCCCGCGCCGCGCGCGAGACCGACGGCGCCGACGAGGCCGAGGGGCTGTACCTCAAGATCGAGGAGGATGGCCGGGTGGTCGAGCGGCTCAAGTGGATCCGCGCCAGCTTCCTGACCGCGGTCGTCGACTCGGGCAGCCACTGGCTCGACCGGCCGATCGTGCCCAACCAGCTCGCCGAGGGCGTCGACCTGTTCGCGGTCGAGGACCCGCCATGACGGCGCTCGACGCCGTCGTCCCGGCCCCGGGCGCCCCGGTCGACGAGGTCGCGGTGCGCGCGCTGCTCGCGACGGGCATCGACGCCGACGCCCTCGCCGCGACGCCGCAGGATCCCGGGTTCCACGCCGAGGGCGACGTGTGGACGCACACGCGCATGGTGCTCGACGCGCTCGTCGCGCTGCCGGCGTGGCAGGCGCTCGACGCCGCGGGGCGCACGATCACGTTCGCCGCGGCGCTGCTGCACGACGTCGGCAAGCCCGCGACCACCCGGACCGAGCCCGACGGCAAGATCTCCTCGCGCGGCCACTCGGCGCGCGGCGACGCGCTCGTCCGCGGCTGGCTGTGGCGGCTCGGCGTGCCGTTCGGCGCGCGCGAGCACGTGTGCGCGCTCGTCCGTCACCATCAGGTCCCGTTCTTCGGGATCACGCGCCCGCCGGCCGACGCCGCGCGGACCGCGGCGCGGCTGTCGCTGCGGCTGCGCCACGACTGGCTCGCGCTGGTCGCCGAGGCCGACGCGCGCGGCCGGCGCTGCGCCGACCCGTCGGACCAGGCGCGGATGCTCGACCACACGGCGCTGTGGGTCGAGCTGTGCCGCGAGCTCGGCGCGCTCGACCGCCCGCGACCGTTCGCGTCCGACCACACCCGCGTCGTCTACTTCGAGGCCGAGGATCCGGCGGCGCGGTCCCCCGACGTCCTCGCCCACGACGACACCGCGGCCGAGGTGGTCGTGATGTGCGGGCTGCCGGCGAGCGGCAAGGACACGTGGCTGCGCGCCCACGCCGCGGCGCTGCCGGTGGTGTCGCTCGACGCGCTGCGCGGCGCGCTCGACGTCGAGCCCGAGGACGCGCAGGGCGCGGTGATCGCGGCGGCGCGTGACGCGGCGCGCGAGCACCTGCGCGCCGGCCGGTCGTTCGCGTGGAACGCCACCAACCTCAGCGCGCGGCTGAGGTCGGGCGTGATCGCGCTGCTGCGCGGCTACCGCGCCCGCGTCCGCCTCGTCTACTGCGAGGCGCCGGCAGCCGCGCAGGCGGCGCGCAACCGCCGCCGCCCCGTGCCGGTCCCGGCGCGCGCGATCGAGCGGATGGTGGAGCGCTGGACCGTGCCGGCGCCCGACGAGGCGCACGCCGTCACCTACGCCGTCGACGATCCGGGCGGCGTCGCGTGGCCACCTCCGCTTGCGTGATGCGACCCGTCGCCGCATCGCGCGGCGCGCGCGTGGTACCTACGTTGCCATCGTGGCTTCCCCTCCACGCCGCCGTCGCGCGGCGAGCCTCGTGACTTCCTCGAGCTCTGTGGCATCGCCGGCGCGGGCCTGATCAGCCTGCCCGGCACCGCCGGCTGCGGCGACGATCCGGGCGCCTCGGTGGATGGATCTGGAGACGCGACGGATCCCGACGCCGGGCCGGCGGGCCCTTTCCCCGTGTGTAGCCCTGCACGATCAGCGAGAACGCGCGCGCCTCGGCGTCGGCCGCGGACGGCCTGGCCTCGCCGCCCTTGGCGGCCGCGGCGGGCTGGTCGCCGCTCTTGGCGGGCGCGTCCCCGCCGGACTTGCCGCACGCGGCGGCGGCGCCGAGCGCGGCCGTGAGGATCCACGGGGCGAGGCGACGGACGGACGGGCGAGACGACATCGAGGCTCCTGCGGTGAGGTGGACGCGGCGGCGCGGCGGCGCGCCGCGGTGGACCGCATGAGACACCAGCGCGGCCGGTTGTGACCGGCAGGCGCCGGATTTTTCGCGCCGTTCGCGGACGGTCGCGGGCGGCGCGCTGGTAGCGTGCCCCCGCGATGGCGGAGTCCACCGAGCGAGAGGTCCGCGAGCTCACCGCGCGCGCGATCGCGATGGGGCTGACGTTCGGCGTGCTGTTCGGCGCGGCCAACGCGTACCTCGGGCTGCGCGTCGGGATGACGGTCGCCACGTCGATCCCGATCGCGGTGATGACCGTCGCGGCGCTGCGGGTGTTCGGCGCGCGCGCGACGATCCTCGAGGCCAACCTCGCGCAGACGATCGGCTCGGCGTCGAGCTCGCTCGCCACCGGCGCGATCTTCACGCTGCCTGCGTTGTACATGTGGGGCGCGCCGCCGTCGTACCTGCAGGTCGCCGGGCTCGCGCTGTGCGGCGCGGTGCTCGGCGTCTCGGCGATGATCCCGCTGCGCCGGCTGCTGATCGTGCGGTCGCAGGGCACGCTGCCGTACCCCGAGGGGCGCGCGTGCGCCGAGGTGCTCGAGGTGACGACCGGCGATCGCGCGCGCGGCGGCACCGGCGCGTGGATCTTCTACGGGATCGTGCTCGGCGCGGTCGTCAAGGTCGCGCTCGAGCTGCTGCGCGTCGCGCCGGGCGAGGCGACGTGGGCGGTGCCGTCGTTGACCAACGGCGAGCTCGCGATCGAGATCGCGCCGGCGCTGATCGGCGTCGGCTACATCCTCGGCTACCGCCAGTCCGCGGTGTGCGTGTCCGGTGGGCTGATCTCGGCGCTGCTGCTGGTGCCGACGATCTCGACGGTGATCGCCCGCACCGGCGCGCCGGTGCCGTCGGCCGGCGTGGTGTGGAAGGAGTACGTCAGGTTCATCGGGACCGGCGCGGTGGCGTGCGCGGGCATCGTCACGGTGGTGCGCGGGCTGCCGGCGATGGCCGCGTCGTTCCGCGCGGTGGTCGCGGGGTTGCGCGGCGGCGCGGCGGCGGCGACCGAGGCGTCCGGCGACCGGACGGATCGCGACGTCCCGCCGTGGGTCGTCGTCGCCGGGATCGTCGCGGTCGTGGTCGCGGTCGCCGCGGTGCCGGGGCTGCTCGCCGGCGACCTGCCGGTCCACCGCCGGCTGATCGTCGCGCTCGGGGTCGGGCTGTTCGGCGTCGTGTTCGTCGCGGTGGCCTCCCGGATCGTCGGGATCGTCGGCACGTCGTCGCAGCCGACCTCGGGGATGACGCTGGTGACGCTGCTCGGCCTGGGGCTGGTGTTCACCTCGCTCGGCTGGACGTCCGACGCCGCGAAGCTGACGCTGCTCACCGCCGGCACGATCGTCGCGACCGCGGCGTCGAAGGCCGGCGACATCTCCCAGGACCTCAAGACCGGCCACCTCGTCGGCGCGACGCCCGCGCGCCAGCAGCTCGGCCAGTACCTCGGCGCGGCGACCGCGTGCTGGATGGTCGCCGCGACGATCCTGTTCCTCGGCATGCCGTCGCTGCTCACCGGCGAGACCCAGTTCGGCACGCCCGCGCTGCCGGCGCCGCAGGCGACCCTGATGAAGACCGTGATCACCGGCCAGCTCGACGGCACGCTGTCGTGGGAGCTGGTGCTCGCCGGGGCCGGGCTCGCCGCCGGCGCGATGCTCGCCGGGGTCGAGGGCCTGGCGTTCGCGATCGGCGTGTACCTGCCGCTCGGCGCGATGATGCCGCTGTTCGTCGGCGGCCTGGCGCGGCGGGTCGCCGAGGGCCGCCGCGCCGCTGCAGGCGCAGACGACGGCGCGAAGGTCGGAGGCGCGCGGGGCACGCTCGCGGCGTCCGGGCTGGTCGCGGGCGAGGGCCTCGCCGGCGTCGTGATCGCGATCCTCGTCGGCGGGGTCGGCCTGGAGCGCGTCGCCGACCCGCGCGTCGACGGCGTCGCCGGGACCGTGATCGGCGGCGTGATCGTCGCCGCGACCGTCGCGCTGCTGTGGTCGGCCGGGCGGCGCGACCGGGCGTGACGGCGGCCCGGTCCGGGCCTGTTATGATGCCGGGCGATGGCGCGCCCTCCAGCCGCCGGGGCGATCGTGGGCGCCGCGTCGCTCGACGTCTCCTCGTTGCTCGCCGCGCACCCGTGGCCGCGGGCGTGGGCGGACGCGCGTCGCCTCGAGTGGCTGTGGGCGATCGACGTGCCGCTGGCGCCGGACCGGCTGTGGCCCGCGATCGCCGACGTGTCGCGGCTCAACCGCGCCGTCGGCAACCCGCCGATGACGTTCACCGAGGAGGGCGGGGTGCGGTGGGGCCGGGCGCGCTACGCCGGCGTGCTCCACGTGTGGGAGGAGGTGCCGTGGAACTGGGTCGCGGGGCGGTGGTTCGAGCTCCACCGCGTCTACCAGAAGGGCGGGATGCGCGCGCTCTACGGCGTCCACGTGCTCGAGCCGCGCGGCGACGGCACGCGGCTGCACGTCTACTGGGGCGTCGTGTCGCGCGGCCGGGTGTTCGAGCCGCCGATGCGGCTGTCGTTCGCGCGGCTGCGCCGCGCCTACCACCGCGTGATCCCGCGGCTGGCCGACGAGATCGGCCGCGCCGGCGTCGCCGCCGCCGCGCTCTACCATCCGCCGGCGCCGGCCCTGCGGCCCGAGGCGCGCGAGCGGCTCGACGCGATCGCGACGCAGCTGATCGCCGCCGGCCAGGACCGCGCCACCGTGACCGACCTGGTCGAGTGGGTGCGCCGCGCCGACGACCTCGACCTCGAGCGGATCCGCGTGCGCGAGCGCGCCCGGGCGTGGGGGCGCGACGAGGACACGGTGCTGAGGACGTGCCTGCACGCGACGCGCGCGGGGCTGTTCGAGCTGAGCTGGGACGTGGTGTGCCCGCACTGCCGCGGCGTGCGCGCGTCGACCGGGCGGCTCGGCGAGCTGCCGGCGCGCGGGCGGTGCGACGTGTGCGACCTCGACTTCGGCACCGACTCGGCCGAGGCGATCGAGGTCGCGTTCCACGTCCACCCGTCGATCCGCGACGTCGGCCGGCGGACGTTCTGCAGCGCCGAGCCGGCGACCAAGCCGCACATCCACGCCCAGCGCACGCTCGCGCCGGGCGCCGAGGCCGAGGTCGAGCTGCCGGCCGACGTCGGGCGCTACCGGCTGCGGCTGCGCGGCGCGCCCGACCACGTCGCGATCGAGGTCGAGGCGCGCGCCGCCGCCGACACGATCGCGTGGGCCGCGCGCACCCCGCCGGCGGCGGCCACGGTCGGCCCGGGCTCGCGCGTCCGCCTGATCAACGACGCCGACGCGCCGCAGATCTTCGTGATCGAGACGGTGGCGTGGTCCGACGTCGCGCTGCGCCCGGGCCGGCTGCTCAGCTTCCAGGACTTCCGCGACCTGTTCAGCGAGGAATACCTCGGCGCCGACATCCAGCTCGCGGTCGGCGAGCAGACGATCCTGTTCACCGACGTCGTCGGCTCGACCGCGATGTACGCCAGCCGCGGCGATCCGGCCGCGTTCGTCGCGGTCAAGGCGCACTTCGACCGGGTGTTCGCGGTGATCGGCGCGCACCGCGGCGCGGTGGTCAAGACGATCGGCGACGCGGCGATGGGCGCGTTCAACGATCCGCTCGACGCGGTGCGCGCGGCGCGCGCGATCCACGACGCGTTCCCGCCGGGGCGCGGCGCCGAGGCGATCCGGCTGCGCGTGTCGCTCAACACCGGGCCGTGCATCGCCGTGCGGCTCAACGCCAGCATCGACTACTTCGGCAACGCGGTGAACGTCGCGGCCAAGCTGCAGGCCGCGGCCGAGGCGTGGCAGGTCGCGATCAGCGAGGCGACGCTGGCGTCGCCGGGCGTCGCCGACTACCTGCGCGGCGAGGGGGCGACGCTCGAGCCGGTGGAGGTCGCGGTCAAGGGCGTCGGCACGATCGCCGCGCGGCGGTGGACCGTCGCGCGCGAGCCCGCGCCGGTCGCCGGCGGGTGAGCGAGGTCAGCGCGAGCGCGAGCAGCGCCACGCCGAGGCCGCCCGCGCCCGCGTCGCCGTCGCTCGCCGAGCAGCCGCCTCCGTCACCGTCACTGTCACCGTCTCCGGCTCCGCCTCCGTTCTCGTCTCCGTCTGCGTCTCCGTCTCCATCTCCACCCGCGTCCGGCGGCGTGGGCCCCGAGCGCGGGTGGACGACGATGCTCATCGTCACCTTCGGCCCGAACCACGCCACGCCCTCCTGCACGAGCTGGAACGTCTCGTCGAACCGCGTCGTCACGTCGACCTCGGGCGCGACCATCACCCAGGTGAACCGCCCGACCGTGCCCGGCGTGTAGGTCGAGTGATCGGCCCCGCTCGGCCGGCTGTCGCCGACCCAGTTGTCGGGCTTGTAGAACGCCGAGGCGCGGTCCTGCGGGTCCTGGGTGCCGACGCGCGTGCGATCGAGATCCCACGTCGCGTTGCCGTCGTTCTGCGCCTCCAGCCACACCACGGCCTCCTCGCCGGAGGTCAGCTCGAGCGGCGCGTCGAACGTCGCGCCGCTCGCCGCGTAGCTCGGGTGCGGGCAGCTCCGCGCCTCGCCCTCGCCGGTGGCGTACACCGCGAGGTGGTTGGCGACGACGCGCTGGCTGCCGTCCGACGGGTAGGTGAGGACGCCGGCGCCGGCGAGCCACATCGCCGAGCTGCCGCCGCCGTCGAGGTTGACCGCGTCGGCGGCGCCGAGCTCCTGCATCAGCGCGATCAGCTCGCCGCACGTCATCCCGATCCGCGCCGGCGACGCCCGCCCGTCGACGACCGCCAGGTACAGCGTGCCGCCGTCGGGCGACAGCCCGAGCATCGTGCGCGGGTGGCGCGCGGTGCACAGCGCGTCGCCGTCGTTGCCGCGGACCTGGCCGTCCTCGAGCAGCGTCGGGTGGCCGCTGATCACCTGCTCGGCCCACGCGGCGACGCCGCCGGTGTCGCCGTGGAACGGCAGCGCGACGGCGTGGCGGCCGAACTGCGCCGGCGCGACGTAGCCGTGGTCGCTGCCGCCCCAGCCGCCACCGTCGCCCATCGCCGGGCCGTTCGTGGAGTAGTCGGCGTAGCTGAAGAAGTCGCCGTTGATCACCGCCTGCGCCCCGACGAGGGCGCCGAAGGCGGACGGCGTGCGCTGGCGCTCGTCGCTGGCGGTGGCGCGCAGGCTGACGCCGCGCGCGCACAGATCGACGACGAGCACGTTGACGTTCTGGTTCGAGGTCACGCGGTGCAGGCGACGGACCCCCGGGAACGGATCGCTCCAGGTGTCGGCGGCCTGCACGGCCGCGGGCGTCGCCGCGACGCAGGCCGCGACCAGCAAGGACAGGGACCGGGGGGGCATGCCCCCGTCCTACGCAACTCCGGTTCCAGCGCCGCCGTCCATGAAAACGCCGACCTGCGGGTCAGCCGCGTGCGGACCGCCGTGGGCACCGCCCACCGCCGTCCGCGCCGCCGCTCCCACCTGGTCCAAGGTCACGGCGGGCTTCGCTCGACGGATCTTTGCGGGGTGGGTCCCGGCGGGCTTTGCCCGACGGATCTTGGCGGGGTGGGTCCCGGCGGGCTTTGCCCGACGGGCGGGGCGGCGAGCCCCGTCTAATCGATGATCCCGATCGTCCGCGCGTGGCGCTCGTACTTGCGGGTGACGTTCCACACCAGCCAGTTGCCGCCCGAGCCGCGCAGCACCCACGGCGTGTACGCGTAGAGCGAGGCGGTCGCGTGGTTGCGCGGCGTCACCCACTCGGGGTCGAGCGTCTTCTTCGACCGGTCCTTGTTCCAGATCCCGGTGCCGGCGATCGACCGGCTGTACCACTTGTCCAGCGTGCTCGCGGCGCAGCGGATCTGCTTGTCGAGGCCGCGGTAGGCCTCGTTGCACGACTGGTAGTCGGGGCAGCCGCAGCCGAACGCGAAGTCGATCCGGCTCTGCGCCGGGCGCGCGGTCTTGCTGACCAGCGACTTCTCGACCTGCATGCGCGCGACCATGACGATCGGGTTGATGCCCATCGCGCGCGACTCCTCGACGATCACGTCGGCGGCGCGCACGCCGCCCACGGTCGCGTCGGCGAGCCACGAGCGGTTGTGGTACGGCGAGTCCTCGAAGAACGCCTGCAGCTCGTCGCCGTCGACTGACTCGATGTCGCGGAAGAACTCGTCGGGCATCACCGACCGCGCGTCGAACGTCGCCGAGAGGTAGTCGGCCTTGCCGTCGTCCGACGGCGGCACCGGCTCGTAGTCGGCCGGCTCGTCGTGGTCCTCGTAGGGACCGACGGGCTCGTCGGCGCACGCGGCGATCGTCGTGAACGAAAGTGCGAGGAGGGAGAGGAACGCGTGGGGGAGTTTCATACGTGGCGGCTCCATCGCAAGCGTCGCGCCAGCGTCGCGCGCGGCTCCCGTGTCGGTGTTCCGCCGACTTGCCGCGCCGCGCGTGCAACCGGTCCGCATCACCGCGTGGGGTTACCCCCGCCCGTCCGAAAGTAAGGCGGTGATAAGATGGGCGGTCCACGGGATGGGGAACCGATGATCCACGCCGGCAGCGTCCTCGCGAGCCGGTTCGAGCTCCGCCGCCGGATCGGCTCCGGCGGGATGGGCGAGGTCTACGAGGCGATCGATCGCCACGGCGGCGACGTCGTGGCGCTCAAGACGCTGACCCGCGCCGATGGCGACACGGTCACCCGGTTCAAGCGCGAGTTCCGCGCGCTGCAGTCGACCGCGCACCCCAACCTCGTCGCCCTGCTCGAGCTGATCCGCGACGACGAACGATGGTTCTTCACGATGGAGCTGGTGCGGGGCAAGCACCTGCTCGAGCACGTCGGCCGCGATCTCGACAAGCTCCGCGCGGTGCTGCCCGGCGTCGTGCTCGGGCTGCGCGCGCTGCACGAGGCGGGGCTCGTCCACCGCGACATCAAGCCGTCGAACGTGATGGTCACCCCCGAGGGGCGCGTCGTGATCCTCGACTTCGGCCTGGTCACCGCGGTCGATCCGGGGCAGCAGTCGCGCGATGGCCACGCGGTCGGCACGGTCGAGTACATGGCGCCGGAGCAGGCGGTCGGGCGCCAGGTGACCGAGGCCGCCGACTGGTACGGCCTGGGCGTGATGATCTACGAGGCGCTGACCGGTCAGGTCCCGCACCAGGGGCACGCGCTGCAGATCATGATCGACAAGCAGCAGGTCGAGCCGCGGTCGCCGGCCGAGCTGGTGCCGGGGTTGCCGCCCGATCTGGTCGAGCTGTGCGTCGACCTGCTGCAGATCGAGCCGGCGCGGCGGCCGAGCGGCGACGCGGTGATGCGCCGGCTCGGCGTCGAGCCCGGGACGTCGGCGCGCACCTCGCAGGTCACGCGCACCTCGCTCGGCTCGGGCCGGCGGATCTTCGTCGGGCGCGAGCGCGAGCTGGCCGAGCTGGCCGCGTCGCTCGACCGCGCGCGGGATCGTCCGATCGTCCACCTCGTCGTCGGCGAGTCGGGGATCGGCAAGTCCGAGCTGGTGGCGCGGTTCGCGCGCCTGGCGCAGGAGGACGACCCCGCGACGCTGGTCCTGCACGGGCGGTGCTACGAGCGCGAGTCGGTCCCGTACAAGGCGCTCGACGGCGTCGCCGACGGGATCGCGCAGCATCTGGCGCAGCTGCCGCGACCCGAGCGCGACCCGTTGCTGCCGCCGCGGCCGGACCTGCTGGTGCGGCTGTTCCCGGTGTTCCTGCGGATCGAGGCGGTCGCCGCGGCGCCGGTGCTGCACGACGACGCGGCCGAGCCGCAGGAGCAGCGGCGGCGCATGTTCGGCGCGCTGCGCGCGCTGGTCGCCGCGATCTCGGCCGGGCGCCGGATCGTGATCACGATCGACGATCTGCAGTGGGCGGACGCCGACAGCTTCCTGCTGATGTCGGCGCTGCTGCGCGGCGCCGGCGCGCCCCGGGCGCTCGTGCTCGCCACGGTGCGCGACGTCGAGGGCGCCGACGCCGTGCCGGTGGCGCAGATCGTCGAGCGGCTCGCGGGGATCACCGTGCAGACCACCCGGCTGGGACCGCTCGACGCCGACGAGAGCCGCGTGCTCGCCGAGCAGATCGCGCCGGAGCTGGCGCAGAAGGCGGACCTGGCCCAGCTGACGCGCGAGGCGGGCGGCCACCCGATGTTCATCCACGAGCTGCTCCGCCACGTCGATCACCTCGGCGGGTCGACGGGGACCGCCAGCCTCGACGACGCGCTGTGGACGCGCGTCGAGCTGCTGCGGCCCGATGCGCGGTGCGTGCTCGAGGCGATCTGCGTCGCGGGCGCACCGATCTCGAGCGACGTCGCGAGCGCGGCGTGCGATCTCGAGGGCGCGGTGCTCGCGCGCGCGACCGCGTCGCTGCGCGTCGCGGGCCTGGCGCGCGAGGTCCAGCGCGGGCGCGGCCTGGCGCTCGAGCCCTACCACGACCGCGTGCGCGAGGCGGTGCAGGGCCGCCTCGCCGCGGTCCGTCGGCGCGAGCTGCACGGCCGGATCGCCGCCGCGCTGGAGCAGGGCGGCGAGCCGCGCGACCCGCAGCTCCTGCTGCGGCACTTCCGGCTCGCCGATCTGCCCGAGCGCGCCGCGCGCTACGCCGAGGACGCGGCCCAGCGCAGCCTCGCCGCCCACGCGTTCGACCAGGCGGCGGAGCTGTGGCGGATCGCGCTCGATCTGATCCCGCGCGACGCCGAGGACCGCCGGCGCGTCCGGCTCCGCCTCGGCGAGGCCCTGATCTCGGCGGGGCGGGGCGCGGAGGCGGCCGAGGTGTACCTGCTGGCCGCCGACGGCGCGGATCGTCCGACGCGGCTGGAGTGCCACCGCCACGTCGCCGAGCAGCTCCTGATCAGCGGCCGGATCGAGCGCGGCGTCGAGGCGCTCGACCGCTTGCTCGCCGAGATCGGCGTGTCGTCGCCGAAGCACGAGCTGTGGTCGCTGATCGGCAACCGGCTGCGGCTGCGCCTGCGCGGCCTGGGGTTCGAGCCGCGCCACCGCCGCGAGGTGTCGGACGCCGACATCCTGCGGCTCGACGTGCTCGGCGTCGCCGGCACCGGGCTGTCGGTCGTCGACACGATCCGCGGCGCGTCGTTCCAGACCCGGCAGCTCCTGCTCGCGCTCAAGAGCGGGCACCTGCCGCACATCGCGCGCGGCATGGTGCTCGAGGCGACCTACCTCGCGGCCAACGGCAAGTTCGCGCGGTCGCGTCGGATGTTCGAGCGGGTCAAGGCGCTCGAGGGCATCGACACCGATCCGTACCTGGTGCCGCTCGCGGCCGGGGCGCGCGGGATCTCGGCCTACTTCGGCGGCGAGCACCCGCAGGCGATGGAGCTGCTGCTGATCAGCGAGGCGGGGCTGGTCCGCGTCCCCAACGCCGCGTGGGAGCTGGCGTCGATCAAGCTGTTCACGCTGTTCACGCTGCGGTTCGTCGGCGACTACGCCCACATGCGCGAGCGCTACGACCGGTTCGAGCTCGAGGCGCAGCAGCGCGGCGATCAGTACGTCG
>WYBA01000495.1 GCA_011526095.1 Myxococcales bacterium | reverse complement strand
CGACGTCGAGTCGTTCGGGTCGGGGCCGACCGCGACCGGCGTCGGATCGCCGACGATCACCGAGACCATCACGCGCGTCGGGTCCGCCTTGAGCGAGCGCAGGAACTCGACGTACTCGTCCGGGTGGGACATGTACGGCGAGTCGTCGCGCGGCGTGCATGCGTCGCGCGGCCCCTGCGCCCGGCGGTCGTCGTTGCCGACCGCGCAGTCGACGCCGAACTCGAAGCAGCGGAACGAGCTGAGGCGCCCGAGCGTGGACGTCGGCGAGCTGTCGGTCGGGTCGAACATCGTCGTGTCGAGGGCCGAGCAATCGTCCTCGTCGGCGAGCACCACGATCAGCAGCGCGGCGTCGGCGCGCAGGAAGCCGGCGTTGCCCGGGGCCGAGCCGTTCAGCGCGCGCCGCATCGACTCGAGATGCTGCTCGAACCCGCAGCCGGTGGTGCCGAGCTGCGAGATGCAGGAGAACGCCTCGGGCAGCGTGCCGGTGTAGTTGCGCGTCCGGCCGCCGGCGCCGTCGTCGACGTCGGACAGGAACGCGCCGTCGGGCGGCGCGCACCCGACGACCGTGGCGGCCGCCTGCAGCGCGCCGCCGTCGCCGCCGCCGGTGCAGCCCGCGATCGGGTACGGCCCGGCGCCGACGTTGCTCGACACCACGCCGACGTGCAGGTCGGGCAGCCCGCCCGGCAGCGCCGCGAGCGCGCCGGTGAGCGCGCCGAACGCCTCGGCGAGCGCGGCCTGCTCCTCGCCCATCGAGGCCGAGTCGTCGACGACGACGAGCACGTCGAGCGCGCCGACGGCCTCGCCGAACACGCCGACGCGCGACGGCGTCGGGGGCGGCGCGTCGGGGGTGGGCCCGGCGTCGGGCGTCGTCGGCGCCGCGTCGGTCGCGGGATCCTCGCCGCCGCACGCAGCGGTGACGACGGAGGAGGCCAGCACGAGGGAAGGGAGGAGGTGGCGCAGGCGGGGCGGGCGGGGGAGCATGCGCGGACGCTAGCGCGGCGACGCCACCGGTCGACACGTCGATCTTGTCGCGCCGCGTGGCAACGTGTGGCACGCGCGGCCGCCGGCCGCCGCGCCAGGGCTCAGCTCCCCGAGAGGTTGAAGAACCCCTTGATGCGCCCGAGGATGTCCTGCTTGGTCGACTGGCGGCGGCGCGCGCGCGTCGCCTCGTCGGCGTTCTCGCGCGCCGCCTCGAGCCGGACCTTGCGCTCGGTGAGCAGGTCGGCCACCGCGTCGGCGATCTCGGGCCGGTGCGTGACCAGCTCCTCGAACGCGTGCTTGTCGAGCCGGTAGGTGACGACGTCGGTGTGCGCGATCACCGTGGCCGAGCGCTTCTCGCCGGTGAGCAGCGACATCTCGCCGAAGAACTGCCCGGCGTGGAGCCGCGCGACCTCGTACGACGCCGCGCGGTCGCCGATCCGCACCGACGCCTCGCCCTCGACGATCATGTACAGGCCGTCGTCCGAGTCGCCCTCGCGGGTCATCGCCTCGCCGCGCGCGAACGGCGCGAAGTGCAGCCGCGCCGCGAGCCGCCGACGCTCCTCGTCGCCCAGGATCGCCAGCAGGTCGACCCCGGCGATCGCGTCGAGCCGGCGCGCGGTCTCGGCGTCGGCGACGCGGCGCTCGTGCGCCTCGTCGCGCGCGGTCAGCAGCACGGCCTGCGCCGGGATCGTGAACGACAGCCCCGCGCGGCGCAGCGCGTAGTAGACGCGGGTGCGGACCTCGGCGTCGGTCGGGTCGTCGACGGCCAGGTCGTCGAGCCAGTAGCGGACGCGGTACCACGCCAGCGAGTCCTTGAACCCGAAGTACAGCACCTGCACCGGCGGCTCGGTCGCCATCCGGGCCACCGGGTTGGCGTGGAGCGCCGCGCGCACCGCCTCGATCACGTCGTTGGGCGGCGTGCCGAGCTCGACGTGGAAGTCGACGTCGCGGCGCAGCCGGACCGGCTGGCCGTGGCGCCGGCCGAGCACGGTGACCTGGCCCTTCATCAGCATGCTGTTGGGGACGATCACGGTCGTCCACGCCACCGTCTCGAGCGCGGTGTAGCGCCACCGGATCTCGGTGACGCGGCCCGGCGGCATCCCCGGCAGCGTGATCCAGTCGCCGACCTTGATCGAGTTGTCGAGCTGCAGCGCGATCCCGCCCATCATGTTGCCGAGCGTGTCCTGCAGCGCGAAGCCGAGCACCGCGGTCAGCACGGCGCTGGTCGTGATCAGCCCGGCGAGCGACAGCCCGGCGCGCTGGCCGATCGCGATCAGCGCGATGATCACCGCGACCCCGGCGAGGATGTCGGTGAGGATCCGCGGCAGCGTCAGGCCGATCCGCGGCAGGATCAGGTGGAACGCCGCCGTCGCGGTCAGCGCGATCGCCGCGAACAGCTCGAACGCGAACGCCGCGACCAGGTACTGGCGGGCGGCGTAGCCGGCGGTCGCGACGACGGCGGCGATCGTGGTCGACACGATCGCGAGCGCGACCAGCGTGACGTGGAGCCGCAGCCGGGGGCGGCGCGGCGCCGCGAGCCGCTGGACCAGCACGTAGACGACGGCCAGGGCCGGCACGAGCCACGGCAGCCGCCCGTCGAACGTGTAGTTCGACCACAGGTCGAGGAACACGAGGTCGATGATAAGCCGCCGCCGCGCACGATGGTTTGCGGTGGGGACGGTTGTCCCGTGGCCAGCCGGCCAGCCTGCCGTGGCCGGCTACTCCAGCCGCCACGCGGTGGGTCGTGGCCGGAGGCCGCCCATCAATCCGGCTACTTGGCCGGCTGCCGGCCTGGCACGTGTCCAGCACTCGGCCACGACCATGTCCCGCCTGTCCCTCCTGTCCTTCCTGCTCCCCCTGCCGCTGGTGGTCGCGTGCGCCGGCGGCCCCGACGACGGCCCGTCGCCGTACGACGACGACTACCCGGTGTCGGCCTACGACCCGCTGTTCATGGGCGCGCCGAACAACGACGAGCTGCCGGACGAGGGCAAGGCCGACGCGGTCTACCCGCCGCTCTTCACCGACCTGCTCGCGACGCAGTCGCCGGTCAAGAGCCAGGGCAGCCGCGGGGTGTGCTCGATCTTCGCCACGGCCGCGCTGATGGAGCACCTCTACCTCAAGGAGGGCTCGCTCCCCAACCCCGACTTCTCCGAGCAGTACCTGCAGTGGTCGGCGAAGGTCGAGGCGCGCGGGTTCCCCAACACCGAGGGCTCGAGCGGCGACGTCAACCTCCGCGCGATCTCCGACTACGGGATCGTCGCCGAGGCCGACTGGCGCTACCAGACCCAGCCGTGGAACGCGAGCAACGACCCCGCGTGCACCGGCGGCGAGAACCTGCCGACCAAGTGCTACACCAACGGCGAGCCGCCCGAGTCGGCGCGCGCCGCCCGCAAGTGGAAGCTGCCGCGCGGTCGCTACCTGAACACGCGGCCGTCGTCGATCAAGGCCCACCTCACGACCAAGAAGACCGCGCTGACCGTCGGCATGACGTTCTTCTACCAGTCGTGGAACCACCGCCGGTCGGAGCTGCCGGTCAACAGCGCGTACTGGCGCGAGGGCATCGTCCTGTACCCCAACGCCAAGGACGAGGAGCTGTCGCTCGCCAAGCGCGCCGGCCACGCGATCCTGATCGTCGGCTGGGACGACAACAAGGAGGTCCCGGTCGTCGACGAGACCGGCAAGGTCGTCGTGGACGCCGACGGCAACCCGGTCGTCGAGAAGGGCTTCTGGATCTTCAAGAACAGCTGGGGCACCGGCAGCTTCGGCGTCGACAACCCGCACGGTGACGGCTACGGCTACCTGTCGATGCGCTACGTCGAGCGGTGGGGCAACGCGCAGGTCAGCGACGTCCCGGTCGTGACCCTGCCGCGCGAGACCTGCGACAACGGCGGCGACGACGACCTCGACGGCGCGACCGACTGCGACGACACCGACTGCGCGTCGGCGGCGATCTGCCAGGCCTCGCCCGAGACCCGCGAGTACGCGGCGACCCCGGCGGCGTCGATCCCCGACAACGCGCCGGCCGGCGTCAGCTCGACGATCTCCGTCACCGACGGCGGCACGATCGGCTCGCTCAAGGTGACGGTCGACATCACGCACAGCTACCGCGGCGATCTCGTCGTCCGCCTGGTCAAGGGCGGCACCACGGTGGTGCTGCACGACAAGGCCGGCTCGTACGAGGACGACCTCAAGACCACGTTCACGGTGACCCAGCTCGACGGCCTGCCGCTGCTCGGCGACTGGCGGCTCGAGGTGGTCGACGCCGCGGCGCAGGACGTCGGCACCCTCAACAGCTGGGGCCTCGAGATCGTCACGCAGTAAGGTTCCGGCCAGCCCCTGCTGAGCAGGCAAGGCCCGCGGGTGGCGCAGGACGCGCCACCCGCTTCGTATTTTCGGCGCGCTGACAGGCCCTCGCGCGCGCGCCGGCCGTGTCGCCCGCGCGCCGCACCCGGCGTCGCGCGACACCGCCTGCGACGCCCCGCTCGCGCGCCGCGCCGGCGCGTGTCACGCGGCGTGATGGCCGCGCCCGCGCGCGGCGCCGCGTGCGCTGGTAGGGACAGAGGGACACACAGGAGGACTCGATGGGTCGTCTCGTCCCGCTCGCGCTCGCGGTCGGGGTCGCCACGGCGCTGGCCGTGGTGCGCCCCGCGCACGCCCAGGATCTCACCACCGGCGCGATCGCCGGCGTCGTCACCGACGAGCTGACCGGCGAGCCGGCGGCCGGCGTGACGATCGTCATCACCAGCCCGCGCACCCGTGCCGAGACGACGTTCACCGACGTCGACGGCACGTTCAAGGTGACCGGGCTGCTCCCCGGCGACGGCTACCTCGTCACGTTCTACTACGGCGACCTCACGGTCGAGCGCGCCGGGCTCCGGGTGTCCGTGAACCGGACGGTGACGATCGCGATCGCGCTGACCCCGGAGGTGATCTACGTGACCGGCGACGCGCCGGACGTCGATCGACACTCGACCACCCACGGCCGGCGGATCGGGCGCGACGAGCTGACCAAGGTGCCGGTGCCCGGCACGTCGTTCGACGAGTCGATCGGCAGCACGCCGGGCACCGCGGGCGACGGCTACGGCATCGCGGCGTCGGGCTCGACCTCGCTCGAGAACCAGTGGGTGGTCGACGGCGTGTCGACCACCGGGCTGTCGTACGGCACGTCGGGCATGCAGGTGCTCAACGACTTCATCGAGGAGATCGAGGTGATCACCGGCGGCTACAACGCCGAGTACGGCCGCGCGACCGGCGCGGTGATCAACGCCGTGACGCGCTCGGGTACCAACGAGCTGGCGGGCAGCGTCGTCGCCTACGTCACGCCCGGCGCGCTGGTCGCGGCGCGGGCCCGCACCCCGAGCCAGGCGACGTCGATCGAGGCGACGGCCGACACCGGGCTCGAGCTCGAGCTGGGGTTCGAGCTCGGCGGGCCGATCGTCAAGGACCGCGCGTGGTTCTGGATCGGCGTGGCGCCGAAGGTGGAGCGCACGGCGATCACGCGGATCACCCAGCGTCGCACCGACTGCCGGATGACCCTGGACGACGGGACGCTGTCGACGCCGGCCGACCAGGCCTGCCCCGACGACGTCCCCGCCGCGCTGCAGGACGGCGTCGCGGACGTCGACCCGGCGACGGGCTTTCGCATCTACGAGGAGCTCGATCGCAGCGAGCACGTCCAGCAGCAGACCCGCGTCGGGGTGATGGGCAAGATCAACGTCGCGGTGTCGCCGGCCCACCAGGGCCAGGTGTCGATCACCGCGCAGCCGTCGCGGTTCCGCGGTGCGCGGATGGCCGGCGCGGTCGCCGAGCAGCGGCTCGCCCAGGATCAGCAGGTGATGTCCGGCGCGCTGAAGTGGACGTCGAAGCTGAACGACGACCGCACCGAGATCGAGTCGGTCGTCAGCCTGTTCCGCACCTCGTCGCGGTTCGGCTCCGACGGCGGCGGGCGCGATGACCTGCCGCTGCAGACGCTGTACTACGGCAGCCTCGGGACGTGGGCGGGGCTGGGCGAGTCGCGCCGCACGGCCGACGGTTGCCGCGACGATGACGGCGGCGATCCGTACCGGCTGATCCGCAACTGCCCCGACGAGGGCGCCGGCTACTCGATCGGCGGCCCGGGGCCGCTCGTCGACGACGTCGAGCGCCGCCTCGGCGCGAAGCTCGGGGTCGTCCACCGCGTGCGGGCGCTGGGCAACCACGAGCTCAAGGCCGGCGGCGACGTCGACCAGGGCCGGATCTCGCACCTGCGCGCCTACTCCGGCGGCGCGCTGGTCCAGAACGAGCTCGGCGGCTCGATCTCGCACTGGCGGTGGGTCGAGCTGGCGCCGCGCGGCGCGGCCGACGCCGACTATCCGGATCGCTGCGTCGACCCGGCGGCGGAGCTCGACGCGCGGTGCCTGGTGCTCGACCGCCACGACGACGCCGCGCGGGTCGAGGGCGAGACCCTGAGCTGGTCGGCGTACCTGCGCGACTCGTGGCAGCTGCGGCCGCACCTCACGATCAACGCCGGGCTGCGCTACGAGGAGCAGCGCCTGCGCCACGCCGCGCACCTGCGCGGCACCGTCGACGATCGCACCGGCGAGCGGCGCGGCACCGACGCGATGGTGCTCGACGGGATGTGGTCGCCGCGGCTCGGCGCGATCTACGACTGGACGAAGGAGGCGCGCGGCAAGGTCTACGGCCACTGGGGGCGGTTCTACGAGTCGGTGCCGATGGACATCAACGACCGCGCGTTCGGCGGCGAGGTCACGTCGATCGTCCGCTACGACCCGGCGCAGTGCGGCGACGTCGTCGACGCGATCGGCGGGCCCGACGGCACGCGCTGCCCCGGCGACGAGGCGCCCGCCGACGGCAGCCAGCTGCTCGGCGGCTCGACCTTGATCGCGCCGGACATCCGGGCGCAGTACATGGACGAGCTGGTGGTCGGCGCGGAGTACGAGCTGATCGAGGACCTCAAGCTCGGCGTCAGCTACCAGAGCCGGCGCCTGGGGCGCGTGATCGAGGACGTCTCGGTCGACGGCGCCCAGACCTACGTGATCGCCAACCCCGGCGAGTGGTCGGCCGAGGCCGAGGCCGAGCTGGCGGCGCAGGTCGAGGCGCTGCCCGACGGCTCCGATGAGCGGCGCGAGCTGCAGCGCTCGCTCGACCAGTACCGCGCGATCCGCGCGTTCGACCGGCCGCGCCGAGACTACGACGCGCTCCAGCTCACGGCGTCGCGCCGGCTGTCGAGGGGGCTGTTCGTCCAGGCCAGCTACACCTGGTCGCGCGCGGTCGGCAACTACCCGGGCTTGATCAGCTACGACAACGGCCAGGTCGATCCCAACATCTCGTCGCAGTACGACCTGATCGAGCTGCTCGCCAACCGCGAGGGGCCGCTGCCCCAGGACCGGCCGCACTACGTCAAGCTCGACGGCTACTACACGCACGATCTGCGGAAGGCCGGCGCGCTGACGTTCGGCCTGCGGGCGCGCGCGCTGTCCGGGACCCCGGTCGACGTGCTGGCGTCGCACCCGCTCTACGGGCTCAACGAGTCGCTCGTGCTGCCGCGCGGCTCGCTGCGTCGCACCGACTTCGAGACCTCGCTCGACGTCCACGTCGAGTACGCGCGGGTGCTGGGCCGCGGCGTGACGCTGATGGTGTTCGGCGACGTCTACAACGTCGCCAACGATCAGGGGGCGTTCTCGGTCGACGAGGCCTACAGCTACGCCTCGAACATCAACCCGATCGTCGGTGGCAGCTACGAGGACCTGGTGTGGGCCAAGGCGGTCGACGACCGCGGCAACGCCGACGGCTCGCCGGTGGTGCGCAACCCCAACTTCGGTCAGGTCGCGGGGCGCTACGCGCCGCTGTCGGCGCGGGTCGGCGCGCGGCTGACGTTCTGACGGCGGTCACGCCGGTGGCAGGCGACGCAGCAGCTCGAGCTGGGCGATCGCCGCGGTGACCGCGGCCTCGACGCGGAGCACCGCGGCGCCGAGCGAGGCGACGGTGAAGCCGCGCGCGACGAACGTGTCGACCTCGCGGTCGATCCAGCCGCCCTCGGGCCCGATCGCGACGACGACCGGGCGGGGATCGCCGGGGGCGAGCGCGCGCTCGAGCCCGGCGCCGGCGGGGCCGCGGGCGTGGGCGATCACCCGCGCGGCGCCCGGCGGGGTCACCGCGGCGTGGACGTCGTCGAGGTAGGCCATGAGGCGCGCGTGGACCGCGATCTCCGGCAGGTGCGTGGTGACGCCCTGCTCGGCGCCGCGGCGGAGCGCGTCGGCGACGTCGGCCTCGGCCAGCCGCGACGAGCCGAGGTAGCTCTTGTCGACGCGCCAGGCGTTGACCAGGTCGATCCGTCGCACGGCGCACGCCGCCGCGTGCTCGAGCAGGCGGGTGAGCACCTTCGGCCGCGGCACCGCGACGACGAGATCGACGCCGGCGTGGCGCGCCGGGGCCCCGGCGTCGACGGCGAGGCGCACGGTGACCGAGGCGTCGTCGAGCGCGATCACCTCGGCCTCGCCGATCGCGCCGCCGATCACGCCGGCCCGGACGCGGCGGCCGGGGGCCACGCCCAGCACCTCGCGCAGGTGGCGGGCGCGGCGGCCGGTCAGCGTCGCGACGCCGGCGTGCACTTCGGCCGGCTCGATCAGCAGCAGGTTCACGCCGGGCATCGTACGCTCCGCGGGCCGATGTCCCAGCCTCGCCCGCTCCCCAAGTGGTGGTACGCCGCCGCGTTCGTCCCGTTCCTCGCCGGCGTCGCCGTCGTCGCGGTCGTGGTCGTGAAGATCGCCGGCCAGGTCGACGCACTGCAGCGGTTCGACACGCCGGGCTCGGGCACGCTCGAGCTGCCCGCCGGGGAGGTCGTGCTCTACGGCGAGTACGACGGCGCCGGCGGCGACGACGTCGCCGCGGACCGGACGATCACGTGCACGGCCGAGGACGGCGACAGCGGTGAGCCGGTGGCGCTGTCGGCGCCGGTGGCGACGGTGAAGTACAACATCGGCGGCAAGTCGGGCCGGTCGCTCTACGAGCTGGACGCGCCGCGCGCCGGTCGCTACCGGATCGCGTGCGAGGGCTTCCCGGGCCAGATCGCGGTGGGCAAGGGCGTGGGCACGTCGATCGCCGTGGCGGTCGGCTCCGGCTTCGGCGGCCTGGCGCTGACGGTGCTGGCGATCGTGCTGGTGTACCGGCAGCGCAAGCGCGCGGTCGCCTAGGAGACGGAGACGGAGACGGAGACGGAGACGGAGACGGAGACGGAGACGGAGACGGAGACGGAGACGGAGACGGAGACGGAGACGGAGACGGAGACGGAGACGGAGACGGAGACGGAGCCGGAGCCGGAGCCGGAGCCGGAGCCGGAGCCGGAGCCGGAGACGGAGACGGAGACGGAGACGGAGCCGGAGCCGGAGCCGGAGCCGGAGCCGGAGCGGGATCCGGAGCCGGATCCGGCCTTCAGCCCACCAGCAGCCGGGCGTCGTCGTGCGACGCGTCGTCCATCGCGGCGATCAGATCGACGCCGTTGCGCGCGAACCGGCGCGCCGCGGCGGCGGCGCGCGGGCCGCGGTCGTGGTCGAGGCACCACTGGGCGTGCGTGACGAGGTACGCCAGCTCCAGCGTCCGGCCGAGCGTCAGCGCGAACCGCCGCGCGCCGGCCTCCATCCGCACCGGATCGGTCAGCGCGGTCGCGGCCCACCGGCCGGCGGCGTCGATCGCCGCGGCGGCGGTGCGCGCCGGGGCCGCGAGTGAGGCGTCGGTCGCCCGCGCCAGGTGGGCGCGGATCTCGTCGGCGACCGCCTCGAGCGTGCCGCCCTTGGCGAGCGCGCGCAGCGTGTCGAGCGACAGCACGTTGGTCGTGCCCTCCCAGATCGGCAGCACCTGCGCGTCGGCGAGCAGCCGCGGCAGGCCGGTGTCCTCGACGTAGCCCGCGCCGCCGCAGCTCTCGATCGCCTCGGACGCGACCGCGACGGCCTGCTTGCCGGTGGTGAGCTTGGCGATCGGCGTGAGCGCGCGCGCCAGCCGCTCGTCGGCCTCGGTCGCGACGCCGCGCTCGCGCCGGCCGAGCAGCTCGACCGCGCGGAACGACAGCAGCAGCGCGCCGGCGTACTCGGCCTCGAGCCCGGCGAGGGTGTCGACGTGCAGCGGCTTGTCGGCCAGCGCGGCGCCGAACGCGTGGCGGCGGCCGGCGTAGTCGCGCGCCAGCGCCAGCGCGCGGCGCATCCCGCTCGCCGCCGACACCGCGTTCCACGTCCGCGTGATCGACAGCATCGGCGTGATGTGGCGGACGCCGTCGCCCAGGCCGATCACCGGCGTCGCCGGGCAGCCGTCGAGCGTCAGCTCCGCCGTCGGCACCTTGCGCGTCCCGAGCTTGTCCTTGAGCCGGTTGACGGTGATGCCGCGCATCCGGCCGTCGGCGCCCTTCACCTGGACGAAGAACAGCGCCAGGCCCTTGCTGCCCGGCCCGTTGCCCTCGGGGCGCGCCAGCGTCAGCGCCATCTCGGCGGTCGTCGCCGAGGTGAACCACTTGGTGCCGTGCAGCGTCCACGCGCCGGGCGCGTCGGGCGCGGGCCGCGCGATCGTCTCCGTCGTCGACACGTCGCTGCCGCCGGTGCGCTCGGTCATCCACTGACCGCTCGTCCACGCGACCGCCGGGTCGCGCGAGGTCAGGTGCGGCACCGCGTGGTCGATCAGCGGCTGGTTGCCGGCGTCGATCAGCGTCCGCGCGGCGCCGTCGGTCATCGCCAGCGGGCAGCTGTAGATGTCGAGCGAGGGCCCGACGACGTGGACCAGCGCGAACTGGTGGACGCGCGCGAACGGGCCGTGCGCCGGCTCGTACGCGGCGGCGACGAGGCCGCGCTCGGCGGCGAGCCGCGCCGCGCGCTTCCACAGCGGCGACACCTCGATGTGATCGATCCGGTTGCCCCACGGATCCCACGGCGTGTGCACCGGCTCGTTGAGGCGGTCGGCGAGCTGCGCGGCGTACAGCTCGCCGCCCGAGGCCTCGCCGAGCGCGCGCAGCTCGGGCGCGATCGCCGCGAGGACGTCGGGCGGGAGCGTGCGCGCCAGGTAGTCGGCGAGCACCGGATCGTCGTCGTACTGGTTGCCGAGGCGCGGCGGGTCCTGGAAGAACGCCATGGCCGACAGTAACGCGCCGTGACGGATCGTGCGACGCTCGCGACGATGCTGGACGTCGGTTCGAGGATCGAGGACGTCGTGGTCTACGCGGGCGCGGCGCGGGTGCGGCGAGTCGCCGCGGTCGAGGTCGGCGCGGCGCCGGTGCAGGTGCGGCTCGGCGGGCTGCCGCTGGCGCTGCGCGACGGCAGCGTGCGCCTCGCGGCGCGCGGCGCGGTGATCGCGGCCGACGCCCGCGTCGTCGTCGACGTGCCGGCGAGCGACGCGGCGCTGCCGCCGGCGGATCCGGCCGCGCTCGACGCCGCGCGCCGCGCGGTCGCGGTCGCGCAGGCCGAGGTCGCGCGCGTCGCGGCCGCGCTCGACCGGCTCGCCGTGCTCGCGCCGGCCGAGCGCGTCGATAGCCCGGACGATCCGCTGCCGGAGTGGGGCGCGGCGCTCGACGCGCGCCTCGCGCTGGTCGCGCTGCGCGGCGAGCGCGAGCGCGCGCTGCGCGGCGCCGCCGCGGCGGCCGACGAGGCGCTCACGGCCGCGCGCCGCCGGCTGGCGCGCGCCGAGGACGATCATCGCCGCGCGACGACCGCGCGCGCGGCGCGCCCGCACGAGCTGCGCAAGGCCGTCGTGATCACGCTGCGCCCCGCGCCCGACGCCGCCGACGGCGGCGTTGGCGAGGTCACGCTCGAGTACGTCGTCCCCGGGGCGCGGTGGGCCCCGACCTACGTCGCGCGGCTCGATCCCGCCGGCGGCGCCGCTTCGCTCGAGCTGCGCGCGGTGATCGCCCAGCGCACCGGCGAGGACTGGCGCGACGTCCGGCTGTCGCTGTCGACCGCCGCCGCGACCAGCTGGACCGAGCTGCCGGAGCTGGCGAGCCTGCGGATCGGCCGGCGCCAGCCGCCGCCGGCGCGCGCGGGATGGCGCCCGCCTCCGACCGGCGTCGACGCGCTCTACGCCGACTGGGACCGCGCGTTCGCCGGCGCGCGCGAGCGGCTCGCCGCGCCGCGCGGGCCGCGCGTCGTCGCGGCGCTCGGGCCCGACGAGCAGACCGCGAGCCACGCGCCGGGCGGCTTCGGCGAGGCCGACGACGAGGTCACCGGGCTGCGCCCGCCGCCGATGCCGGTCGCGCCGGTCACCGACGACGACACCGGCCGGTTCCAGGCGCTGACCGACGGCGCGCCGCCGCCGCCCCCGGCGATGCCGATGCCCGCCGCGATGATGCCGCCGCAGGCGCCGCGCAAGGGCGGCGGCGGGCTCGCCTCCGCGATCGGCGCGATCGGCGCGGTCGTCGCCGCGCCCGCGGCGCTGGTCGCCGCCGGCGCTGGCGCGGCCCGGAAGATGGCGACGCGCGAGGAGGGCAAGGCGCGCCGCCAGGCGCCGGGGAGCATGCCGGCCGAGAATGAGGAGGTCGAGCTGGTCGCGCCCGCCGACCTGCTCGCGTACGGCGACCTGCGCCTCCCCGGCCCGGCCGCGGCGCGGCGCGGCGTGCTCGTCCCGGCGGACCGTCAGGACCTCTACCTCGCGCTGCTCGTCCACGGTCACGTCACCGTGTCGTTCGACGTGCTCGCGGTCGTCGCCGCGGCCGAGCGTCGCGCCGCCGAGGTCGCGACCCAGCGCCTGCCCGACGGCTGCCACGCCGAGTGGAGCCACGCCTACGACTACGCGTTCGTCGCCGACGCGCGGGTCGAGGTGCCGTCCGACGGCGGCTGGCACTCGATCGCGCTGGCGCGGCGCGACGCGCCCGTCGAGCTGCGCCACGTCGTCGTGCCGCGCGAGACGCCGGAGGTGTTCCGGCTGGCGCGCGTGACCAACCCGCACGACGCGCCGCTGTTGCCCGGGCCGATCGACGTCTACGACGGCCGCGACTTCCTGCTGACGTCGTCGGTGGCGTTCACCCCGCCGGGCGGCGCGGTCGAGGTCGGGCTCGGCGTCGACGCGCGGGTCAAGGTCGCGCGCAACAGCCGGTTCCGCGAGGAGTCGGCCGGGATGCTGCGCGGCTCGCTCCGCCTCGCCCACGCGATCGAGGTCGACGTCGAGAACCTCCACGCCCGCCGCGTCGTGCTCGAGGTGCGCGAGCGGATCCCGGTCCCCGCCGGCGACGCGGACGACACGGAGATCGAGATCGAGCGGGTCGAGCCGCCGTGGGAGGCGTGGACGCCGGAGCCGACGCGCCCGGGCGAGCGCCGCCTGCGCGGCGGCCACCGCTGGCGGCTCGAGCTGGTCGGCGGCGAGAAGCGCCGGCTCGAGGCCGAGTACCACATCAAGATCTCCGCCAAGCACGAGCTCGTCGGCGGCAACCGGAGGGAGGCGTGATGTCCACCGCGATGCCCGATCCCGCGCCGACCGGCGCCGCCGACGTCGTCGCGCCGATCACCGACGTCCTCGTGCTCGAGGATCGCGCGCGCGTCACCCGCCGCGGCGAGGTCCGCCTCGCCGCCGGGCAGGCGCGCCTGGTCGTGCGCGGCGTCGCGCCCGTGCTCGTCGACAAGACGCTGACCGCGACGTGCGACGGCGCGACCGTCGTCGACGTGCGGTGCGTGCGCGCGCTCGCGCCGTGGCGGACGGGCGACGACGTCGACGCCGGGGCCGCCGCCTCGACCCGCGGCGCCGACGCCGCGGCGCGCGCGGCCGAGCTCGACGCGGCGGCCGCGGCGGTCGCGCGGCTCGTCGCCGAGGTCGAGGTCGCCGAGCGCCAGGTCGCCGACGT
>WYBA01000494.1 GCA_011526095.1 Myxococcales bacterium | reverse complement strand
GGCGGGCGCGGGCGCGGCGGGCGCGGGCGCGGGCGCGGCGGGCGCGGGCGCGGGCACGGGAGCGGGCGGGATCGAAGCCGAGCGCGCGCGGTGCGTGGGCAGCGGCGGCGAGGACGCGCGAGGGGCGCCCTGATCGGGCACGGGCACGGGCACGGGCACGGGCACGGCAAGGCCGGCGTTTGCCGCCTGCGCGACCTGCCCCGCTCCCGCCGGCACCGGCTGGGTCTTCTGCCGCCGCGGCGGCAGCGGCGGGAGCCGGCGCGCGCACGCCGCGCAGTGCGACGCCTCGCTCGGGTTCTCCGCGCTGCAGAACGGGCAGAACCTCATGGCGCCTCGAACACCACCCGTCCGCCGACGATCGTCATCGCGACGCCGGCGTCGCGCAGCGACGGCCCCGGCGCCGCCGCGTCGATCGCGCGATCGAGCACGGTCACGTCCGCCACCATCCCGGCGCGCAGCGCGCCGCGCTCGGCCTCGGCGAAGCCCGCGTACGCCGCCGCGGCGGTGAACGCATGGATCGCCTCGTCCAGGGTCATGCGCTCGCCAGGATACCAGCCCCCGGGCGGGTTGCCGTCGTGGTCCTGGCGCGTCACCGCGGCGTACAGCCCCAGCAGCGGCGACACCTCCTCGACCGGGAAGTCCGAGCCGCCGACGACGACCACGCCCGCGTCGAGCATCGTCCGCCAGGCGTAGCCGCCGCGGATCCGATCGGGGCCGACCCGCGCCTCGGCCCACGGCATGTCGCTGGTCGCGTGGGTCGGCTGCATCGACGCCAGCACGCCGAGCGCCGCGAACCGCGGCACGTCGGCGAGGTCGACGATCTGCGCGTGCTCGACGCGCAGCCGCAGATCCGCGCCCGCGTGCGCGGCGAGCGCGTCGGCGTAGCCGGCGAGCACCTCGTGGATGGCCGCGTCGCCGATCGCGTGGACCGCGACCTGCCAGCCGCCGTCGACCGCGTCGCGGATCGCCTGGCGTAGCTCCGCCGGGGACGTGACCCAGTTGCCGCGCTGGCCCGGCTCGTCGCTGTAGTCGGCGTGGAGCGCGGCGCCGCGCGAGCCGAGCGCGCCGTCGGCGTAGATCTTGACGCCGCGGACCTGGAAGTGACTTTCGGCGGTGCCGGGCTCGATCGCGCGGGTGCGCAGCGTCGCCGCCACCGCGGGATCGCCGGCGACGTAGGCGTTGACCCGAAGCGGCAGCGCGCCGGCGGCGGCGAGCCGGCGGTAGACGTCGAGCGTCGCGTCGTCGAGCCCCATGTCGTGGACGCCGGTGAGGCCGCGCTCGACCGCGTAGCTCGCCGCGGCGCGGATCCGCCGCTCGATCACGTCGGCCGAGGCCGCGGGGATCTTGCCCTCGACGAGGTCCATCGCGTTGTCGACGAGCACGCCGGTCGGTGCGCCCGTGGCGTCGCGCAGGATCCGCCCGCCCGCGGGATCGGGCGTGGCGGCGGTGACGCCGGCGAGCGCGAGCGCGGCCGAGTTGACCCACACGGCGTGGCCGTCGACGCGGCGCAGCGCGACCGGGTGGTCAGGCAGCGCGGCGTCGAGCGTGGCGCGGGTCGGGAACGCGCCGTCCCACAGGTTCTGGTCCCAGCCGCGCCCGAGGACCCACTCGCCCGCCGGGCGACCGGCCGCGGCGGCCGCCACCGCGGCGACCGCGTCCGCCTCGCTCGCGACGCCGCGCAGCGACACGCGCTCGAGCGAGGCGCCGAGCCCAACGAGGTGACAGTGGGCGTCGACCAGCCCCGGCGTGACCGTGAGGCCCGCGAGGTCGACGACGCGCGTCGCGGCGCCGGCGAGCGCGCGCACCTCGGCGTCGTCACCGACCGCGATGACGCGGCCGTCGCGGATCGCCACGGCGCGCGCGCGGGGCCGCGCCGCGTCCATCGTGATCACGTCGCCGCCGACGAGGACGAGGTCGGCCGGCGCCGCGGCGGGCGCGGCGCGGTCGGGGCCGCCGCACGCGGCGAGCCCGGCCAAGGCGACGACGGCGACGACCGCGGCGACGACGGACGAGGCGACGGCGAGCAGGCGTGAGGGCGTCCCGGGCAAGCGGCGCAGACGATACCCAAGATCGACTGCGCCCGGGGGCGACCGTGGTATCAACCGAGCCATGAACCCCGCCGAAGTGGCCACCTCGCTCCTGATCGAGCGCACGCTCGAGACCAGCCCGGCCTACCGCAAGGTCGACGAGGCCCTGTACGTGATCAAGCAGGGCTCGGCCTACGTGATGATCACCGTCCTGCCGTGGGGCAAGGACAAGGCGATGCTGCGCTGCACCTCGCAGCTGGTGAAGGGCGTCGCGCTCGAGGGCGCGCTCGCCAAGCAGCTGCTCGAGCTCAACACGTACCTGCGGTTCGGCGCGTTCGCGTATGACCCGCAGGAGGAGACGATCCTGTTCACCCACTCGATCCTCGGCGGCACGACCCTGGACAAGGACGAGCTGCTGGCGACGCTGCGCGACGTCGCGCTGATCGCCGACGAGTACGACGACAAGCTCGTCGCCAAGTACGGCGGACAGCGGATGCTCGACCTGCTCGAGGAGGCCGCGGTCGAGCGGCTGATGGAGAAGCACCCGCGCGAGTTCGACCTGGACATCTGAGCGAACCGAGAAAGCAGCAGCGATGACCGCACACGACGACTCCGCCGGGCACGGCTTCGGCACCCGCGCGATCCACGCCGGCCAGCGGCCGGACCCGGTGACCGGCGCGGTGATGACGCCGGTCTACTTCACGTCGACGTACGCGCAGGAGGCGCCCGGGGTCCACAAGGGCTTCGAGTACTCGCGCACGCACAACCTCACGCGGTTCTCGCTCGAGGCCAACCTCGCGGCGCTCGAGGGCGGCAAGCACGGCCTGTGCTTCGCCTCGGGCCTCGCCGCGACGTCGACGATCCTCCAGCTGTTCGACCAGGGCGCGCACGTCGTCGCGGTCGACGACCTGTACGGCGGCACGTTCCGGCTGTTCGACAAGGTCTACCGCCGGTTCGGGTTCGAGTTCAGCTACGTCGACCCGCTGCGCGGCGCCGCCGCGGTCGAGGAGGCGATCCGCCCGACCACGAAGCTGGTGTGGGTCGAGACGCCGACCAACCCGATGCTCAAGCTGTGCGACATCGCGGCGGTCGCCGAGGTGTGCAAGCGCAAGGGCGTGCTGCTCGCCGTCGACAACACGTTCATGACGCCGTTCCTGCAGCGGCCGCTCGAGCTCGGCGCCGACATCGTGTGCCACTCGACGACGAAGTACTTGAACGGCCACTCCGACGTGGTCGGCGGCGCGATCGTCGTGAACGACGACGAGCTGCGCGGGCGGCTGGCGTTCCTGCAGAACGCGGTCGGCGCGGTGCCGTCGCCGATGGACTCGTTCCTGGTGCTGCGCGGGACCAAGACGCTGCACGTCCGGATGCAGCGCCACGAGGAGAACGCGCGCTCGCTCGCGGGCTGGCTCGAGGCGCACCCGCAGGTCGAGAAGGTCATCTACCCCGGCCTGGAGTCGCACCCGCAGCACGCGCTGGCGCGCAAGCAGCAGCGCGGGTTCGGCGGGATGATCAGCTTCGTGCTGAAGGGCGGGCTCGACGAGGCGCGCCGGTTCCTCTCGGCGTGCCGGATCTTCACGCTCGCCGAGTCGCTCGGCGGCGTCGAGGCGCTGATCGAGCACCCGGCGATCATGACCCACGCCAGCGTGCCGGCGGACCGCCGCGCCGCGCTCGGCATCGCCGACGGGTTCATCCGGCTGTCGGTCGGGATCGAGGATCTCGACGACCTGCGCGGCGACCTCGAGCGCGCGTTCCACGCCGCGCGCGCCGCGAAGTAGCGGCGAGCCGGCGCCGCGCCGCTACTTGCCGCTGTACTTCCTGTCGCGGACGCGGTCCCACTGACCGTTGTCGATCGCGGCGAGGAGCTGGGCCTCGAACCCGTCCGGCAGGTCCGGGTCGGGCAGGCCGCCGAAGATCGCCGCGACGTCGCGCTGGGGCGCGTCGTCGGCGTCCGGCCCGGCGCCGTAGCGCCCGTACGGCTGCTGCGACTGGCGGAGCTGGACGCCGCCGGTCGGCCGGATGAACCCCTTGCGCAGGGCGACGCCGACGCGCGCCGGGCACCGGCACGGGTTCATCGGGTTGACGTGCTCGCACCGCGGCGCGAGGTAGTCCGTGACCTTCTTGCGCGCGCGCGACAGCCGCACCTTGTACGCCGCCGGCGTCACGCCGAGGGCCTTGGCCGCCTCCTCGTCGGGGAGGCGCAGCACGTGCGACGACACGAACGCGCCGCGCTCGCCCGGCGACAGGCAGTTGATGACCGAGGTCATGCAGCCCTGCTTGAGCTCCCACAGCATGAAGTCGCGCTGCGGATCGGTCAGCGAGCGGACCACATCGGTGCGGGTCGCCTCGCTGCGCAAGGTCTCGTCGAGCAGGTCGAAGTCGACCTCGGGCGTGCGCGGCAGGCGCTGCTCGAGCACGTGGTTGGCGATGTGAATCAGCCACACCTCGACCTGGCTGTCCTCGGGCGGCTCGCCGACGTAGGCGCGCAGGAACACTTCCTCGGTGGTCCCGACGGCCCGCGAGTGGTCGAGCGTCATCCGGAAGCAGAAGTTGTACACCCGCCGCAGGTGCTGGCTCAGCAGCCCCTTGAACCGGTCCCGTCGGGGTTTGGTCGACACCGGCGGTCATGGTAACACAGCGAACGTTGATGGCCCGGGTACGATCGATCGGGGTGATCTGCCTGACCGCGGCGACGGCCGCCGCGACCGGGTGCACCGAGCCCGAGGGCCGGCCGCCCCTGGCGCGGATCGAGCTGTCGCCGGAGGCGATCCCCGAGAACGACGGGTTCCAGACCGCGGTCGTCCTCGACGGCACCACGTCGGCCGATCCCGTCGACGATCCCGACGGCTCGTCGCGGCTCGAGCTGGTCTGGGAGATCGACGGCGACGAGCACCGGTTCGACGACGGCGACGAGACCTCGGCGATGCCGACCTTGCGGTTCCGCGGCGACCGCCCGGCGACGATCCAGCTCACCGTGACCGATCCGGACGGCCTGTCCGCGACCGCGACCGCGCGGCTGCAGCTCACCGTCCGGTAGCTACTGCCGCAGGATCTCGGTCGACGGCTTCGGCTCCGCGGCGGGCTCGGCGATCTCCGGCGCGGGGCGCTGCGACTCCGCCGCCGGCGGGCGCGCCAGCTCCTTGCCGTTCTGCGGCGCGTGGATCGACGCCAGCTCCGCGCTGATCTCGGCCAGCAGGTCGGCCTTCTCGCGGTACGGCATGAACGCGCTCTTGAACCCGGCGATGATGATCTCCTTCATCACGGGCAGCGACCAGCCGTAGTGCTTGTGGCACAGCCACAGCTCCTTGCTGACCGTCGTGTCGGTGACCAGACGGTTGTCGGTGTTGATCGTGACGCGCAGGCCGTAGTCGACGAAGAAGTCGACCGGGTGGGTCTCCCAGCTCGTCGCCGCCTTGGTCTGCAGGTTCGAGCTCGGGCAGACCTCGAGCGGGATGCGGTGGTCGTTGACGTAGTTGAGCAGGTCGCCGCTCTCGACCAGCCGCGTGCCGTGGCCGATCCGGTGCGCGCCGCACTTGTGGATCGCCTGCGCGACCGAGTCGGGGCCGAACGCCTCGCCGGCGTGGGCGGTGCAGTTGATGTTGTTGTCGATGACGAGCTGGAACGCCTGGCGGTGGAGCTTGGCGGGGTTGTTGACCTCGGCGCCGGCGAGGTCGAACCCGACGACGCCGCGGTTCTTGAACGCGACGCACAGCTCGGCGATCCGGATCGACGTCTCGGGCGTCATCGAGCGGATGCCGCACAGGATCACGCCGTAGCGGATGCCGAGCTCGCGCTTGGCCATGCGCAGCCCGCGCAGCACGGCCTCGACGACGGTGGTCATGCGCAGGCCGTTGCGCTGGTGCAGCAGCGGCGAGTAGCGGACCTCGATGTAGCGGACGTTCTCGCGCCACGCGTCGGCGGCGAGCTCGTACGCGGTGCGCTCGAGCGCCTCCTCGGTCTGCATCACGCTGAGCGTGATGTCGAACGCCTTGAGGTACTCCTCGAGCGAGCCGCACACGTCGCCGGCGTAGATCAGCCGGAACAGCTCGCCCTTGTCGAACGTCGGCAGCTTGACGCCCTGCTGCCTGGCCAGGTCGAGGATCGTGTCGAGGCGCAGCGAGCCGTCGAGGTGGCAGTGCAGGTCGGTCTTCGGCAGCTTCTCGATGAACTCGAGCGGGAGCTCGGTGGGCATCGGACGACCATGCACCCGCGCCGCGGGCCGGGCAAGCCGGGCACGCGCCGGCTCCGCCACCCCGGACGACGCCGCGCGTCAGGGCGGCGGCGGCGCCGCCGGCGGCAGGATGTCCGCAACCCGGACGACGACGTCCGGGAACGCCAGCACGACGACCTCGCCGTCGGCGTCGACGGTCGTGACCTCGGCGTAGCGGCCCTCGACCGGCCGGCGGTGCACGACGACGACGCGGTGGACGAGGTCGACCACCCAGTAGTCCGGAACACCCATCTCGGCGTAGAGGCCAGCCTTGAGATCCAGATCGCGTGTCAGCGACGTGTCCGACACCTCGACGGCGAGATGTGCCGACGACGGGTGTCCGTCCAGGAAATCACCGAGCTCGATCACCGCCAGATCGGGCTCGGGCTCGGACTCGTCCGAGGCGGCGAGCGGGCTCTGCACCTGGACCTGCGCACGCCCACCCAGCGTCGGTGTGATGAGCGCGTTGAGGCGCCGCAGCGCGTAGCTATGTCCAGTCCCGGCCGGGCTCATCTCGACGATCCTCCCGTAGAGCAGCTCGACGCGCTCGCCCTCGAACACGCCGAGCCGCACGAGCTGGTCGTACTCGCGGCGGCGCAGCGGCCGGATGCTGCTGGGCGGGACGATCTGCGGATCGAACGGCTGCACGGTCGCCGTCAGGCTATCACTTGCAGCCCTTGTAGGCCTTCGCCTCGGTCGTGTAGGTCTTCTCGCTGACCTTGTACTTGTTCCCCTTGAACGTGTACTTGCGGATCGTGTGCGTGTAGTCGCTGTTCTCCAGCCACTGGTACACGTACTTGGCCTTCGCGAGCTTCTTGATGTCGTCGATGATCTCGCACTTCTTGCCGCGGAAGTAGACGCCGTCGTACTCGATGAACAGCTCGAGCCGGTCGCCCTTGACGCCGAGCGCCTCGTACTTCGCCGCGATCTCGGCGCGCTTGGCCGCGCGCACCTCGCCGATCCGCGCCTCGAACGCGTTGCCCCAGTCCTGCTGCCGCTGGCAGAGCTTCTTGCCCTCGGCGAGCGTCACCGTCGAACCGTCGTCGAGCGTGACCTTGTCGCTGTCCGGCGTGCCGGACGCGACGAGCTTGTCGATGGCGGCGATGCACTGCGCGCCCCGCTTGGCGGTCGCCTCGCCGGCGCCCTTGCTGTAGCTGCCGGCGTCGTTCGTCGTCGGCTCGTTCGGGTTGTTCTTCTGGTGGACCGCGGCACGGCGGATGTAGATCGCGGCCGGCTCGGTCGCGAGGCGCTTGTCCCACTCGCCGCACAGCCACGCCGCGTCGGCGAGCGTGATCTCGTACTTGTTGACCCCTAGCTTGACCGCCTTGGGGTGGTGCTCGTAGTAGCCGACGAGCTTGTCGGCGTCGGTCATGCCGGCCTTCTTTGCGTCGGCGATCAGGCCCATACAGCTCGGCTGCGCCAGGTAGCGGTCCAGCCCGGTCTCTCCCTCACTCCACGTCTTCTCCCGCATCCAGATCAGGACGTTCGTGAGCAGGCCGTGCAACGCCTCGACAGCCTTCTCCTTGTCCTTGGCGCCGGCGTGGGCGTGAGGCGTGGCCACAGCGGTGGCGGTGAACAGCGCGGTCGCGATCAAGATCTGCTTCAGCATCGACTCTCTCCTTGATGCGGCAGCCTATCGCCGCCGCCCCGTACCGGTTGCGCAGAAACTTCGCGGTCAGCGGTCAGCCGCCGCGGAGGTCGGCCGCGAGGGCCTCGAACCGGTCCCACACCAGGGCCGCGACGTTTCGCCGCTCCAGCTCCTCGATGTGGCGGATCCCGGTGGGCGAGGTGATGTTCAGCTCGGTCAGCCGGCCGCCGATCACGTCCAGCCCGACGAAGATCTGCCCGTACTCCTTCAGCACGGGCGCGACCGCGCGGATGATCGCGCGGTCGTCGTCGTCGAGGTCGCTGCGCACCGCGCGGCCGCCGACGTGGAGGTTGCCGCGCGCCTCGTTGACGGCGGGCACGCGCAGCACCGCGCCGACCGGCTCGCCGTCGACCAGCACGATCCGCTTGTCGCCGTTGACGGCCTCGGGCAAGTACTTCTGCGCCACCGTCCACCGCGTCCCGGCGCCGGTCGAGGTCTCGAAGATCGACGAGGCGTTGGGGTCACCGTCGCGCACGACGAACACGCCGAGCCCGCCGAACCCGTCGACCGGCTTGACGACGATCGCGCCGCCCTGCTCGCGCAGGAACGCGGCGAGGCGGCGCGACGACCGGGTCACCACCGTCGGCGGCGTCAGCTCGGGGAACCGCAGCACCGAGAGGTGCTCGTTGAGCTCGCGCAGGCCGCGAGGGTCGTTGATCAGCAGCGTGCGCCCGCGCGCGTGCTCGAGGATCCACGTCGCGTGCAGGTACGCGACGTCGACCGGCGGGTCCTGGCGCATCATCACGACGTCGAACGCCTCGAGCGGGATCGGCGTGCGGTCCTCGCACGAGAACGCCTCGTCGGCGCGGCTCGCCGGCCGCACCAGCGTGAGCTGGGCGTCGGCGACCGGGTCGTCGTGCTCGAGCCCGAGGTGCTCGGGCTGACACGTCCACACCTCGTGATCGCGGCGCGACGCCTCGAGCATCAGCGCGTACGAGGTGTCGCCGGCGAGCGCCAGCTTGTCGAGCGGGTCGAGGACGACGAGGACGCGCATGGCGGTCAGGCGCTCGCGTCCGGGTCCACCGCGGCGGCCGGCGCGGGCTCGTCGCCGACCGCGACCTTGGTGGGAAGGAGGTGCTCGAGCTCGTGCTTGCGCAGCCGGTAGTACAGGGTCGAGCGGTTGATCCCGAGCATCCGCGAGGCGCTCGCGATGTTGCCCTTGCTCTTCTCGATCGCCGCGATGATCTCGCGCCGCTCGCTCTCGAGCAGGCGCTCGGCCAGCGGCCGCGCGTCGTCGCCGTGGCCCCCGTGGCCCGCGGGCGCGGGCGCGGCGTGGGCGGCCGCGACCGGCGCCGACGCCGTGTCCGTGATCGGCTGCGGCCCGGTCTGCGTCACCGCGGCGGCCGCGCCGGTCTGGCCGCGGCGCCCGAAGTCGAGGTGCGAGGCGGCGATCTCGGCGCCGCGCGCGAGGATCATCGCGCGCTCGATGATGTTCTCGAGCTCGCGGACGTTGCCCGGCCAGGTGTACTCGCGCAGCTTGGCGAGCGCGTCGACGCCGATGCCGGCGGGGCGCACGCCGAGGTTGCGCGCGAACTTGGCGACGAAGTGCTGCGCCAGGGGCGCCAGATCGTCGAGGCGATCGCGCAGCGGCGGCAGGTTGATCGGGAACACGTTGAGCCGGTAGTACAGGTCCTCGCGGAACGTGCCGTCCTCGATCATCCGCTCGAGGTTGCGGTTGGTCGCCGACACCATGCGGACGTCGACCTTGATCGTCTCGGTGCCGCCGACGCGCTCGAACTCGCGCTCCTGCAGCGTCCGCAGCAGCTTGATCTGCACCTCGAGCGGCAGGTCGCCGACCTCGTCGAGGAACAGCGTGCCGCCGTCGGCGAGCTCGAACCGCCCCGGGCGGCGCTGCATCGCGCCGGTGAAGCTGCCCTTCTCGTGGCCGAACAGCTCGCTCTCGAGCACGCCGGGCGCCAGCGCCGCGCAGTTGACGCGGACGAACGGCTTGCCCTCGCGCGGGGAGTTGATGTGGATCGCGTGCGCGACCAGCTCCTTGCCGGTGCCGGTCTCGCCGCGCAGCAGCACCGTCGACGCGGTCGGCGCGACCTGCTCGACCTTCGACAGCACCTCGCGCAGCGCCGCGCTGTCGCCGATGATGTTGCCGAAGTCGAACTCGCCGTGGAGCTGCTGGTTGAGGTAGCCGGTGTACTCGGCGAGCTGCTCGGCGAGCCGCCGGTTCTCGCGCTGCAGGTGGAACCGCTCGAGCGCGTACTGCAAGACGCCGCGGATCTCCTTGGCGTCCCACGGCTTGGTGATGTAGCGGTAGACCTGCCCGAGGTTGATCGCCTCGATCAGCACGTCGACGTCGGTGAACGCGGTCAGGATGATGCCGACCGCGTCCGGGCGCAGGCGCTTGGCCTCGCTCAGCAGCTCGACGCCCGTCATCTTGGGCATCCGCTGGTCGGTCACGATCACGCCGACGTCGTGGTCGGCGAGGAGCGCGAGTGCCTCGGGGCCGGACGTGGCGGTCAGCAGGTCGAACGTCTTGCGGAAGTTGAACCGGAAGGCGTCGAGGTTGTCCTGCTCGTCGTCGACGACCAGGATCGGGTATCGCTTGGGGTCCACCGTCATCGCCAGCCCCGACAACATACCGGGATGGCTCGGGCTTCGGGGGCCGCCGGCCACCCGATCTTGCCTACATGTGAGCAAAAGTGGCCCACTCCCATACCCGTTGGTAGCGTGATCAGGTGGCCGCCCCCCGACGCGCTCGCAAGCCCGCGCCCTCCCCCGTGGCGATCGCGCCGCCGCGCAAGCCGATGGCGACCGCGCGGCGCGTGTCGCTGTTCGAGCGCGAGGTGCGGGTGCGGCTGTCGCCCGCCGGCCTCGACGTGCTGTTCGACGCGTCCGAGGTGCTGACCGAGGGCCAGGTCGAGCGCGGCCGCTACTTCGGCTCGACGATGCTCACGATCGACCTGCCGCGGGCGCAGCCGCGGCTGAGCGATCCGTGCGATCCGGCGTGCGCGCGCCGCGTCGCGACCTTGATGACCGACGACGAGCGCGTGCGCGTGCGCGCGCGCAAGGTCGCGCTGGCGCAGGCCGCGCGCACCGCCGGCGAGATGACGACGCCGGCCGTCGACCTCCACGTCCACCGCGACGGCGCGCGCGTCCGCCTCGACCTCGACGTCGAGGGCGCCGCGCCCCACCCGCCCCGTCGACCCATCCTGCTGGGAGCTGGAAGCAAATGACGATGACCGAGCTGTACTCGATCCGCGACGTCGCCCGCATCTTCGCGCTCCAGGAGTCGCGCCTGCGCTACTGGATGCAGACCGGGTTCGTCGGGCCGACCGTGCGCAAGGGCGGTCGGTTCTTCTACACGTTCGTCGACCTGGTGTCGGTGAAGGCGGCCAAGGACCTGCTCGCCGCCGGGCTCAGCATGCAGAAGGTCCGCGCCAACCTCGAGGCGCTGCGCGCCGCGCTGCCGGGCGACGCCAGCCCCGCGGCGCGCCTGCGGATCTGCTCCGACGGCGAGACGATCGTCGCGATCGCCGACGACGTCGCGTTCGAGCCGCCGACGCGGCAGATCGTGATGGCGTTCAACCTGCCGGCGCTCGGCGGCCAGGTCGCCGAGGTGCTGGCGATGCCGGCGCGCGGCGAGCCCGCCGCGGCCGCCGCGCCCGCGCCCGCGGCCGGCGACGCCGTGCCCGCGCCGGTCGAGGACGATCCGACCGAGGCCAACGAGGGCCTGTCGGCCTACCGCTGCTTCGTCGACGCGTGCGCCGCCGAGGACGCCGGCGACGCGCTGCGCGCCGAGCACCTCTACCGCCAGGCGCTCGAGCAGCAGCCGTCGCTCGCCGCGGCGCTGACCAACCTCGGCAACCTGCTCTACCGCCGCGGCGACGTCGCCGGCGCGCGCGCGCTGTACGAGCAGGCGGTGGAGCACGAGCCCGACCAGGCCGAGGCCCGCTACAACCTCGGCAACCTGCTCGAGGATCTCGGCGAGACCGAGCTGGCGATCGCCGAGCTGCGCCGGGTCACGCTCGCCGCGCCCGAGTTCCCCGACGCGCACTACAACCTCGGGCTGATGCTCGCGCGCGTCGGCGGGTTCGCCCAGGCCGCGCGCCACCTCGAGCGCTACCTCGAGCTCGACGGCGGCAGCGAGTGGGCCGAGCGCGCCCGCGGCTACCTCGCCCAGCTCGCGGCGTAGCGCCGCGCAGGCCCCGGGCCAACGCGCGAGCCCCGTCTGGGCCTCTCGGCGGGGTGGGCCCCGGCGGGCTCCGCCCGACGGGCGGGGCGGCGAGCCCCGTCTAGAGAATCGCGCCGACGACCGGGCGCAGCCAGAAGTACAGGTAGACGTACGGCCCGATGAACAGGACGGCGTCGACGCGGTCGAGCATGCCGCCGTGGCCGGGCAGCAGCGCGCCCGAGTCCTTCACGCCGACGGCGCGCTTGATCAGCGACTCCGCGAGGTCGCCCATCTGGCCGAGGATGCCGCCGGGGATCGCGATCAGCACGACGTCGATCCACGCCAGGTGGTCGAGCCGCACCAGCTTCATGATGATCGCCGCGACGAGCGAGCCGAGCAGGCCGCCGATCGCGCCCTCCCAGGTCTTCTTCGGGCTGACCGCCTCGTAGAGCTTGTGCTTGCCGAGGAACCGACCGGCGAAGTACGCGCCGGTGTCGCCGACCCACGCGACCAGCAGGATCAGCACGATCACGTCGGCGCCGATCTCGCCGAAGTCGCGCTTGCACAGCGACAGGAACGTGAACCCGAGGCCGACGTAGACGACGCCGGCGATCGTCGAGGCGATCCGCGCCGCGACGGTGGACATGTCGCGGAACCGGAACAGGAAGTACAGGCCGGTCGGGATCACCGCGAGGCCGATCGCGAGCATCGGCCCGGCGACGAGCAGCGACGCCTGCGCGGCGCGGTCGGCGCGCAGGTCGTCGAACATCCGCAGCGAGTACGGGTGCGCGAGGAACAGCGCGGCGGTCGCGACGCCACCGATCACCAGCGCGGCGCGGCGGTCGCGCGGGTCGTCCATCGTCATCGTGAAGAACTCGCGCATCGCCAGCAGCGACGCGACCCACACCAGCGCGCCGGTGGCCTCGGGCACGCGGTAGTAGAGGATGACGAGCAGGATCGGCGCCGCGACGACGGCGACGAGCAGGCGGGACGCGAGGTTGCCGAGGGCCACGGTGTTCTTACCTCTTCAGCGGTTCGACATCAGCGATCAAGATGGAGCTCGACGTCGGAGTCGTCGGCGGACAGCTCCGCGCGCTCCGTCAGCTGGTGCGACGTCAGCCCGAACCGGCGCTCGCGCGCCGCGTACTGATCGAGCACCGCGTAGAGCTGCTGGCGCCGGAAGTCCGGCCACATGCAGTCGACGAACGCGAGCTCGGCGTAGGCGAGCTCCCACAGCATGAAGTTGGAGATCCGCTGCTCGCCGCTGGTGCGGACCAGCAGGTCGAGCGGCGGAAGCCGCGAGGTCGGCAGGTAGCTCGACACGCGGTCGGCGTCGATGTCGGCCGGCGCGAGCTTGCCGGCGGCGACGTCGGCGGCGATCGACCGCACCGCGCGCGCGATCGACTCGCGCCCGCCGTACGACAGCGCCAAGGTCAGCGTCATGCCGGTGTGGTGCGCGGTGTCGGCGCGCAGCGCGTCGAGCGGCGCGCGGACGTGCGGCGGCAGACGCTCGACGTCGCCGATCGCCTCGAGCCGGATCTGGTTGTCCATCAGCTCGGGCCGCTCGTCGTGGAGGTAGTCGCACAGGAGCTGCATCAGCCCCGTGACCTCCTCCACCGGGCGCGCCCAGTTCTGCGCGCTGAACGCGTAGAGCGTGAGCGCCTCGAGCCCGAGCTGGCGCGCCGCGCGGGTGACGTCGCGGACGCTGCGCGCGCCCTCGCGATGGCCCTCGATCCGGTCCCGGCCGCGCAGCTGCGCCCAGCGGCCGTTGCCATCCATGATGATGCCGACGTGGCGCGGCAGGCGGCGCGGGTCGCTCATTGCGCGAAGTGAGTGCCCGTACCACGGGGGCCCGAGCCGTTGCAACCCAGGGGTTGATCCCGTAGGCTCGAAGAGCGCAACCGCGAGAAACCCATGGGAATCTTTTCCAGACTCGGCACGCTCATCAAGAGCAACATCAACGACCTCATCACCAAGGCCGAAGATCCGGAAAAGATGCTGAACCAGGTGCTGCTGGAGATGCAGCAGCAGCTGGTCGAGGCCAAGAAGGCCGTCGCCGTCGCGATCGCGGACGAGAAGAAGCTGCAGAAGCAGTACACCGCGGAGCTGGACAAGGCGAAGGAGTGGGAGCGCAAGGCGATGGTGGCCGTGCGCGCCGGTGACGACGGCCTCGCCCGCCAGGCGCTCGTGCGCAAGCAGGAGCACGAGAACATCAGCACGCAGTTCCAGCAGCAGTGGGTCCAGCAGAAGACCGCGGTCGAGAAGCTCAAGGACGCGCTGCGCCTCCTCAACAACAAGATCGAGGAGGCCAAGCGGAAGAAGAACATCCTCATCGCGCGCAAGAAGCGCGCGGAGGCGCAGCAGCAGATCGCCAACACGATGCAGGGGCTCGGCGACACGTCCGCGTTCGACACGTTCGACCGGATGTCGGAGCGGATCGCGCTGATGGAGGCGGAGGCCGAGGCCGGCGCCGAGCTCGCGGGCGAGCTGTCGGGCGACACGCTCGAGTCGAAGTTCCTCCAGCTCGAGGCCGGCGGCGGCGCCGCCGAGGACGACGCGCTGGCGGAGCTCAAGGCGAAGATGGGCATGCTGTCGGCGCCGAAGTCGGCGAGCGCGCCGCAGCTCGCCGCCGGCGCGGACGCCGGGGCCAAGCCGGCCAAGGCCGACGCCGACGACGCGGCCTCGGGCTCGAAGTCCGACGCCGACGCGGCCGCCGCGATGGGCAGCCTCACGGCCGAGGATCTGAAGGAGCTCGAGGATCTCGACCTGTCCGAGCTCGAGGCGAAGCTGAACGCCAAGGACGCGTAGCGCGCGGCCGCGGGCCGCCGCGAGGGGCAATGCCGGTCAGTGAGCGACGCAGGCAAGAGTCCGTTCGTCCGCCGCCGCTCACCGACGTCGTCGGGAATGGCCGTCTGGCGAACCGCCCTGTGCCGCTCACCCTGGGAGGGTCGATCAGCGTCGATCCCCTCCGCTCGTCCTGAGCTTCCCACCGACGTCGTCGGAGGTCGCGGTGACGAGCAGCCTTGTCCCGCTCACCCTGAGCCCCGTCGAAGGGCGCTGGCGCTCGGCCAGGCCCAGGATGAGCGGACTTCGAGATCCTGCGAGCCTGGACGAGCTGTTCGTAGGAGCAGCGCCGGCGCTCGGGCC
>WYBA01000007.1 GCA_011526095.1 Myxococcales bacterium | reverse complement strand
GTTGCCGAGCAGCCGGCCGATCGTCGTCGCGATCGCGGCGTGGTCCGGGCTGCCGCCGGACATCGCGTAGATGTCGCCGTCGAGGAACTCGTGCTTGAGCCCGCTGTCCTCTTCCACCCGCAGGTAGTCGAGGAACGTGAACTCGTGGTGCGGCGCGCGGCTCATCGGCTGGCTCATGGTAGCTGGCCGGATCGCGGCCGGGCGCGCCGAGTTGCGGCCGGCGCGATGGCGCGCAAGGTGGCGAGATCACGTGCAGGCTCCGCCTGCTAGCGTGTCTTCCGTGTCCGCCGCGTCCCCGCCCGCGCCCGCCATGGCGTCCGACGGCGACGACGCGCCCACACGCGCGGCGCGCGACGCGGGGCTGTTCGTCTACAGCCGGCTGGCCGCGAGCGTGCTCGGCATCGTCGTCATCGTCGCGGGCGCGCGGCTCTACGACCAGGCGGACTTCGGCTTCCTCACCGGCCTCGTCATGCTCCACGCGACCGCGCTCGCGCTCGGCTCGCTCGGCCTGCCCGACGCGGTCTACTACTTCGTCGGCCGCGATCCCGGCGCCGCCGCCGCGCTCGCCCGCCAGACCACGTTCCTGCTCGTCGCGATCTCGCCGCCGGTGATCGCCGTGATGTGGCTCGGCGGCGCGATCTTCTCCACCCGCGTCGACCTCGCCGCCAGCCTGCCGTGGCTCGCGCTCACGGTCGCGCTCGAGCTCCCGGCGCAGCCGGCGATCAATCAGCTCATCGCGACCGGCCGCGCGCGCCTCGCCTCGGGGATCTACGTCGCCCTGATGGCCCTGCGCGTCGTCGCGGTGCTCGTCCCCGGCGCGCTCGGCCTCGGCGCCGCGGCGATCCCGCCGCTGATGGCCGCGGCCGCGGTCGCGCGGCTGCTCGTCTACGTCGCGCTCGTCCGCCGGTTCTTCCCGCTCCCCGCCGCCACGCCGTGGCTCGACCGCGCGCGCCTGCGCGAGATCCTCGCGTTCTCGCTCCCCGTCGGCGCCGCGGCGCTCGCCGGCCAGCTCAACCCGCAGGTCGACAAGTACGCGATCGGCTGGATCCTCGGCGCGGCCGGGCTCGGCCTCTACGGCGCCGCCAGCATCGAGCTGCCGCTGATCACGCTCGTGCCCTACGCGATCGGCGCGGTGATGCAGCGCCACTACGTCGCCCGCTGGTACGCCGGCGACGTCGCCGGCCTGCGCGCGCTGTGGCTCGCGACCGCGCGCAAGGTCGCGCTGATCGTCGCGCCGCTGGTCATCGTCGTCACGGTCGTCGCCGAGGCGGCGATCGTGCTGGTGTTCGGCGAGGCCTACGCGGCCGCCGCGCTGCCGTTGCGCATCTTCACGCTCGGCCTGCTCCACCGCGTCGCCGCCTACGGCCCGATGCTCCAGGCCGTCGGCCGCGCCCACGTGATCATGCGCGGCGCGATCGCGATGGTCGCGCTCAACGTCGCGCTCGTCGCGCCGTGCATCTGGCTGCTCGGCTTCCCCGGCGCCGCGGTCGCCTCGGTCGCGTCGATGCTGCTCGGCTGGCTCTACCTGCTCGTCCACATCGGCGACGCGCTCGGCGTCGGGCTGCGCGGCGTGCTGCCGTGGCGCCACTACGCCGCCGTGCTCGCGCTCGCGCTGCCGCTCGGGGCGCTCGCGTGGGGCGCGCTCGAGGCGCGCGCGTGGTCGCCGGCCACCGCGGTCGCGGCGATCGTCCCCGCCTACCTCGTCCTCTACGTCGTGCTCGCGCGGCTCACCCGCCTGATGTCGGCGGCGGACCTGCGCTACCTGCGCGACTGGCTGACGTTGCGGATGCTGCGCGAGCGGCGGGGGGAGGCCGGGGCGTGACCGCCGGAGGACGGTCGAGGGAGGGAGGGGGAGGAGGCAGGAGCCCCGACCTCCCCGCGCCGCTCGCGCAGGGTTCAGGCGAACGCTCGCGTCACTTGAGCTTGCCGGCGAGCTCGTAGGTCGAGCTCGCCGCGTAGCCGCGGACCATGACGTGGAGCGGGGCGGGCGCGGCCAGCGTGACCTCGCACGCCTCGTTGCTGCCCGACTTGTACGGGCGGCAGTCGTAGCTCGTCGTCGACGGCGCCGCGCCGATGCGGACGTAGAGGTCGGCGTCGGCGGTGCCCGTCATCGTGAACGTGTAGGTGCCGGCGGCGAGCGTCGGCGTCTCCCACCGCGTCTCCTGGCCCTTCGTCACGGTGCCGCTCGCGGTCAGGCCGGCCCACGCCGTCGGCGTGCCGCCGCCGCCGGGGGTGAACGTGTTGTCGTGCTCGCCGGTGACCAGCACGACCTGGCTCGACGACACGCTGCGGAAGATCTGCTCGTAGGTCTTGGGGCTCGCGGGCGCCTTGAGCGCGCGGTAGAGCGCCATCGTCGCGCCCGACATGTTCGAGAAGTACGCCGGCATGCCGTTGAGCACGATGTCGACGTACTTGGTGCCGTTCGGGTCGTCGGGGTTGACCGCGGCGTGCGCGGTGTTGAGCGCGTCGTCGACGTAGGCGTAGGTGTCGCAGCCGTTCTGGAACACGATCACGTACTGGCCGGCGACCCACGAGCCCTTCTGCGCCATCGCGCGGACGTTGGCGCCGAGGCCGGCGTGGCCGTTGTAGACGATGATGTCGGCGCGGGTCGACAGGTCCTCGTAGCGCGCGTCGAACGCGGCGCCGCCGGTGCGGACGTTGTCGACGAGCAGCGCGACGACGCGGACGCGCTTGCCGTCGGCGAGCGTCGCGTTCCACTCGATGTCCGGCGTGCCGACGCCGGGCGAGGTCGGGATCGTCGCCGGGACGGTCGTGGCGCGCGTGCCGAGGTCGGTCTTGATCGCGCGGACGAACTCGTTGTACGCGGCGATGCCGGCGTCGGACGCGGTCGTCGCGCCGTCCTCGTACTTGCCGAACACGGCGACGACCTGCAGCAGGTCGTCCTCCCAGACCTTGTCGTACTCGGGGAACTTGCCCGTGGTGTTGATCGGGCTCGGCGACACGGTCGCGACCGCCTCGACGACGTCGCCGGCGGCGAGCGCGCAGCCCGACCGATCCGGGCGGTAGTAGTACCACATCGATCCCGCGTCGACGTCGTGCGCGCCGCTGTCGACGCAGTCGTGGCCGTACGCCTCGGCGAACTTGTTCTGGCCGGTGTACGACATGTCCTTCGGCAGCTTGAGCGTGAACTCCGTCGGGACGTTGGTCTTGTTGCCCCACGCGACCGGCAGCCGCGCGTGGTACGTGATCGTCGTGACGCCGCCCGACGACGTGGCGCGCACGTCCGACAGCGTCATCCGGTCGATGCGGCCGACCGAGTTCTTCCCGTTGAGCTGGCCGATCGTGTAGAGGAGCTGGTCCTCGACCGTCTGCTCCTTGTTCCACGACGAGGTCGTGGTGAGCGTGCCGTCGAACTCGAAGTCGACGAACAGCGCGACGGAGGACGAGTCGTCCTTGCCGTCCTCCGACTTGACGGTCTCGCCCTCGTACAGGTCGTCCTCGACGACGCAGGCGGGCGCGGCCAGGGCAGCGGCGGCGAGGGCGAGCGGGGTGGCCAGGCGAGTCCTCATGCGGGTGGCTGTCAGCACGGGACGTGCCACCGCCAAGTCCGCGGATCTGCGCGCGCGCCGCCTGGCGACTGGATCAGCCGGCGGCGCGGGAGGTCAGGCGCGCGGTCGCCGCGCGCCGCGTCATCCCGGCGCCGGCGCCGGCGCCGGCGCCGGCGCGGCGGTCCGGTCCGGTCAGGTCCGGGCCTTCTGGATCAGCCGGACGTAGGCGTTCGACGCCCGCACGCACAGCTCCGCCAGCTCGCCGATCGCCGTCTCGGTCAGCTCGCCGCTGTCGCCGGCGCCGAGCGCGTGGGCGTAGACGAGGTTGACGACGCGCGCGCGGACCAGCACCGGCGCGACGACCAGCGCGCGCGGTCGGGTGACGCCGAGCGCGTCCCACAGCTGGCTCTCGATCGGGTGGCCCGCCGACGGTGGCGGCCCGTGGTACGGGCGGTGGCCGTCGTGGGCGATCTGGAACGCCGACGTCATCCCCAGCGGCAGCGAGATCTGCTCGACCGGGCGCGGCGGCGGCGCGCCGCCGACGGTGCCGTACCACCCGAGGGCGTTGCCGTCGCGCACGACGAACACGACGAGCGCGCCGAACCGGCCGGCGGCCAGCTCGACGAACAGCTCGCCGATCTGCGCGCGGGTGGTCGCGTGGTCGAGGCGATCGCACGCGAGCGCGTAGGCCAGCGCGGGCGTGGGCGGCGGCGGCGGGGCGGCGGCGGGCTCCGCCGGGATCGATGGCACCTGCTCGCTCATCCGGCCGCGCCGCTTCGGCTCGAGCCGCACCGGCGGCGGCAGCACGATGCCGCCCGCCGGCTGCGCGCGGCGACGCTCGTCGACCGGCCCCGGCGCGCGGCGCGTCCCGGTCCGCACGAACCGCGCCTTGCGCGGCAGCCCGTACACCTTCTCCAGGTAGTAGAGCAGGCGCAGCTCCGGCACGACGTACGGCGCGATCGCGCGCCCCGTGCGCTGTCCGACCTCGTCGATCGCGGACAGGTCGGCCGGCTCGATCATCGCGAGCGCCAGCGCGTTCTCCGCCGGCGGGAAGAAGCCCAGCGGCATCACCCCGAGCCGCTCGACCGTCTCGGCGTCGAGCAGGCCGGTCACCGCGGGCGCGGCGTGGTCGAGCAGGCCGCGCGTCGCCACCGGGAGCTGGGTCAGCTCGCCGAGGTAGGCGCCGAGCGCGTCGACGTCGAGGAACCCGAGCTCGACGAGGTTGGTGCCGAGCCGGCCGCCGTACAGCACCTGCGCGCGCAGCCCGGCCTCGAGCTGCGTGAGACTGATCGCGGCGTTCCGCAGCAGGAGCGTGCCGAGCTTCATGACCCCCGCGCCGAGGGTATCACGCGTAGCGGGTCGGATCGGGCACGCCGGCCTCGGCGAAGCCCTTGCGGCGCAGCGCGCACGCGTCGCACCGCCCGCACGCCCGGCCGTCGACCGGGTCGTAGCAGGAGTGGGTGACCCCGTAGTCGACGCCGAGCCGCGTGCCCTCGACGATGATCTGCGCCTTGGTCAGCTCGATCAGCGGGGCGTGGACGCGGAACCCGCCGGCGCGGGTGGCGACCTGCGC
>WYBA01000493.1 GCA_011526095.1 Myxococcales bacterium | reverse complement strand
CCCTCGGACGGGTCGGCGCGGCGCGTGCGCGATCCGGGGGTGAACCCCGGACCGAGGGGCCCATCCGGCCCGCGCATCGCCTCCGAGTCACCCGGTGCTCGTGCCGGCGGATGCGCCGCGCGCGCGACGAGGACGCGCGCGGCGTGCGCGCGCCCCACCGCGAGCCAGGACTGTCACCATCCTTCGACACGGGCCTCGCTGGCGCTCGGCCCTGCTCAGGATGAGCGGAGCTTGCTCCGCCTCCGTCCCCGTCTCCGTCTCCGCCTCCGTCTCCGTCTCCGCCTCCGTCTCCGTCTCCGTCTCCGTCTCCGTCTCCGCCTCCGCCTCCGTCTCCGTCTCCGTCTCCGTCTCGCTGCTCGTCAGTAGCCGTGCTTGCGCAGCGACACCGACGCCACCATCCCCATGCCGAGCATGAACACCAGCAGCGAGCTGCCGCCGTAGCTGATGAACGGCAGGGTCACGCCGACGACCGGCGCCATGCCGAGCACCATCATGATGTTCACCACCATGTGCCAGAAGGTCATCGCGCCGACGCCGATGCAGATCACCGCGCCGGCCTTGTCGCGCGCGCTCAGCGCGACCTGCAGGATCCACGTCAGCAGGAACGCGAACACGCCGAGCAGCGCGGCCGAGCCGAGGAACCCCCACTCCTCCGCCCACACCGAGAACGGGAAGTCGGTCCAGTGCTCGGGCAGGAAGTCGAACTGGTTCTGGGTCCCGTGCATGTACCCCTTGCCGGTGATCTTCCCCGAGCCGACCGCGAAGATCGACTGACGCGTGTGCCACCCGGCGCCCGTCGGATCGGCGCCGGGATCGAGGAACGCCAGCACCCGCTGCTTCTGGTAGGGGTGCATGTTCTCCCAGATGATCGGCACCGCGGCGAGCCCGGCGAGGGTCACGTAGACCATCGGCCACAGGTTCGGCATGCACACGAAGCCGACCGACAGGATGATCAGGACGAGCAGGATCGACGTGCCGAGATCCGGCTGCATCGCGATCAGGCCGACCGGGATCGCGAGCACCGCCGCGCGCAGCGTCGCGTCCTGCCACCGCAGGTGGCGGACCTCGGCGTCGTGGAACAGCCGCGCGAGCACCAGGATCACCGCGAGCTTGGCGATCTCCGACGGCTGCCCGCCCATCGTGCCGAGGTTGAACCAGCGGTAGCTGCCCTTGGCGTGCGCGGCCTCGCCGAGCAGCCGGACGACCAGCAACAGGCCGACCGCGCCGGCGAGCAGGAACCACGCGGCGCGCACCAGCGTGCGGTAGTCGACGATCGTCGCGACCACGAACGCGAGGGCGCCGACGACGACCCACTGCACCTGCTGATCGAACTTCGACGCGTGGCGCGTGCCGTGGGTCGCGCTGTAGAGGTTGAGCAGCCCGACCCCGCAGATCGCGAGCACCGCGAGCACCAGCGGCAGATCGACGGTGGCGCGGAACCGCTGCCACCGCGTGACGCCGACCTGCGACCGGGGCAGCTCGCCCAGGCCCTTCCACAGGCTCATGGCTGCACCGCCGGCGCGGGCGCGCCGCCGCGGCGGACCTTCGTCGCCCAGCCCTCGAGGATCTGCTTGGCGACCGGCGCGGCGACCTTGCCGCCGGGGCCGCCGTGCTCGATCAGCACCACGATCGCGACCTCGGGCGCGCTCGCCGGCGCCCACCCCGCGAACCACGCGTGGCTGCGCCGCGGGTGCCAGCCGGCGACCTCGACCGTCTGCTTGTCCTTGCGCCGGCTGCGGACCTCGGCGGTGCCGGTCTTGCCCGCGATCTTGATCACGTCGGAGTGCCCGTGCTCGAACGCCGTGCCGCCGGCCGCGTTGGTCACCCTCCACATCCCGCGGTGCAGGACGTCGAGGATCTCCGGCGCGGTGCCGACCGGGCGCGACCGCGGCTCGTACTGCACGACGACGCGGCCGTCGGCGGCCTCGACGCGGTCGACGACCTGCGGGACGTAGAGCGTGCCGCCGTTGGCGAGCGAGGCGTAGGCCATCGCCACCTGCAGCACCGTGACCTCGACGTCGCCCTGCCCGGTCGACGCGTTGATCGTGTCGCCGATGCGGTGCTTGCCGCGCTGCTCGTACCAGTCGCGCGTCGGGACGCGGCCGCCGGCGTCGCCGTTGAGGCCCAGCCCGGTCGGCTTGCCGAAGCCGAAGGCGCTCGCGACCCGCTCCATCCGGTCCATGCCGATGCGCTGCGCGAGCTGCCAGAAGTAGACGTTGCACGACCGCTGGATCGCGCCGACCAGATCGAGCAGGCCGTGAGAGGAGGTGCAGTCGAACTCGGTGCCCGAGACCTCGATCCCGCCCTTGCACTCGATCTTCTCCTCCTCCATCCCCAGCCCGTCCTCGAGCGCGGCGATCGCGGTGACGAACTTGTAGACCGAGCCCGGCGGGTAGCGCGCGGCGAGCGTCTTGTCGATGAACGGCTTGCGCGGATCGGCGTTGAGCAGCGCCTCCTCGGCGCGCGTGAGGTGCCCGGTCATGACGTTGGGGTCGAACGACGGCTTGGACACCAGCGCCAGGATCCGTCCGGTGTCGACCTCGACGACCGCGACCGCCGCCGCCGGGTGGATCGCGACCGCCTTCTCCGCGATCCGCTGGAGCTGGGCGTCGATCGTGACGACGACGTTGTAGCCGGCGACCGGCTCGATCAGCCGCTCGCCCTCGATCAGCTTGGCGGCGTCCTCGTTCTCGATCCGCTGGCCGCGGGCGTCGACGGCGAACCGCTCGATGCCCTTCTTGCCGCGCAGGTAGTTCTCGAACTCGTACTCGAGGCCGTAGCGGCCGATCAGCTCGCTGGCGTCGTAGCCGAGCGGCTCCATCCGGTCGAGCTCGGCCTCGTTCATCTGGGTCATGTAGCCGACGAGGTGGGCGGCGAGATCGCCCTGCGGGTAGTGGCGGTACGGCTCGTGGCGGACCTCGACCCCGGGCAGGCGGAACTTGACCTGCTCGACCAGCGCGGCGCGATCGCGCCCCTGGTCCTCGAGCACGAGCACGGGGTGGCGCGGCGACCGCTTGCGACCGGTCTCGATCCGCGCGTCGAGCTTCGCCGTCTCCTCCTCGTTGAGCCCGAGCAGCCGGATCAGGTCGGCGCGCGCCGCGTCGCCGAGCTCCTTCGGCGTGATGTAGATGTTGAACGCCGGGCGGTTGTCCGCGAGCGGGACGCCGCGGTGGTCGACGATCTTGCCGCGGATCGACGGCAGGAACCGCTCGTGGACGACGTTGGACACGGTGCGCTGGTAGTAGCGATCGCCACGCACCACCTGCAGCTGCCACAGCCGGCCCAGCAGCAGCGCGAACGCCATCACCATGACCAGCACGATCCACTTGAGCCGCCGCGCCAGCTCCGGCAGCGCGTTGCCGCCGTGCGATTGGCCGCCGGTGATCATGCGGGCTCCGGGGAGGTGCGAGGACTCACGGCGCGATCCCCTCGAGCGCCGCGTCGCGCTCGCGGTGGGTGCGCGCGAACGCCGCGTCGATCCGGCGCAGGATGCGCAGCACGGCGGGGCCGATCACCGCGGTCGCGACGCCGGACAGCAGCACGAACCACAGCTCGCGCAACGGCGGCGCCATCGGCTGGCTGAACACCGCGCGCAGCAGGACGACCATCAGCTGGGCCGAGACCCCGACGAAGAACGCGAAGCCCAGGGTCGCGCCCAGGCCGCGCACCAGGATCCGGCGCTGGATCAGGTGGCCGATCAGGCAGATCACGCCGCACACCACCGCGGTCAACCCGACCGGCGTGCCGCCGATCAGGTCGGCGAGGTAGCCGATGACGACCGCGCCGCCGACCGCGCCGGCGACGCCGCTGCGCGCGGTCAGCCCCAGGTACGCCGCGGCCATCACCGCCGCGGCCGGCTTGGCCTCGGCGAGGAAGCCCAGCCGCATCCACACCGCGCCGAGCACGACGAGGAGCACGTAGGTGACCAGGACGCAGGTCGCGATCCGCATGGCTAGTAAGGACGGAGGCCGAACGCCGATTCCGAGCGGCGCTTCTTCTCGGCGTCCGGATCCGGCGGCGGCGGCGGGGCGAGCAGGACGGTGACGCCGCGGAGCTGGCCGAAGTCGACCGCGGGCTTGACCGTGACGTCCTGGAACATGCCGTAGTCCTTGTCGACGACGCTGGCGACGTGGCCGACGGTGATGCCGGCGGGGAACGCGGCGCCCAGGCCCGAGGTCTCGACGATGTCGCCGACCTGGACCGGCGCCTCGCCGTCGGGCTCGCTCGACCGCTCGAGCCACTCGAGCCGGCAGCGGTAGGCGTCGGCCGCGCCCTCGCCGACGAGCACGCCGCGCGCGCCGGAGCGGCGGATCACGACGTCGACCGCGGACTGGGTGTCCGTGGTGAGCAGCACCTCGCTGTGGCCGCCGTAGATCTTCGAGATCCGCCCGACCAGGCCGGCCGAGGTGATCACCGGCATGCCGACGGAGACCTCGGGCGCGCCGCGGTCGATGCGGATCCGCACGACCCGGTAGAACGGCGACAGCTCGCCGGCGATCACGCGCGCGCCGGCGGTGTCCGCCGGCGTGCGCTGCTTGATCCCGACCATCTCCTCGAGCGCCTCGACGTCGAACGCGCGGCGCCGCTCGGCCGCGAGGTCGCGGCGCAGCCGCTCGTTCTCGGCCCGCAGCTCGCGGTTCTCGTCCTCGGTGTCGATCAGCCCGACGTAGCGCGACCACAGCGAGCCGACGCCGTCGACGAGCCACGACACGCCGGCCTGCAGCGGCGCCGACACGCGCAGCACCGCCTCGTCGACCGTCGACACCTCCTCGGGCGCGCGCAGGCTCGACCGCAGGACCACGAGCGGGATCACCAGGAGCAAGGCCGCCAGGACCCAGTCCACCACGCGCCGTCGCAACGTCATGGCGCGGGCCGCGCGCTACTGCAGCGCGATCTCCTTGAGCAGCCCGAGCTCGTCGAGCACGCGGCCGGTGCCGAGGACGACGGCGAGCTGCGGGTTCTCGCACACCATGACCGGCAGGCCGGTCTCCTCGCGCAGCAGGACGTCGAGGTTCTTGAGCTGGCTGCCGCCGCCCGACAGCACGATCCCCTTGTCGACGATGTCGGCCGACAGCTCGGGCGGCGTGCGCTCGAGGACCGAGCGGACCGCGTCGACGATCGCGTTGACCGGCTCCTGCAGCGCCTCGCGGATCTCGTCGGAGTTGACCGCCAGCGTCTTGGGCACGCCGGCGACCAGATCGCGGCCCTTGACCTCGACGGTGAGCGGCTCCTCGAGCGGGTACGCCGAGCCGATCTCCTTCTTGATGATCTCGGCCGTGCGCTCGCCGATCAGCAGGTTGTACTTGCGCTTGATGTACTGGACGATCGCCTCGTCCATCTTGTCGCCGGCGACGCGGATCGACTTGGACAGCACGATGCCGGCGAGCGCGATCACCGCGACCTCGGTCGTGCCGCCGCCGATGTCGACGATCATGTTGCCGCACGGCTCGGTGATCGGCAGGCCGCCGCCGATCGCCGCGGCCATCGGCTCCTCGATCAGGTAGACCTCGCGCGCGCTGGCGGCGAGCGCCGAGTCGCGCACGGCGCGCTTCTCGACCTCGGTGATCCCCGACGGGACCGAGACGATCACGCGCGGCCGGACCAGCGTCCGCCGCTGGTGCGCCTTCTGGATGAAGTAGCGCAGCATCGCCTCGGTGACCTCGAAGTCGGCGATGACGCCGTCCTTCATCGGGCGGATGGCGACGATGTTGCCGGGCGTGCGGCCCAGCATCTCCTTGGCCTCCTTGCCCACCGCGAGCACCTTCTTGGGGCCCTGGGTCTGCGCCTGCACCGCGACCACCGAGGGCTCGTTCGCGACGATCCCGCGCCCCTTGACGAACGCCAGCGTCGTGGCCGTCCCGAGGTCGATGGCCAGGTCGTTGGAAAACATTCCGTAGACCCAATCGAAGAGCATGCGCGTGTGCCTCGTATCTCGCGGAACCGACAGCGGGAATCGCCGGTGTCAGGCCGGCAGGGGGGCTCGGAGCCCGGCGGGATTAGCACGTGCGTCGAACGCGGCGCAAGCACCCTTCGCCCGACCGACCACCGACCGACCAACGGGGCTGGCCGGCCCGTCATTCACTCCCGGCCGGCGCCACGCGCGCTTGCATGCCCCACCCCCCGCCGCTAGCATGCGCCGCCTCTCCCCCGTCCCCGAGAGCCCCGAGATCCCATGCTTGAAACCACACGCCGCCGCGGCGCGACGATCGCCCTCTACATCGTCTTTGGCATCCTGATCGCCGTGTTCGTGCTGAACTTCGGGCCGCAGTCCGGCGGCCAGCAGGGCTGCGGCACGGCGGGCGAGCAGACGACCGTCGAGATCGGCGACAACGCCTACGGCATGCCGACCTGGCGCTGGGCGTTCAACACCCGCGGCGCCGGCACCTACGGCTCGCGCGTCACCGCCGCGCTCGACGGGCTCGTCCGCCGCGAGCTGCTCGCCCAGGAGGCCGCGGCGCGCGGCCTGGTCGTCGAGGACGATCTCATCGACCAGCGGATCACCACGGGCGACATCTGGGTGCTCACCGAGTTCGTCGACGGCAAGTCGCTGTACTTCGAGGACGGCGAGTTCTTCAACTACAAGCTGCTCGAGCGCACGCTGGTCGGCCGGTTCGGCCTCACGATCGGCGGGTTCAAGGCCGAGCAGCGGCGCGAGCTGCTCGCGCAGATGATGTCGACGGTGCTGGGCTCCGGCGCGCGGGCGTCCCGCGACGAGGCGTACGCCCAGTACCAGCACGTCCACAACACCGTGACCGCGGACGTCGTCGCGTTCGACGTCGCGGCGTACAAGGCCAAGGCGATCGTCACCGACGCCGACGTCGACCGCTGGCTCGCCGCCCACGCCGCGGAGGCGCAGGCCAAGTACGACGCCGACAAGGCGGTGGCGTACACCGCGACCCCCAGGCGGGTGAAGGTGCGCCGCGTGTTCGTGGCGCGGACGCCGGTCGAGCCGGCCCCCGCCCCCGACGGCGCCGCGCCGGCGGATCCGGCGGCGCCGGCCCCGCCGCCCGAGACCAAGCCGGACCCGGCCAAGGCCAAGCTCGAGGCCGCGCGCGCCGAGATCGTCGCGAAGAAGAAGACGCTGGCCGACGTCGCCCGCGCGCTCGACGCCGAGGACGCGATCCGCGGCAAGGGCGGCGAGCTCGGCTGGCTGCTCCCCGACGCGCCCGGCCTCGGCGACCCGGCCCTCGGCGACGCGCTCAAGGCGATCGCCGACAAGCCGGGCGAGGTCTCCCCGGTGATCGAGACGCCGCGCGGGTACTTCCTGCTCGTCGTCGAGGACGCCCGCGAGGGCGATCTGTCGTTCGATCAGGTCAAGCGCGAGATCGCCGCGGGGCTCGCGCTCGACGCGTGGGCGGACGAGGCGGCCCGGCGCGCGGCGATCGCCGCGCTGGCCGAGGCGCGCGCCGGCACCGGCAAGAACCTGGCGGACCTCTACGAGCAGGCGCCGGCGCCGCGGAGCCCCGGCATCGATCAGAACCAGCAGCTCGACCTCGAGGACCTGATCAAGAACAACCCGGACCTCGATCCCGCGACGATCGAGCAGATCCGCCAGATGCTGGAGCAGCAGGGACAAGGCCAGGGCAAGTCCGGCGCGCTTCAGCTCGAGTCGGCGGATGTCCCGGCCGAGTGGGCCCAGGCCGGCGGCGAGACCGCGCCCGCGCCGACCACCGCCGCGCCGACCACCGCCGCGCCGACCGCCGCCGCCCCGCCGGCCGCGACGGACATCATGACGCCCTCGGCCGACGTGCTGCCGAAGTTCGGCGACGTCGCCAAGGCCAAGGTCCTCCGCGTCGGCCCGATGCCGCGCGACAAGGAGCAGGTCGGCGCGCTCGGCAAGTCGGCGGAGCTGATGACCGCGCTGTTCTCGCTCGGCGACGGCAACCTCGCCGACCGCGTGTTCAAGGTCGAGACGCGGCTGGGCACGGCGTACGTGATCGCCCAGGTGATCACCCGCGCGAAGCCGGATCCCGCCGAGTTCGAGAAGCAGGCCGACGAGCTGGTCCGCCGCCTGACCGAGGAGCGCTCCGGCGAGCTGGTCACCGCGTGGCTCAAGGGCCGCTGCACCGAGCTGCAGACCGCGGGCAAGATCAAGATCCACAAGGATCTGCTGCAAGAGCGCGACGAGCAGGGCGCGGTCCGCGCGATCGCCTACGACCCCTGCCAGGGCATCCAGTAGGCCGCACGCCCGGCGCCGACCGGACCGATCACGCTCGCTCGCCGCGCGCGTGATCGCGGCGCGCGCGGCGGGGCGAACGGACGACGCGCGGCCCGCGTCGTCCGACCTCCTGTGATAGCGTGATCCCCGGTGCTTCCGACGGGATCCGACGCCGCGCCGGCGCGTCTGCCGTTCCAGCTCCGCCGGGTCGGGGGATCCGCGCGGCTGACCCTGTCCGACGTCACCGTCCTGGGCTGGCTCCACCTCGACCGGCTCGAGCTCGAGGTGCCCGACGTCGGCGCGGCTGCTGCCGCCGGCCCGGCGGGCGCGATCGACGCCACCACGCCGCCCGAGCGGTTCCAGCGCCGGCGCACCCAGCTCCACGTCGCGTCGCTGCGGATCGATCCGCGCGCGATCGACGCGCGGCTCGCCGCCGCGGCGCCGGCGCTCGCGGCCCAGGGCATCACCGCGGTCACCGCGCGGCTGGGGGACGGCCACGCATCGGTCACCGCGCGCGTCGCCGACGGACTGGCCGCGGCCGACGTGTCGTTCCGCGTCCACCTCGCCGCGTCGGGCCTGGGGCTGCGGGTGCTCGCCGGGGACGTCCGGGTCCACGGCCACCTCCCGACGCCGGCGCCGGTGCTGGCCCACCGCGTCCTGGTCGTCGTGCTCGGCGCGACCGAGCCCGGCAACGCGACCGCGCCGGACGGCCGCGGCGCCGGCGAGCCGCCCCGGGTGCGCGGCCTCGCGGACGTGGAGCTCGACCCGCTGCCGGCGCTGCTGTGGCGCCTCCTGCCGGCGCGCGGCTGGCGCCTGCCGGTCACCACGGGGATCGAGCTGGTGTCGGCGCGGATCACGCGCGGCGGCGTGATCGTCTCGTACGTGCCCGCGGGCCAGCGCCTCGACCTCGCGCCCGGGCAGACCCGCTCCGACGACGCGATCGCCGTCGCGGCCAGCGCGCTGGTGCTCGCGCACGACGCGATGCACTCGGCGGACGAGCTGGTGCGGCGCGGCCAGCTCGACGACGCGATGCGCGGCTACCGCGCGCTGCTCGCCGCCGGCGGCCCGGACCAGCCCGTGCTGCTCGGCCGGATCCTCGCGATCGCCGCGGCGCGCCCGGGGTGGTTCGTCGACGGGCTCGAGCTCGCGCGCCAGGCGCTGGCGCGGTGGCCCGACTACGCGCCGGCGCTGGCGACGCTCGCCGCGATCTCGCTCGCCAAGGGCGACGCGCGCGACGCCGCCGCGCACCTGGCGGCGCTCGCCTCCGCGAGCGCCGCGACCGGCGACGACGCCAGCGCCGTGCTCGCCGCGCTCGCCGCGGCGCGGCTGCTCCGCGTGCTCGACCCGCGCGGCGCGACGCGCCAGTACGAGCACGCGCTCGCGCTGCAGCCGAGCAACGCCGAGGCGATCGAGGCGCTGGCCGAGCGCTACACCGAGGAGGCGCGGTGGCAGGAGCTGGCGCGCCTGTACCGCGCGCGCCTGGCGGTGACCGCGGATCGCAGCCGCGCCGCGCGCGACCACGTCCGCCTCGCCGAGCTGCTCGCGCTGCGGATCGGCGATCCCCGCGGGGCCGCGGCCGAGCTGACGCGCGCCCGCGAGCTCGCGCCGGACGACGCGACCGTCCACCAGGCGATCGCCGAGCTGGCCGAGAGCACCGGCGATCACGCCGACGCGGCGCACGCGCTGGCCGAGGTCGCGCGGCTGGCGCGCGACCGCCGCGACCGCCGCGGCGAGGCGCGGGCGTGGGCGCGGCGCGCCCAGCTGCTCGACCGCACCGGCGACCGCGCCGCCGCCGACGACGCCTGGACCCAGGCGCTGGCGATCGACCCCGACGATCTCGACGTGATGCGCGGCGCCGCGCGCGCCCGCGGCCGGCGCGGCGATCACGCCGGCGCGGCGGCGCTGTGGCGAGGCGTGCGCGCGCGCCTCGCCGCGCGCGACGACGCCGCCGGG
>WYBA01000492.1 GCA_011526095.1 Myxococcales bacterium | reverse complement strand
TCGCCGCATACCCCGTCAAGCCCAAAGTGCACGCCCGCGCGAGAATCGACCGGCCCCTCCATCCCTGCTGTCCGGTTCTCGGACCCTCCGCGGCGATCGCTCGAGCATCGAGGCGCCGGGCCCCTACCTGGCCCGGCGCCGGTGTTCGCGGTCGCCCGGACGGTCGTGGGACGCGCGCCACGCCACGGCGCCTGGCTCCGCCACGCCGCCGCCGTCTCGCGCGTCCGCGGTGGGCTCGTCGGGCTGGCGCTCGCGACGCATTCTGCGCAGTCCTCTGAGTCTGAGCTGAGCCTGTCGAAGGAACTTGGCGATCCTGCGGGCTTGGACGGCTGTTCGTCAGGAGCCGCCGCCCGTCGCTTCGCACCGTCCGCTGGCTCGGGGCGAGCGGAACTGACACGCCTTGCCTTAACTGACCAGCATTGGCGCTACCTCAGGTACGCGCCGCACCGCGGGTCGCCGTCGGGGACGTCGCCGCCGGTCGCGGCGCCGGCGGGGAACCGGCCGCGGTCGCACAGCGCGGCGAGCACGTCGAGGATCGTCTGGCCCATCTCGGCGCCGGTGCCCGACACCTGGCGCGCCATCGCCGAGCCGGGGTGGCCGTTGAGGATCTTGAACCAGTCCTCGTACGCCTTCTGCCGGCTGTGCGTGCCCAGCGAGTACGCGCCGTCGTCGAACAGCATCGCGGTGCCGTCGTCGCCGTGGCAGTCGGCGCAGGTGTCGGCGAAGTACGCCGCGCCGCGCGCCGGATCCGCGCCGGGGCGCAGCGCGTAGTTGCCGGGCGAGCCCTCGACCAGCGTGAAGATGTCGTCGGGGTGCGCGAGCGCACGGTCGCGGACGTCGACGATGAACTGCGCGATCTCGCGCAGCGCGTCCTCGGGCAGCACGGCGCCGAACGCCGGCAGCTCGTGGTCGCCGTCCCGCAGGATCGCCAGGACCGCGTCGACCGGCTCGGCGCCGGCGAGCCAGTCGCGCCCGAGCACGTACGCCTTGGCCTGGTAGCGCGGGCCGTAGATGCCCGCGGCGCCGCGCAGGTCCCAGCCGTAGAAGTTCTTGAGCCGGAACGCATGGCCGGTGTCGGTGACGTCGACGCCGTCGGGCCGGCGCAGCGCCGCGGGCGCGGCCAGGCCGAGCTCGCCGGTCCAGGAGTCGTAGGCGCGGCCGCCGCGGCCGGGGCCGGGCTCGTCGGTGGCGGCGCCGGGCGTCGGCGCCGGGGCGGGGGAGGGCGCGGCGCCGCCGCACGCGACGAGCGCGGCCGGCGCCAGCAGGGCGCACAGGGTCTTGCGGTTCATGACGCGCACTTTAGAGCACGTCACAGCTCGAGGCGCAGCCCGGCCATCGCCCACCCGTACTCGAACGCGCGGTCGCCCTCGCCGAACGTGCGCGTGCCGCCGGCGGCCAAGACCAGGCCGCCGCCGTCGGACAGGTGCAGCTCGAGCGCGAGCTGCGCCAGCGCGGCGGGCGCGACGTGATCGCCGCCGGCCTCGGGATCGTCGGGGTCGGTCGAGTGCTCGAACGCGCCGCCGCCGCCGGCCGCGAGCTGCAGCCGCACGGTGCCGCGGCCGAGCGTGAACGCTGGCATCAGCGCCGCCGTGCCGTAGGTCGTGTCGAACGTCTCCGCGACGGTCTGGCGCCGCGGCAGCGGCGAGTAGTCGAGCGCGACCACGACGCCGAGGCCGAGCCGCGTGCGCAGCTCGACCCGCGCGCCGGCGACGAGGCCGTCCTGGTAGGTGTCGCGCATCGACCGCAGCGGCGCGAGCGCGCCGCCGAGCAGCGACACCGACCAGCGCACGCCGCCGCGGGCCGGCGTCTCCTCGGCAGGCGCGGTGGTCTGGGCGGCGGCGATGCCTGGCGCGGCGGTGGCGGCGGCGGTGCAGGCGAGGGCGGCGAGGCAGGTTCGGCGGCGGGACAGGTTCACGGCGGTTCCAGCACGGGCGACGACGGCGGACAGACGAGTATTCACCGAAATCCCGGGCGATGCGGGTGCTCGTGTGCGGTGTCACGCCGCATCCTTTGTGGTCTAGTACGCCACCTACCGTGCAGGAGCTGATCGGCAAGGCCCGCGTCCTCATCGAGGCGCTCCCCTACATCTCCGACTTCCGCGGCAAGACCGTCGTGGTCAAGATCGGCGGCGCCGCCCAGGACGATCCGGCGCTGCGCCGGCGGTTCGCCGAGGACATCATCCTGCTCGACTGGGTCGGCATCAACGTCGTCGTCGTCCACGGCGGCGGCAAGCAGATCACCGCGATGCTCGACAAGGTCGGGATCGCCGCGAGGTTCGAGGCCGGGATGCGCGTCACCGACGACGCGACGCTCGAGGTGGTCGAGATGGTGCTCGCCGGCTCGCTCAACGGCGAGCTGGTCCGCCTGGTCAACCACCTCGGCGGCGCCGCGGTCGGCATCACCGGGTGCGACGGCGGGCTGGCGCGCGCCGTCCAGACCCGCCCCGAGCTCGGCCTGGTCGGCGAGGTCACGGCGATCGACCGCGCGGTGATCGACCGGCTCGTGCCGGACTTCATCCCGATCATCGCGCCGCTCGCCACCGGCGACGACGGCAGGGCGCTCAACGTCAACGCCGACGTGTTCGCGGCCCGGCTCGCCCAGGCGCTCGGCGCCGAGAAGCTGGTCATGCTCACCGACATCGCCGGCGTGCTCGACGCCGATCGCCAGCTGATCCCGTCGATCTCGGCGGCCGGCGCGCGCGGGCTGATCACCCAGGGCGTGATCGCCGGCGGCATGATCCCCAAGGTCGAGAACGCGCTCGGCGCGCTCGCCGCGGGCGTCAACAAGGTCCACATCATCGACGGCCGGATCGAGCACGCGCTGCTGCTCGAGATCTTCACTCAGGAGGGCGTCGGCACCCAGGTCGTCGCCGACGCCGCGCCGCCCACCATCACCACCGCTCCGTGACCGGACCCGCCCGCCCGGATCGAAACGAGGCCACGCCATGACCCAGCCGCCCCGCACGCAGGCCGACCTGCTCGCGCTCGCCGATCAGGTCTTCATCAAGAACTACCGCCAGGCGCCGATCGTCCTGGCGCGCGGCGCCGGCAGCGAGGTGTGGGACGTCGCCGGGCGTCGCTACCTCGACATGACCGCGGGCATCGCGGTGTGCGGGCTCGGCCACGCCCACCCGGCGTTCACCGCGCGCGTGACCGAGCAACTCGGGCGCCTCGTCCACGTCTCGAACCTGTTCTTCAACGACCAGGGCATCCTCGCCGCCGAGCAGCTGGTCCGCCGCTCGTTCGCCGACCGCGTGTTCTTCTGCAACTCGGGCGCGGAGGCCAACGAGGGCGCGCTCAAGCTGGCGCGGCGCTACCAGGCCGTCGTCGCCGGCGCGCCCGAGCGCACGACGATCGTCTCGACCCACGGCAGCTTCCACGGCCGGTCGTTCGCGACCGTCTCGATCACCGGCCAGCCCAAGTACCGCGAGGGCTTCGGCCCGCTGGTCGGCCCGGTCGAGTTCGTCACCTACGGCGATCTCGACAGCGCCGCCGCGGTGCTCGAGCGCCGGACCGCGTGCTGCATCATCGTCGAGCCGATCCAGGCCGAGGGCGGCCTGATCGTCCCGCCGGCCGGCTACCTCGCCGGGCTGCGTGCGCTGTGCGACGCCACCGGGACCCTGTTGATCTTCGACGAGGTCCAGACCGGCGTCGGCCGCACCGGCACGTGGTTCGGGCACCAGCACGAGGGCGTCACGCCCGACGTGATGACGCTGGCCAAGGGCCTCGGCGGCGGCGTCCCGATCGGCGCGGTGTGCGCGACCGAGCGCGCCGCGGCCGGGCTCGCCGCCGTCGCCGGCGGCGCGGTGCCGCACGCCTCGACGTTCGGCGGCAACCCGCTGGCGTGCGGCGCGGCCAACGCGGTGCTCGACATCATCGAGGCCGACGGCCTGCTCGCCCGGGTCACGGAGCTGGGCGAGCACCTCGGGGCGCGGCTCGAGGCGCTGGTGACCAAGCACCCGGGCGTCGCCCGGCAGGCGCGCGGCCGGGGCCTGTTGCGCGGGCTGCAGGTCGGCGGCGAGGTCGCCAAGCTCAACGCGGCGATGCGCGATCGTGGCGTGCTGCTGTCGCTCGCCGGCGCCGACGTGCTGCGGTTCGCGCCGCCGTACGTCGTGACGCGCGCCCAGCTCGACGAGGCGGTCGACGCGCTCGACGCGGTGCTCGCGGGGGTGGCGTGATGGCCGCGGCCAAGCGCGACTTCCTGACGATGGCCGACATCCCGGCCGGCGAGTGGCCGGCGGTGTTCGCGCGCGCGGCCGAGCTCAAGGCGGCGCGCGCCCGGGGCGAGCGGATCACGCCGCTGGCCGGCAAGAGCGTCGCGGTCGTGCTCGAGAAGGCGTCGACCCGCACCCGCGTGTCGTTCGAGGTCGGCGTGTTCGACCTCGGCGGCCACGCCGTCGTGCTGACCTCGCAGGGCAGCCAGATCGCGCGCGGCGAGCCGATCGAGGACACCGCGCGGGTGCTGTCGGGCTACTGCCACGCGATCGTCCTGCGCACGTTCGGCCAGACCCGGGTCGAGGCGCTGGCGCGCCACGCCTCGGTGCCGGTGATCAACGGCCTCACCGACGAGCACCACCCTTGCCAGGTCGCCTCCGACCTGTTCACCGTGATCGAGCGGCGCGGGACGATCGCCGGCGCGCGCTACGCGTGGATCGGGGACGGCAACAACATGGCGCACTCGTGGATCGAGGCGGCCGGGCTGTTCGGGCTCGACCTCGCGCTGGCGTGCCCGGAGGGCTACCGCCCCGACCCGGCGATCCTGGCCGAGGCGCGCGCGCGCCAGGCGGCGCTCGGACGCGGCTCGATCGAGGTCACGGCGGATCCGCGCGCGGCGGCGCGCGGCGCGCACGTCGTGTCGACCGACGTGTGGGCGTCGATGGGGCAGGAGGACGAGGCGGCGGCGCGCCAGCGAGCGTTCGCCGGCTACTGCGTCGACGGCGCGCTGATGGCGCTCGCCGCGCCCGACGCGATCGTCCTGCACTGCCTGCCCGCGCACCGCGGCGAGGAGATCTCGGGCGAGGTGCTCGACGGCCCGCAGTCGGCGGCCTGGCAGCAGGCCGAGAACCGCCTCCACGTCCAGAAGGTCCTGCTCGAGCGGCTCGTCGTCCCGGCCTGACCTCGCAGGGGTGACCGGGTGACCTCGTCCGGCGCCGCATCCGGCCCGTGACCGCGACGAGGGTCGTCTGGTACGCTCGGAGCTCGGGCCCCAGGGGGGGCCACGTCCAAGATGACGGTCCCGAGCGACTTGCCCGAGATCGGGTCGACGGCGCAGCGCCTGCGCCAGAACCCGCGGTTCGATCCGATCCAGGCAGGGATCGGGCCGGAGGACTACTTCGTGTGGTCGCGGTTCGACGGCGCGACGACGCTCAAGGACCTGATCGTGATGACCGGCCTGCCGACGCCGCGCGCGGTCGACATCGTGCGGCGGCTGCGCACGGCCGGCGCGATCCTGTTGCCGCACGAGCAGCCCGCCGCCGCGGCGCCGCGGCCCAGCGCGGCGCCCCCGTCGCGGCCGGTGACGCCGCCGCGGACGGTCACGCCGGCGAGCGTGACGCCGCCGCGGACGGTCACGCCGTCGACCGCGATCACCACGCCGCGCGGGCAGATCCCCCACATCCCGCCTGTGATCCCGCCGGTGATCCCGCCGGCCAGCCCGCCGCGCGGGGCGCCGGGGGCGCCGGCGTCACGCCGCACGCCGCCCGGCGGCGTCGCGGTCCAGCGCGCGCCGACGCTCGACGAGATGCCGACGGCGCGCGTCGCCGCCAAGGACCTCGCGGCGTCGCCGCCGGTCGGTGAGGCGCGCGCGACCGTCCCGCCGCCGTTGCCGCCGATCCCGGATGCGTCGCTGTCCGCCGACGAGCGCGCCGCGCTCGACGAGGACGTCGACGTGGCGGCGGCGGACCGCCAGCGGATCCTCGCGATGCACCGCCGGGTCCAGTCCGGCGACGTCGCCCAGATCCTCGGGCTGCCCGACCTCGCCGACAAGAAGGCCGCCAAGCGCGCCTACTTCGCGCTGTCGAAGGAGTTCCACCCCGACCGCTACTACGGCAAGCGGCTCGGGAGCTACGCCGCGCGGCTGTCGCGGATCTTCCAGGCGGTCGCCGCGGCCTACGCGTCGCTGTCGGGCGAGCGCACCCCGCGCCCCTCCACCGGCGCCGGCGCTGGTGCAGCGGCGGGCGGCGCGCCGGCCGCGTCGGCGCAGCCGGCGAGCCCGGCCGATCACGCCGCCGATCTGTTCGATCGCGCCTGCCACGCCGAGGTCTCGGGCGATCTCGAGGGCGCGCTCCGGCTGTTCGCGGCGGCGCTCCAGATCGAGGCCACCGCGCGCTACCTGCGGCGCGCCGCCCGGTGCGCCATGACCGCCCGCGAGCCCGGCCTGGCTGTCGAATACGCGAGGAAAGCCGCGGTGTTGGAGCCCCAGGATCCCTCGACCGCGCGGGTGCTCGCGGCCGCGTTCAAGGCCGCCGGCAAGCTCGACCAGGCCGAGGAGGTGCTGGTCATGGCCGCGATGATCCCGACCGAGAACGATCAGCTCATGCGCGAGCTGCAGCAGGACCTCGTCGAGCTGCGGCGGGCGCCGGGGCGCTGACCCGAGCCCGCCGCCGCCGAACGATGGCGCCAAGACTGGCCAGGTCCGCGGATCTCGTTGGAGAATAGCCGGTGATGGCATCCGAGAAGGTGATCGGGATCGACCTCGGGACCACCAACTCGTGCGTCGCGATCGTGGAGGACGGCACGCCGGTGGTCATCCCGAACCGCGGGGGCTACAAGACGACGCCCTCGATGGTCGCGATCGCCGAGAACGGCAAGCGGCTCGTGGGTCACATTGCCAAGCGCCAGGCGATCACGAACGCCGAGAACACCGTGTTCGCGGCGAAGCGGCTGATCGGTCGCAAGTGGGGCTCGGCCGCGGTGCGCACCTCGATCGAGACGATGCCGTACCGCATCGTCGAGGGTCCGCACGACGACGTCCGCATCGTCCTGCGCGACCAGGTGTTCTCGATCCCCGAGGTGTCCGCGTACATCCTCCAGGAGATGAAGATGATCGCCGAGGAGTACCTCGGCGAGGAGGTCCAGAAGGCGGTCGTCACGGTCCCGGCGTACTTCAACGACGGCCAGCGCCAGGCGACCAAGGACGCCGGCCGCGTCGCGGGGCTCGACGTCATCCGGATCATCAACGAGCCCACCGCCGGCGCGCTGGCGTACGGGTTCGGCCGCAACATCGAGCGCAAGGTCGCGGTCTACGACCTCGGCGGCGGCACGTTCGACATCTCGATCCTCGAGATCGGCAACGGCGTGTTCGAGGTGATCTCCACCGCCGGCGACACGTTCCTCGGCGGCGAGGACTTCGACCGCCGGATCATCGACTGGCTGGTCTTCAACTTCCAGCGCGACCACAAGATCGACCTGCGCAAGGACAAGATGGCGCTGCAGCGGCTCAAGGACGTCGCCGAGAAGGCGAAGTGCGAGCTGTCGAGCGTGCGCGAGACCGAGATCAACCTGCCGTTCATCATCTCGACGGGACGCAACGAGGCGCTCCACCTGCAGACCACGCTGACCCGCGACAAGCTCGAGGAGCTCACCGCGGATCTGATCGACCGCACGGTCGAGATCTGCGCCAAGACGCTGGAGGAGGCGGAGATCGGCAAGGGCGACATCGAGGACGTGATCCTCGTCGGCGGCATGACCCGGATGCCGCGCGTCCAGCAGGCGGTCGCCGAGTTCTTCGGCCTCGAGCCGTGCAAGGGCGTCCACCCCGACGAGGTCGTCGCCCTCGGCGCGGCGATCCAGGGCGCGGCGCTGGTCGACGAGAAGAGCGACATCCTGCTCCTCGACGTCACCCCGCACTCGCTCGGCATCATGATCGTGGGCGGGTACTTCCACAAGCTGATCGAGCAGAACACCACCGTGCCGACGTCGAAGTCGCACGTGTTCACGACGGTCAAGGACAACCAGACCTCGGTGAAGATCCTGGTGCTGCAGGGCGAGAGCGAGCGCGCCGAGGAGAACGAGCTGCTCGGCGAGTTCGTCCTCACCGGCCTGCGCCGCGCGCCGCGCGGCGAGGTCGAGATCGAGGTGACGTTCCACATCAGCGCGGACGGCATCGTCTCGGTCAAGGCGCGCGACCTCGAGACCGGCACCGAGCAGTCGATCACGGTCACCGCGACCAGCGGCCTGACCGAGGACGAGATCCGCAAGATGATCGACGCCAACAAGGACTACATGGTCGAGGTCCGGTCCGGCCAGGAGTTCGAGAAGGCGCGCCACGCCGCCGAGCGCGTGCTCGACGAGATCGAGCAGCTGTTCCCGAAGGTGTCCGAGATCATCAGCGGCTCCGACTTCGGCCAGGACGCGGTCAAGAAGGCGCGCAGCGTCGTCGAGCGCGCGCGCGGCGCGATCGCCCAGCGCGATCTGCCGGGCCTGGTCGAGGCGACCGAGGCGCTGTCGCGCACGCTGAACATGTTCCGCGGCGTCGTGTCCAAGACGCGGGGGGCATGACCGGTCGGCTCATGTCGTCCGCGGTGAACCAGGGCGAGGTCGACCGGCTGGTCGAGCGCGGGCTCGAGCGCTACGGCGCGGGCGACTTCGACGGCGCGATGGCGGCGTGGCAGGACGCGCTCGAGCTCAACCCCGACGACCTGCGCGCGGGCGCCTACCTCGACTACGTCCGCGAGAACCACGCGATGCTCACCCAGCAGGCGTCGCGCGCCGGCGAGCACGACGTGCCGTTCGACCTCGGCGCCGTGCCGGGTGACGACGCGTACGAGGTCGAGCTGACGCGCGGCGAGGCGAACGCCCGGGTCGAGCGCTACATCGAGTCGGTCGACGAGGGCTGGTTCCTCGACGACGAACTGCCGCGCCTCCCCGAGCCGCGGCCGAGCGTCCGCCACCTGCCGCTGCCTGCGGACGCCGGCCTCGACGACGCCGCCGCGCCCGACGACGTCGGGCTGACGTTCGAGCTCGAGGCCGACGAGCCGACCGAGGGCGTCGACGTCGAGCCTCCAGCGCCGGCCGAGCTCGCCGCGGCGGGGCTCGACGACGAGGCGACGCGCGACTTCGCGTTCGCCGCCGACTTCCGCGATCACCGCAGCGCGGTCGCGACGCGCGAGGTCGCGCTGCCGGCGGGCGTCGGGCGGTCACGCATCGCCCCGGTGCCGTCGCCGGCGCAGCAGGCGGCGGAGGAGGCGGCCGCGGCGGCGGCCGCGGCCGAGCTCGACGAGGACATCCTGGGCACGCGCCCCGGGCGCGCGCTCGGCCTCGATCGGGCCGACCCGGTGTCGAGCGCGCTGGTGGCGGAGGCGCTGGCGGCGTTCGGCGACACCGCGACCGGCGGCGGACGGCTCGGCCCCGACGATCGCACGCGCGAGAGCCCGTCGATGGCGCTGACCCTGCCGCTCGGCATCGACGACTCGGGCGATCTGCCCCGGCCAGGTGGTGAGGCCGGCGAGGCTGGCGACGACGAGCGCACGACCGAGCGGTCGTCGGTCCGCCTCGACACGATGAGCGAGGCGACGATCGAGCGCGGGGGCGTGCACTACACGATGCCGGCGCCGCTCGACGCCGGCGCCGGCGCCGACGGGGGCGCGCACCCGCCGCTGGTGATCGTCGAGGACCCGGCGCTCGGCGGCGAGCTCGAGCTGGGCGCGGCCGGCACGCACGGCACCGGCCGCTTCGACGGCGCGCGCGGCCCCGACGGGCGGGCGACGACCGCGACGGGCGAACGCGACGACGACGACGATGACGGCGACGACGACGCGCTCGGCGCCGCCGGCCGGGCGAGCGCGCCGACCGCCGCGTCGCCGCCTCGGGCCGCGGTCGACGACGACCTCGCGCCCCCGACCGCACGGCTCAAGGGCCTGCCCGCGACGCGCGCGGCCGACGCGGCGCCGGTGCGCAGCGCGACCCGCGCCGAGACGATCGACGGCGGAGGCTCCCTCGACGCGATCGCCGCCCGGCTCGGCGAGACGCTGACCGTGAGCGCCCCGGCGGACGAGTCGCCGGCCGACCGCACGCGCCGGCGCGTCGGCTGGCTGATCGATCGCGCGACCGAGGCGTCGGCCGCCGGCGATCACGGCACCGCGATCGCGGCGCTCGATCTGGCGCTGCGCGAGGACCCCGACAGCGCGGTGACGCAGAAGCTGATGCACCGCCACCAGCCGGCGCTGCTCGACGTCTACCAGCGCTACCTCGGCGAGCCGAGCGCGCGGCCGCAGCTCGCCGTGCCGATGCACCAGCTCGCGGGCGAGCGGCTCGACACCCGGTCCGCGTTCCTGCTGTCGCGGATCGACGGCACGCTCACGCTCGAGGAGGTGCTCGACGTCTCCGGCATGCAGCGCCTCGAGGCGTGCCGTCACCTCGCGCTGCTGGTGTTCCGCGGCCTGCTCGAGTTCCGGTAGGCGGCCTCGTCGATGCGCGTCACCCGCGTCACCAACACCTCGCGCGCCCTCGGCGCGGTGCGCGCGATGTCGATGCGCGTGCTCGCCGGGCCCGACGCGGGCCTCGAGGTCGACCTACCGCCGATCGGCGTGGTCGTCGGCGCGGATCCCGGGTGCGACGTCGTGCTGGCGGACACGTCGGTGTCGGCGCGGCACTGCACGGTGCGCCCGACGCCGACCGGGTTCGACGTCACCGATCTCGGCAGCAAGAACGGCACCGTGATCGACGGCGCCCTCGTCACCAAGGTGACCGCGCCGCCGGGCGCGGTGCTGCGCCTGGGCCACACCCTGATCCAGCTGCTGCCCGGCGACGAGGTCGTCGACATCCCGCCGTCGACCGCGGACCACTTCGGCCAGCTCTACGGCGACAGCGTCGCGATGCGACAGGTGTTCGCCGTGCTCGAGCGGGCGGCGAGGAGCGACGCGTCGATCCTGTTCCTCGGCGAGAGCGGCACGGGCAAGGAGCTCGCGGCGCGCGCGGTCCACGACGCGTCGCCGCGCAAGGACGGCCCGTTCGTCGTGTTCGACTGCGGCGCCGCGACCGACACGCTGATCGAGAGCGACCTGTTCGGCCACGTCCGCGGCGCGTTCACCGGCGCCCACGCCGACCGCGAGGGCGCGTTCGCCGCGGCCCACGGCGGCACGCTGTTCCTCGACGAGATCGGCGATCTGCCGGTCGCGCTCCAGCCGAAGCTGCTGCGCATGCTCGAGGCCGGCGAGGTCGTCCCGGTCGGCGGGCGCAAGGTCGAGCGCCACGACGTGCGCGTCGTCGCCGCGACCCACCGCGACGTGTTCGGCGAGGTCGCGCGCGGCGGGTTCCGCGGCGATCTGTACTACCGGCTGGCGGTCGTCGAGGTCCACCTGCCGCCGCTGCGCCAGCGCCACGGCGACCTGCCGCGGCTGATCGCGCGGTTCCTCGAGCGCGCGGGCGCGACGGCCGCGGCGGCGCAGGTCGGCGGCGCCGCGCTCGAGCGCCTCCAGCGCTACCACTGGCCGGGCAACGTCCGCGAGCTGCGCAACGTGATCGCGCGCGCGGTCGCGCTCGCCGGCCCCGCCGACGACTTCGCGTCGCTGCCGATCCTGCTCCGCCCGACGGTGGCCGCGGCCGACGAGCCGCCGCCGGTGCGCGCCGATCGCCCGTTCCACGAGGCCAAGGACGCGGTCGTCGAGCAGTTCGAGCGCGCCTACCTCACCGACCTGCTGCGCCGCGCCGACGGCAACCTGTCCCAGGCCGCGCGCCTCGCCGGGCTCGAGCGCAAGTTCCTCTACAAGCTGCTCGAGCGGTGCGGCCTGCGCACGCCCGCCCGCGACGACGACTGACTGCCCGACGGGGACGGAGCCGGAGACGGAGACGGAGCCGGAGCCGGAGACGGAGACGGAGACGGAGACGGAGACGGAGACGGAGACGGAGACGGAGACGGAGACGGAGACGGAGGCGGCGGGAACGGGACGGGGATCCCGCAACTCCGCTCATCCTGAGCAGGGCCGAGCGTCAGCGAGGCCCGTGTCGAAGGATGGTGACAGTCCTGGCTCGCCGCCGCGCGCGCGCGACCGCGAGCGGCCTCCGCGCGCGCGTGCCCGCCCTTCCCACCTGCGCGCGGGCTGGCCGCTAGTCGAACGGGTCGAACACGTCGTCGTCGGGCGCCGCGGCGCCGGCCTTGCCCTTGCGCTGGGCGTGGACCTGCCGCACGTACGCGACGAGCTTGTCGACGTAGCGATCGAACGGCGGGCAGCTCAGCCCCGTGCCGTCGAGCAGCTCGTGCGCGCCCCGCGCGTTGTAGAACACCTGGTGGTCGAACGCCTCCAGGAACGACAGCGGCCCGCGCGCGAGCCGCTGGATCCCGGGCGTGCGCAGCACGTTCTTGACCAGCTGGCGCGGGATGAACCCGCGCGGCGCGGCGGTGTGCGAGTGCTCGGCCACCAGCTCGTAGATCCGCCGCGCCGGCAGCGGCTGCGGATCGACCAGGTGCAGCGTGCGCCCGGCGGCGCGCGGGTCGTTGCCCAGCTGCCAGCCCGCGTCGATGACGTAGTCGATCGGCACCAGGTGCAGCGGCGCGGTGCCGCGGCCGGGCAGCGGCAGGTGGACCGCGAGCGCGTTGGTCGCGATCAGCACCATCAGGTAGTAGGGCCCGTCGAACTTGTCGATCTCGCCGGTGTGGCTGTCGCCGACGATGATCCCGGGGCGGAGGATCGTCACCGGCAGGTGGCGCATCGCCTCGCGCGCGAGCCGCTCGGCCTCGAACTTGGTCTCCTCGTAGACGTTGTGGAAGCCCTGGTGCTCGTCGAGCTCGTCCTCGAGGATCACGCCCTTGCGCTTGCCCGAGACCTGCGCGGTCGACCAGTGGACCAGCCGGCGCAGCCGCCCGCACTCGCGCGCCAGGTCGATCACGCCGCGCGTGCCGGTGACGTTGACCCGCCGCGCGGTCGCCGCGTCGACGCCCTGGTAGTAGATGCCGGCGAGGTGGTGGATCGTCGTGAGCTGCTCGGTCAGCGCGCGGTACTCGGTGGTCGACAGCCCGAGGTCCATGTCGCACACGTCGCCGACGATGACGCGGGCGCGCTCGCCGCCCGGCAGCTCGCGCAGCATCGCGGCGGCGTCGTCGGCGAACTTGGCGCGCGACAGCACGAACACCTGGGCGCGCGGGTCGGCGGCGAGCGCCTTGGCGGTCATGCGTCGCGCGGTGAACGCGGGGTAGCCGGTGACCAGGATCCGCTCGTCGGGCAAGGGCAGCGGGCCGGTCGCCGAGGCGCGGCGCGCGGGCGACGTCGCGATCGGCCCGAACCGCGCCTCGATGTCGGCGCACACCGCGTCGAGCTGGGCGCGCGTGCGGTCGAGGTCGCCGCCGTTGTCGATCACCCAGGTCGCGACCGCGACCTTGTCGGCGAGCGGCAGCTGCGCGGCGAGCCGCGCCCGCGCCGCCGCCTCGTCGAGCCCGTCGCGCGCGCGCAGCCGGACGAGCTGGGTCTCGGGCGGGGCCGCGACGACGATCGTCGCGTCGAGCCCGCGGTGCAGCCCGTTCTCGATCAGCAGCGCCGCCTCGTAGAACACGACGTGCGCGCCGCGCGCGCCGTGCCGGGCGATCTCGGCCTGGCTCGCCGCGGCGATCCGCGGGTGGGTGATCGCGTTCAGCGCCGCGCGCGCCGCCGGGTCGGCGAACACGCGCTCGCCGAGCCGCTTGCGATCGAGCCGGCCGTCGCCGTCGAGCACCTCGTCGCCGAACCGCGCGCGGATCTCGTCGAGCGCCGGCTGGCCGGGCTCGACCACCTGGCGCGCGACGACGTCCGCGTCGACGATCGCGGCGCCGCGCTCGCGCAGGAGCGCCGCCACCGCGCTCTTGCCGCTGGCGATCCCGCCGGTGAGTCCGATGACGGTGGGCACGGGCGTGGCGTACCACGGCGGCGCGCCGGGATGGAGTAGGCTGGGGCATGGTCCGCCTGGCTGGCCCCGCGTGCGCGGCGCTCGCGATCGCCGTCGCGGTCGGCGTCGGCGCCGGTGAGCCGTCGTCGACGGCGGCGCGGCGCGACTGGGTCGGGAGCGACGCGTGCGGGAGCTGTCACCCGGCCCAGCTCGCCGCGTGGCGGGCCACCCCGCACGCGCGCGCGGCGGACCGGCTGGGCGCGACGCCGCGCGGCCGGTGCCTGGCGTGCCACGGCACCGGCGACGCGCCCGCGGGCAAGGCGTACTTCCTCGAGGTCGGGTGCGAGGCGTGCCACGGCGCCGGCGGCCACTACGCCGAGGAGGACGTCATGCGCGACCCGGCGCTGGCCGCGGCGCTCGGGCTGCGCGAGCTGTCCACCGAGGCCGCGCAGCAGGCCGCGTGCGCCGGCTGCCACCGCGGCACCGGGACGACGCTGCGCGCGCCCACCGCCCGGATGCCGATCGACGCAACGTCGGTACACTAGCCGCCCCCTTCACCCAGGCCAGTCCATGCGCGCCCGCTCTGCCACCTTCGTCACCTCCGCCGCCCGCCCCGACGGCTTCCCCGCGCCCGACGCGCCCGAGATCGCGTTCGTCGGCCGCTCCAACGTCGGCAAGTCGAGCCTGATCAACGCGCTCGTCGGGCAGCCCGGGCTGGCGCGGACCTCGAGCACGCCGGGGCGTACCCAGCTGCTCAACTGGTTCCGGGTCGCGCCGCCGCCCGGGCTCGGCACGGTCCCGCTGGCGTTCGTCGATCTCCCCGGCTACGGCTACGCCAAGGTGCCGGTCAAGATGCGCGCCGGGTGGCAGCCGCTGATCGAGGCCTACCTCACCGATCGCGCGCCGCTGCGGCTCGTCGTGCTGATCGTCGACGCGCGGCGCGGCGCCGAGGCCGAGGAGATCGACCTCGCGGCGTGGCTGAGCCAGCGCGACGTGTCGATGGTCGTGGTCGCGACCAAGGTCGACAAGCTGGCCAAGAACAGGCGCGAGCCGGCGCTGCGGGCGATCCAGCGCGCGATCGCGGCGCCGCGCCTGCCGATCGGCTTCTCCGCGCTCGACGGCGACGGCATCCCCGAGCTGTGGCGCGTGATCGCCGCCGCGGCCCACGCGGCCGACGGGGCGTCGGCGCGGTGACCGCGGCGCCGGCCGCGCTCGCGATCGTCCCGATGCGCGCCGACGACCTCGACGCGGTCGACGAGATCGAGCGCCACTCGTTCCGCACGCCGTGGCCGGCGTCGGTGTTCGTCGAGGAGCTGGCGCGCGCGTGGGCGCGGGTCGACGTCGCGCGCGACGGCGACCGCGTCGTCGGGTTCGTCGACTACTGGCTGGTCACCGACGAGGTCCACCTGCTGGCGATCGCGACCCACCCGGACTGGCGGCGCCGCGGCGTCGGCCGCGCGCTGCTCGACCACCTGCTCGGGTTCGCCCGCGCCGGCGGGTTCGCGCTGGTCACGCTCGAGGTGCGCGCGTCGAACGCCCCGGCGATCATGATGTACGAGCGCGCCGGCTTCGCGCGCGTCGGCCTGCGCCCGCGCTACTACGCCGAGGACAACGAGGACGCGGTCGTGATGACGCTCGAGCTACGCGCGCCCGGCGCCTGAGCCCAGCTCGCGGCGAGATCTCCGACCGGACCGGATCGGGCACGGGCACGGGACAGGCTGCTAATCGATCGTACCGCCCACGGGGACGGACGTCGGGTCGTCCTGCGACGCCCACACGCCGATCCCGACGCCGCCGGCGACGACGACGCCCGCGATCGCCGCGACCCACCACTTCGTGTACCAGGCGCCGCCGGCGCCCTCGCGCGTGAGTCGCGCCTCGACCTCGACCTCGCCGTCCGGCGGCACGGCCACGCGGGCCGAGAACGGCACGTAGCCCGCCTTGGTCAGCTTGATGTCGTAGGTCGCGGGCGCGCGCACCTTGATCGGCTCGATCGGCGTCTGGCCGCGCGTGTCGCGCCCCAGGAGCACCTCGGCGCCGGCCAGGTTGGCCTTGATCCGGATCGTGCCGAACTGCAGGAAGTCGCTCTCCGGCAGCACGCGCTTGCAGTACCCGAGCAGCGCGTCGTCGTCGGGCTCGACCGTCTCGGCGAGCGCCTCGGCGATCCGCATCGCGACCTTCTTGCGCTTCACGTCGATCCGCTGGAGCGTGAGGATCACGTCGCCGAACTCGGACACGCCGACGAGCAGGACCTCCTTCGCGCCGGCCTTGGCGCCGATCGCCGCGACGCAGTCCGCCTCGCCCGCGCACGCGACGATGTCGGCGTCGAGGCGCGCGCCGTAGGTCTTGCGCGCGGCGTCGCCGTCGATGATCTCGAGCGAGGTGTGCTTGCGCAGCAGGCCCGCGATCCGCCCGTCGATCTCGGGCAGCGCGGCCGAGCCGGCGCGGTACTCGAACACCGCGACCGCGCGCTTGGGATCCGGTCCCGCGGCGCGCGCCGGCGCCGCCGCCGCCGCGAGCGCCACGAGCACGATCACCAGGCCGGCCGCGAGCCGCGCGTTCGTCGTCGAGATCGTCACCAGGCTCCTCACCGCGCTCCGAACAGCGCCGCGATCCCCGTCGGGGAGAACGCGCCCGCGGCGGGGGCGGCGATGTCGGGCAGGCACGCCCACTCGGGCACCAGGCAGAACGTGCCGCACGGGCCCTCCTCGACGTCGCACGTCGTGCGCACGCGCTGCGTGATCACCGCGCTCGACGGATCGAACACCCAGTACTCCTCGGTCGTGACGTCGGTCTCCGGGATCAGCACGCCGCCGAAGCCGTCGTCGCCCAGCGCGTCGCCGTGCAGCACCGTCGACAGCAGCAGCGCGAGCTGCTCCCCGCCGGGGAGGATCACCAGATCCTGCGCCTCGACCCAGTTGGCGTGCAGGTCCATCACGAGATCCTGGTCGGGGTAGTCCGCGTTCTCGGCCAGCACCCGCTCGACCACCGGCTCGAGCGGGGTCACGACGGCGTCGGCGCCGTCGAGCCGGGTCGAGCCCAGCACCAGCCACGCGTCGATCACGCCGTCGGGCACGTCCGGGCTGGCCGTCTCGAGCCGGTCGTGGCCGACCGCCCACACCCGGCCGCCGAGCGCGGCGACCGCCGTCGGCGAGGCGATGCCGGCGAGGATCGGCGTGCCGTCGACCGCGCCCGACTCGGGCCGGAACCGCAGCAGGCGATCGCCGCAGCGATCGGCGAGCACGACGACGCCGCTGCGCGCGTCGCCGGCGAGGTCCGACACCGGCGCGCCGGCGGCGATCACCGTCGCGGTCTCCGGATCGGCGAGCGGGAAGGTCAAGAGCTGCGAGCCGCCGCAGCTCGTGTCGGAGGCGGCGCGGCCGACCAGCCCGACGCCCCACCACCCGCCGTCCGCGCCGCGGGTGACCGCGACGCGCTCGACCGCGCCGGGCGCCGGCGCGAGCTCGACCGCGCCGGTCGCGACCTCGATCACCGCGACCTGGGGCGAGCCGCCGCCCTGCGCGACCAGCAGGAACGCGCCGTCGGGGCTGGCGATCGCGTCGAGCGCGCCGCCGGTGAGCTGGACCGCAGGCAGGCTCGCGGCCTGGTGCGTCGCGGTCGAGACGTAGGCCACCGCGCCGCTGGCCGAGATGTGCGCGACCGCGGTCCCGCCGACGTCGGCGAGCCGTGCGGGCGTCGCGCCGGCGGCGACCTGGCCCTCGAAGTCGCGGCCGATCGAGGCGTCGAACGAGATCAGCCGGGCGCCGGCGCCCGCCAGGTAGACGAACGGCCGCCGCACCGGGATCGTCGCCTCGGTGTCGACGCCGGCGGCGATCTCGATCGGCCCGCCCGCCTCGCCGTAGCCGACCAGCTGGGCCTGCGGGTTGCGCATCTGCGCCGACAGCCACAGCTCGTCCCCCAGCGGCAGCTCGCCGAGGTCGACCTGGCCGTCGTCGTCGATCTCCGCGGTCGTGGCGCGCGGCGCGTCATCGCCGACCTGGGCGACCAGCGTCAGGGTCTCGGCCCCGGTCGGGCGCAGGCCGGGCTCGTCGGGCACGTCGAAGTGCAGCGACACCGCGCCCTCGACGCCGCACCCGGCGGCGGGCGCGACCGCCAGCCACCCCAGCCAGGCCCAGGTCCGAGCCTCGGTCCAGCCGGCGGCGCCTCCGAGGGATCTGCGGGCCATCGACGCTCCGACGCTACCACCGCGCCGCGCGACGCCACAACCCAACTCATCGTGATCGCACGCCGAGGAAGCTATACCGTCCGCCGGGCGGCTCTGGCAGACTACGTCGAACGGGGGCGCGCCCCTGCCGCCGAATGACCGTCGCCGTCGATCACAACGCGCAGCCTTCGCCGGACCGCGCCCCGGATCGGACCACCGGGTCGGTGCTGCGCGTCGACCCCTCGCTGCCGCAGGTGTTCGGTCGCTACCTGCTGGTCCAGCGGCTGTCGCGCGGCGGCATGGGCGAGATCTTCCTCGCCAAGCACGGCCTGCAGGGGTTCGAGAAGCTGTGCGTGATCAAGAAGGTCCTGCCCAACCTGGCGGAGGACCAGCAGTTCATCTCGCGGTTCGTCGACGAGGCCCAGGTCGCGATCAAGCTCCAGCACGTCAACATCGCGCAGGTGTTCGAGGTCGGGCGCGTCGGCGACGAGTACTTCCTCGCGATCGAGTACGTCGAGGGTCGCGACCTGCGCCGCACGCTCCACGTGCTCGCCAAGCGCAAGCGCCGGTTCCCGCCGGACGTCGCGCTGCTGGTCGGGCGCGAGCTCGCCAACGGCCTGGCCTACGCGCACCGCCGCACCGCCGCGGACGGCAGCTCGCTCAACCTGGTCCACTGCGACATCTCCCCGCCGAACGTGCTGGTCAGCTTCGAGGGCGAGACCAAGGTCATCGACTTCGGCATCGCCAAGAGCGCGCTACGGGCCACCGCGACCGACCCCAAGATGGGCTTCGGCAAGTTCGGCTACATGGCGCCGGAGCAGCTGATCCGCGGCGGCGTCGTCGACCACCGCACCGACATCTACGCCGCCGGCGTCGTGCTGTTCGAGCTGCTCACCGGCGAGCGGCTGTACGAGCTGGGGCCCGACGGCGCCGCGCCGGACTACCGCGCGCTGGCCCGCGCGGTGTCCCGTGGCGAGCACAAGCTGCCCGGCGACGTCGACCCGCTGCTCGAGCCCTACGACCCGATCGTCGCGCGCGCGCTGCGGCCCAAGGTCGAGGACCGCTACCAGACCGCGGCCGAGCTGCGCGACGCGATCCAGACCGCGCTGGTCCAGATCAACCCGACGATCTCGAACGACCAGCTCGGCGCGTTCATGCGCGACGTGTTCGCCGACGAGATGCACGCGCACCGCGACATGGTCGACCGGATCGCGCACACGCACCTCGAGCAGTTCAAGGATCTGCTCACGACCCAGTCGGTGGCGACGGTGTCGTTCGCGCTCGCCAACATGCCGCTGGTCGCGCCGCGGGCCGACGGTGAAGGCGAGGTCCCGGCGCCGCGCGCGATCCGCACGGCGCCGGGGCGCGCGGATCAGCAGTCGACCGCGATCGCCGGCGCGATCATCACCGACTCGGGGCGCACCGGGACGGTCGAGCTCGGCGACCTCGACCTGATCGCCGACGGGACGCGCGTCGTCGGCGCGCGGACGCGTCGGCGGTGGCCGGTGATCGCCGGGGCGGCGGCGGGCGCGCTGCTGCTCGGCGGGCTGCTGGTGTGGGCGTCGTCGGGCGGCGGCGGGCGCGGCGCGACGCCCGAGGTCGCGGCGGGCACGGCCGGGCAGGGCGGGGCGAGCGCGCGGCCCGCGCCCGTGGTCCAGCCGCTCGCGGTCACGCCCGACGCGGGCATCGGCGCGGGCGCGAGCGCGGACGCCGCGCCGGCCGGGCCCGGGACCGAGCCCGGCATCGAGCCCGGGCTGGAGGTCGACGCGCCGCCGCCGGCGCCGCGCGATCCGCCCGGCGCCGGCCGACCGAAGAAGGTCGCTGGCAAGGCGGGCAAGCCCGACCGGCCCGATCGCCCGGACACCGGCAAGCCCGACAAGCCCGCGCCGGGGATCGACGCCGACGCCGTGCTCGCCAAGTTCAAGGCCGTGTCCCGCGAGTACAAGCAGTTCAAGCAGAAGTTCGGGTCGCGGCTCGACGCCGAGTGGACGGATCTCGCGACGCTCGCGCAGTTCGCCGGCAAGTCACCCGACCGGCTGGCCCAGCTCGATCGCAAGCTGGATCGGTTCCGGTCGCAGATGAACGCGCAACAGTAGGCGCGGCCCGCGGCCGGACGGCTGGGGATCGGCCCGCGGGGCGCGGCGAAGCCGCGTCAAGCGTGGCCAAGTGTCATCCACGCCGCGTTTTTTCGCCGGCGAAACGCGCCGGAAACACGCCCCGTGTAGCGATCGGGCGCATGAAGAAGATCGAGGCGATCATCAAGCCCTTCAAGCTCGACGAGGTCAAGGAAGCCCTCGCCGAGATCGGCGTGCACGGCATGACCGTGACCGAGGTGAAGGGGTTCGGTCGCACCGGCGGCAAGAAGGAGGTCTACCGGGGCTCGGCCTACGTCGTCGACTTCGTGCCGAAGGTGAAGCTCGAGATCATCGTGCCGGACGACTCCGTCCGCCAGGTCGTCGCCTCGATCACCGAGGCCGCGCGCACCGGCCGGATCGGCGACGGCAAGATCTTCGTCACGCCGGTCGACGAGGTGATCCGCATCCGCACCGGCGAGACCGGCGAGGACGCGATCTGACCCCCTGGCGCCCGCGCGCCGCCACGCCGAGACGCGATCGCGGCCGCGATCGCTCGACCCAGCGACCCCACGATCCGCTCAACCCCTACTGCCCGAAGAGGTCCGTTCGCCCATGACGCCTGCCGAGCTGAAGAAGTACTCCGAGAAGCACGGGATCAAGATGATCGACTGCAAGTTCGTCGATTTTCTCGGTTCCTGGCAGCACATCACGTACCCGATCGAGCGCCTCGAGGACGGCCTCGAGGAGGGCTTCGGCTTCGACGGCTCGTCGATCCGCGGCTGGCGGGCGATCAACGCGTCCGACATGATCATGGTGCCGGACCCGGCCACCGGCATCCTCGACCCGTTCCTGCAGACGCCGACGCTGTCGCTGATCTGTGACGTCGCGGACCCGATCACGCGCGAGACCTACGGCCGGTGCCCGCGCTCGCTCGCCAAGCGCGCGGTCGCGTACCTCAAGTCGACCGGCGTCGCCGACACCGCGTACTTCGGCCCCGAGGCCGAGTTCTTCATCTTCGACAGCGTGCGCTACGAGGAGCGCCAGCACACGGCCTCGTACCACGTCGACTCGGTCGAGGGCGCGTGGAACACCAACCGCGACGAGCCGGGCGGCAACCTCGGCTACAAGCCGCGGGTCAAGGGCGGCTACTTCCCGGCCTCGCCGGTGGACACGCTGACCGATATCCGGACGCTGATGGTGCTGACGATGCAGGCCGTCGGCATCGAGGTCGAGACGCACCACCACGAGGTCGCGACCGCCGGCCAGTGCGAGATCGACATGAAGTTCGACACCCTCGTGTCGATGGCCGACAAGCTGATGTGGTACAAGCACATCGTCAAGAACGTCGCCAAGAACCACGGCAAGACGGCGACGTTCATGCCGAAGCCGCTGTTCGGCGACAACGGCTCTGGGATGCACACGCACCAGTCGCTGTGGAAGGACGGCAAGCCGCTGTTCGCCGGCGACGCCTACGCGGGCATGTCGGAGCTGTCGCTGTACTACATCGGCGGCCTGCTCAAGCACGCCGCGACGATCTGCGCGTTCGCCAACCCGACGACCAACAGCTACCGCCGGCTGGTCCCGGGCTACGAGGCGCCGGTCAACCTCGCGTACTCGGCGCGCAACCGCTCGGCGTCGATCCGCATCCCGATGTACTCGCCGTCGCCCAAGGCCAAGCGCCTCGAGCTGCGGTCGCCCGACCCGAGCTGCAACCCGTACCTGGCGTTCGCGGCGATGCTGATGGCCGGCCTCGACGGCATCGAGAACCGGATCCACCCGGGCGAGCCGATGGACAAGGACATCTACTCGCTGTCGCCGGAGGAGCTGGCCGGGATCCCGACCGCGCCGGGCTCGCTGTCCGAGTCGCTCGCGGCGCTCGAGAAGAACCACGCGTTCCTGCTGCGCGGCGACGTGTTCTCGACCGACCTGATCGACGCCTGGATCGCCTACAAGCGCGAGAACGAGGTCGACCACGTCCGCCTGCGGCCGTGTCCGTCGGAGTTCTACCTGTACTACGACGCGTGATCGCGGGCGCACGACGCCCCGGTCACAGGCCCACCTCGCCCGCCGCGTCGCCACGCGGCGGGCGTTTTTCGTGAGGGGTCCCGCGCCGCTGGCCTTGTGCCCGCCCATCTAGGTTGCCTATACTTCTAGGGATTCGTGGGCCATCCCGGAGGGGGAGCCCACGGGCTCGAAAGGCAAGCCTATTCGCGTGAGGACGACCGCGACCCGGGATGCAGCGGCGACGACGACCGACGAGCGCGCCGGCGCGCCGGCGCGTCGGACGCCCGCCGCGCGCTGGGCGCCCGTGGCGTGGTACGCCGCGCTGGTCGGGTGGGGCGCGCGCCGGCCGGTTCCTCGGCCGCTCCGCCGTCCGCTGTACGGCGCGTTCAGCCGCCTCGTCGGGGCGGACCTGGGCGAGGCCGATCGCGCCCCGGTCGACTTCGCCACGTTCGGCGAGATGTTCGCCCGGCGGCTGCGCCCGGGCGCGCGGCCGTTCGAGCTGCCCGCCACCGCGCTGGCGTGCCCGTGCGACGGCCGGCTCGCCGTCGCCGGGCCGATCGCCGACGGCACGCTCGTGCAGGCCAAGGGCATCGACTACCGGGTCGCGGACCTCTTGTGCGACGAGTCGCTGGCCGCGCGGTTCACCGGCGGCTGGTTCACCACGATCTACCTGTCGCCGGCCAACTACCACCGGGTCCACGCGCCGCTCGACGGCGAGCTGGTGGGCTACGACTACGTCCCGGGCGAGCTCTGGCCGGTCAGCCAGCGGTTCGTCGACGGCGTCGACGGCCTGCTGGCGCGCAACGAGCGCGCCGTCATCCACCTCGACACCGCGGTCGGTCGCGTCGCGGTCGTCATGGTCAGCGCGGTCGGCGTCGGCAACATCTGGCTCGTGCATCTCGGCACCGACAGCCGCGGCTGGCGCGCCGGCGGCGAGCTGCGCCGGATCTCGCCGTCCCCCCGCCCGCGGGTGCGACGCGGCGACGAGCTCGGGGCGTTCCTGCTCGGCTCGACGGTGGTGCTGCTGCTCGAGCCCGGCGCGGTGACGGCGTCCCCGCCGGCGCCGGGCTCGCCGGTCCGGTGCGGGCAGCCGCTCGGCCAGACCGGCGGAGGTCGCGCGTGAGCAAGCGCTCCGACGACACCGACGCGCCCGAGCTGGAGGAGGGCATGACGACGGCCGAGCGCCGGCGCCGCCGCCGCCGCGGCGCGGGGCTGCGCGTGCCGTCGGACAACGTGCCTCGCCGCTCCAGCTCCCACCCGGTGGTCGCGCCGGTGCCGGAGGATCCGAACCTCGCGGTGTCGATCGCGTACAGCTTCGGCAACGACGCCTCACAGCCCGTGCCGCGCGCCGCGCCGGTCGACGTTGGTCTCGCACCGGCCGATGCGGGCCGCTCGGCGTCCCTCGACGAGGCCGACGGGCCCGACGAGTTCGCCGAGCCCGAGGACGTCCCGATCCGCGCGCGCACCGACTCGGGGGTGATCGCGATCGGCCAGCCAGGGACAGGCGTGCCGTCGACGCCCGCCGCGGCTGCGGCCCGCGCGCTCGACCCCGGCGCGCTCGACGTCGTCGCCGACGGCCGGACGCGGGAGATGCCGGCGATCCAGCTCGAGGCCCTCGGGCTCGAGGTGCCGCGAGACGATGGCGACGACGACGCGGCCGAGCCGACCGCGGCCACCGAGATCCCGCGCCCGCCGGTCGAGGCGCCGGCGCACGAGGCGGCGGCGGAGGAGCCGGCCGCGGCGCCGCGCGGGCCGATCACCCAGCCGCGCGCCGCGACGATGGCGCTGTCCGACGACGACCTGGAGGAGCTGGTCGACAGCGGGGCGTTGCCGGCGCCGGGGGCCGCCGCGGCGCGCGCGCTGCCGACGGTGACGTTCGTGACGGACGCGGCGGCGCCCGCCGCGGCGCCGGCCCCTTCATCCGAGGCCGACGTCGACATCGACGTCGCCGATCGCGCGACGACGGAGCCGCGCGGAGATGTCAGCGGGGAGCTGTCGGTCGCCGCGCCGGTCGCGACGCCGCCGGTGGTCGAGCCGGGCGTCGTGACCGACCTGGCCGCGAGCGCCGAGAGCGAGGACATCGCGCTCGACGACGCGGACCTGCAGGACGAGGTGGTGTCGCCGGGCGATGCGTCCGACTCCGGCGAGATCCTGTCCGACGAGCTGATCGAGGAGGTCGAGGCACAGGCCGCCGCGGCGGTGCCGCTGCGCGCGGTCACCGGCGAGGTCGCGCCGGAGCCCGCGGCGCCGACCTCGGCGCCGTCCCCGGACGTCGTGACGTCGGCGCCGGCGCCCGCGCCCGCGCCCACGCCCGCCGCGCCGCCC